>DAOWEB010000029.1 GCA_030638735.1 Spirochaetaceae bacterium
GGGGAAGTATTCTATTGCAATTGGCGGTAATAAGCTGGCAGCAGAACTAACTGGTATTAATGTCAAAAAGATGGTGACCATATACTATATTATTGGAGGTGGGATTGTTGGATTTACCGGCGCCATACAATCATCCAGATTGGGTATTGGTGAGCCTAATATTGGAAATGGCTTTGAATTTGATGTTATTATCGCTGTTGTTCTGGGAGGCACAAGCCTTTCGGGAGGAGAAGGTTCTATTCCGGGTATGGTTATTGGAGCATTGATTGTAGTGGTTATAGGCAATGGTCTTAATATGTTGGGTGTACTCACTTTTTATCAAAGCATTATAAAAGGCATTATTCTGGTAGCGGCTGTACTACTGGATCAGAAAATGAAAACCGTGAGAAATTCCTAACTGACAGGATTAAATGTAGATATTATGACAAAAAATATGAGAAGTCAGTGTTTTATAGAAATAAGGAGTATAAGATATGTTCCCATTTGAATACTATTTACCAACAAAAGTAATTTTTGGTGAAGGAACAATTGAAAGACTAGGAGAAATTTCTTCATCTTTCGGAAAAAAAGCCATGCTTGTTACGTATGACGAAGAATTTGTAAAATCGGTAGGATTCTATGATAAAGCTATTAAATCATTAAAAGCAGAAAATATTGAAGTAATATCTTTTTTTGGAGTTAAATCCAATCCCGCAGTTAAGCATATAAGAGAAGGGATTGAGATTGCTAAAGCAGAGAAACCTGATGTTTTAATTGCTTTAGGCGGCGGGAGTGTTATTGACACTGTTAAAGCAATGGCTCTTGGTGTATTTAGTGACGGTGATATCTGGGATATAGCGATAGGTAAGGTGGAAGCAACAGAAGCAATGCCGATTGTTGCAGTTGTGACAATACCGGCTACAAGTTCAGAAATGAATCTCGTATCTGTAATCTCAAATGATGAAATTAAAAGGAAGGAAGGTTTTGGGAGTCCATTGATGTTTCCAAAGGTCTCAATACTGGATCCTGAACTTACATATTCCATACCTGTTTTGCAGACAGCAATTTCGGCAGCAGATGTGGTTTCGCATCTTATGGAAGGATATATCAACCATAATGATCCATGGGCACCTATGCAGGACAGATTTGCACAGGGAATGATAAAAAATGTTATGGAATGCATGGATAGATTACTGAAAGATCCAAAAGATGCTCAGGCAAGGGCAACAATAATGTGGGTATCAACATTTGCCTGGAATGGTTTCTATGTAAGCGGACTGGGAGCCTTTGACAGCCCTATCCATATGGTAGGACATTCATTTTCTGCTTTTTATGATGTTCCACATGGATCTGCAATGTCGGTGTCTATTCCTGCTGTTATGAAGTTTCACTTGCAGGATCGAATAGAGAAATATTCTGTTTTTGCAAAAGAGGTTTTTGGAATAGAAGGAGAAGTTGGAGAAAAAACTGCCAAAGCAGGTATAGATGCAATTGTAGACTGGTTTAAAAAGATTGGAGTTCCTACTTCTTTTAAAGAGGCAAATATGCCGGAGAATGAGCTTGATGCTATGGCTGATGATGTACTTGTAACAGCTAAAAATTGGGGTATTGAGACCTATGACAAGAAAATGGTCTTAAGTATTTTAAAACTATGTCTATAGAAACTAATATGTAATAGAATTGACTGGTATGAATATTTTTTAATTATCAAAGGGGAAGTGGATAATATGGTACAGGATTTACTAATAGGTGTTGACCTGGGAACTACCGGATCTAAAGCCGGTATTTTTAATGTAGAAGGGAAAATGTTTGGAAGCGGTTATTATGAATACCCCTGCATCTATCCCAAACCCGGTTGGGTGGACCAGGATGTAAATCTAGTGGAGGAGTCAGCCATGAATGCCATCCGGGATGCTCTGGATAATTCGGGTATTGATACCGACAGAATCGCAGGGGTTTCTTTCTCCAGCCAGCGATGCTGTACTATTTTTCTGGATGAGCAGAATAATCTGATCAGACCTATGATCTCCTGGATGGATAACCGTCCGGTGGAAGAGGTTAAGGAGATTAACCGGAAAGTTCCCTTTGAAAAATATCTTAAGATAACAGGTTTTCCCAACAGTACTACCTGGATGCTGCCTAAAATGATGTGGCTGAAGAAAAATGAGCCTGAAAACTGGAAGAGGACCCGTAAAGTTGTACAGCTTCAGGATTATATTCTATCTGCAATGGGAGCGGAAAGTTATTTCTGTGATGTATCCGATGCCCGCTATTATGGACTATGGGATCCTTATGCTTTCAAATGGAACGAGGAACTTCTGGATACTTTTAATATTGATAGTGGTCTTCTGCCTGAAATTAAACCTTCGGGTACACCTGTAGGTAAGGTTTCTGAAGAGGCGGCAGCCCGATGTGGTCTTAAAGGAGGCACACCAATTATCGTTGGTGCAGGTGATCAGAACTGTGCCTCAGTGGGTGCTGGTGCAGTCCATCCTGGTTACATGTTTGTTTCTTTGGGAACAGCCGGAGCTACCGGTATCTGTTTGAATCATGAATACAGGGACAAAACAGGCCGGACATTTGTAACCAATCATCCCTGTTACGGGGACTGGATGCTGGAAGGCTATCAGCCTGCAGCTGCCGGAGTGTTCCGGTGGTTTCGGGATGAGATTGCCAGACTGGAGAATGCCTATGCCAAAAATTCCGGAGAGAATATCTATGACATTTTGTCTGATATGGTTGCCTCTGTCCCTGCAGGGGCAAAGGGATTGGTTTTCATTCCCCATTACGCTTCCGCGGCGACACCGCGCTTCAATCCGGAAGCCAGGGGAGTCCTGGCAGGTATGACATTTGCTCATGACCGCAACTGTCTGGCCAGAGCGTACATGGAAGGGATCACCATGGAGATGAATGATATTATTCGTTCTGTCCGGGATACGGGAAATGAGATAAAATCAATACGCATCCTTGGAGGCCCAACCAATTCAAAGGTATGGAACCAGATGCAGGCTGATATGTATGGTCTGGAAGTGGATACTCTGGAATTGGCGGATGCTGCAGTTCTCGGGGCTGCAATTATAGCCGGAGCAGGAGTAGGTTTATTTAAATCTATTCAGGAAGGGGCTGATAAGATGGTCCGTCTGAAAGATCATTATATTCCCAATCAAAAAACAAGTGCCGTCTATGAAAAGCAGTATAAACTGTATTGCCAGCTATATGAATCTCTTGAAAAAGGAGGAGTGTATACTTCTCTGGCTGAATTTCAGAATAGTTTGTAGAGTGATGTGATATTAATAGGAAATTCTTTCGGTAATAGAGGAATTGGAAAAATTTCGTCCGTCTAGATTTAAATATATATTATAATTATTCTGTATATTAAAAAATTATCCTGCAATTTCTGCTATTTATACTTTAATATATCTTATTTTAAAGAATTTAGTGATTCTTTGAAAGATTTCCTTTACAAATACTTTCATGAGGGTTTATAATAATTTAAGTGAGAACGTTCTCACTTAGGAGCTTTAATTGTCCACAATAATTGATGTTGAAAATGAATCAGGTGTTTCAAAGTCTACAATATCCAGGTATCTTCAGGGCAGGAATGTTACTGAAGTAAATCGCATTAAGATTGAGAAAGCAATAAAAAAACTTGATTATAAACTTAATCCCATAGCAAGCGGGCTTAAATCAAGTAAGACTAATACCATAGGAGTTGTAATTCCGGATATTACCGATTCTTTTTTCCCTCCAATAATAAAGGAATTTGAACGATGCATGGCAGAGCATGGTTACCACACTATCCTCTCTGATTATGGTAATGACAGGTGTAGGGAAGTCAGTCAGATGAATTTGCTTGCAAATAAAAAGGTTGACGGCATTTTACTTGCATCGGCATCAGTTAATGGTGATCACGTTGAATTATGTCTTGAGCAGGGGCTTCCTGTTATTCTCCTTGACCGGCTAATTCCCGAACTTAAATGCGACAGTATAACCGTGGATAACTATCAGGCATCATACAACGCAATTTGTAAATGTATTGAACTCGGACACAGGGAAATAGGAGCTGTTTACAGCGGTTACTATACTGATTCTGAAAGAATGCGAGGGTTTAAAAAGGCCCTTCAGGATAAAAACATTAAAAAAAATCCCGACTATCTTCAAAAAGTAAATCTGAACACTGAAAGCCCGGAGGTTTTTGTTAAAAAGCTTGTTGAAATGAAGTCAGGTCCGACACTGATATTCTGTTCTAATATCTATATGGGAATAGGAGCAATCAAAGTGAGGCTGCAGGATAATCTAAAAATTCCTGATGATATCTCTGTGCTTGTCTTTGATAATGTTGCTACCTTCCCGAATCAGGAATATGTTTCACTGATAAAACCTGAATTTTCAAGTATCAGTCAGCCTCTGAAAGAAATAGGGCGAAATGCTGCACAGCTTATGCTGGAACGGTTAGAGCTGGGTACTGATAACTATAAACCTATAAATATTGAATTAAAAACTACACTGAAGATGACTTCTTCAGTGGCTGATAAGAAAAATTGAAGAGTCCATCTGACAACGGTTAAAAAACCATGATTAGTCATGGTTTTATAGATATAAGGAGGATTAGATATGTTTCCATTTGAATACCATTTACCAACAAAAGTAATTTTTGGTGAAGGGACAATTGAAAGACTTGGTGAGGTTTCCTTATCTTTTGGAAAAAAAACCATGCTTGTCACCTATGATGAGGGGTTCGTAAAATCAGTTGGATTTTATGACAAGGCAATTAAATCACTGAAAGAAGAGAATGTTGAAGTAGTATCTTTTTTCGGAGTTAAATCCAATCCCACAGTTAAGCATATAAGAGAGGGGGTTGAGATTGCCAAAGCAGAGAAACCTGATGTTTTAATTGCTTTAGGTGGCGGGAGTGTTATTGATACTGTTAAAGCAATGGCTCTTGGTGTATTTAGTGACGGTGATATCTGGGATATAGCGATAGGTAAGGTGGAAGCAACTAAAGCAATGCCGATTGTTACGGTTGTAACGATACCGGCTACAAGCTCAGAAATGAATCTCGTATCTGTGATTTCAAATGATGAATTTAAAAGAAAGGAAGGTTTTGGAAGTCCGTTGATGTTTCCAAAGGTCTCAATACTGGATCCTGAATTGACATATTCCATTCCTGTTTTACAGACTGCAATTTCTGCAGCAGATGTGGTTTCACATCTTATGGAAGGGTATATCAACCATAATGATCCATGGGCACCGATGCAGGACAGGTTTGCACAGGGAATGATAAAGAATGTTATGGA
>DAOWEB010000414.1 GCA_030638735.1 Spirochaetaceae bacterium
AGTCAATTCAATTTATTGAAGAATGCCATGAATCAGAAAAACCTTTCTTTTGCTGGCTCTCATTACCGAAACCTCATCAGGTATATGCACCTTCTCCTTCATTCTGGAATATGTACAATGAAGATTCTATAACACTTCCGCCTAATGCAGACGACAATCTGTCCGATAGGCATGAGTTGTCCCAAATTGCACAGCAGTACTATCAAAAAAATGACGAATGGAGACTCTTCGAACCAAAGGACTGGGAATCGACCCGGCGAAGGGTTCTCAGAGGTTACTATGGATCTATTTCTCAAATTGATTTTGCCTTTGGAGAGGTGATCGACAAGCTTGAATCCATGGGAATTCTGGAGAATACAATAATTGTATACGCATCGGATCATGGTGAATTCGCGGGTGAGCATGGAATGATAGAGAAAGCTCCAGGGGTGAGTTATCGCTGTGTTACACGAATACCGTTTATCTGGTCTTATCCCAGGGAAATTCCATCCGGGGAAGTAAGAAACTCTCTTGTCGAATCTGTGGACTTCTTTCCAACCATATGTCGTCTTGCAGAAATTGAACAGCCGAATTGGGTTAATGGAGATGACATAACTCCAATATTAGAGAAAGAAAAGAAGCTAAAGGAATGTGTTGTTACAGAACATCCTTTGACCAAAACAATTCATACTGAACGATTTAAATTTACGCAATATCTTCCAGAGATGTGCAAAGGTAAGGATTTTGGTGAACTCTATGATTATACTGAAGACCCCTGGGAACTGAACAATCTTTATTTCAATTCTGATTATAAGGATATTGTTAGCGACCTGAGACAGAAACTATATAACTGGCTGGTCCGAACCTCCCGGCATGTCACTATATCTCCTGTACCTTATGGAGTGCAGGGACCTGCAGAGTGGACATGGGACCTCGCGGATGTTTTATATGATGATGATGGAAAAATAGGTCGAAATTATTTGGAGAGAGTGTTGAGTTCTTCGGTAAAACAAACAAATAAAATATCAGCTAATAACTATCTCTGAATTAAGAATAAAATTTAATAATAACCTGTTTTTTTGAAAAGAATTGATATTTATTGTTAATTTTTACTTAGATATAGTAAAATGAACATACTTGTCAAATTTCCGGTAGCAGAAAAAAACTTGCAATGTTAAATTTATGTTATAAATAATAGAGAGGTCTTCATTTATGCAGAAATTAACATTTCAGGAAAAATATGATGCCATAGGAAAGAAAGAAACTTATTACGAAGGCATTTTTATAACAGCTGTAAAAACTACAGGTATATTCTGCAGACCTTCCTGCAGGGCAAGAAAACCAAAACAGGAAAATGTTATTTTTTATGATACTACCCAGGAGGCACTGCAAAATGGATACAGGCCCTGTAAAGTCTGTAAACCAATGGAAAAACTGGATGAAACACCGGAATATATCAAAGAAATAATAAAAGAACTTCATCAGGATCCCTATTTAAAAATTAAGGATTATGATTTAAAACAAAGAGGCATTGAACCCAGTCAGATTAGCAGATGGTTTAAAAAACACCACAATATTACGTTTCATGCCTATCACAGACAGCTTAAAATTAATTCAGCTTTTAACAGTATAAACAGTGGTAATTCTATAACAGAGTCGGCATTTGACAGTGGCTATGAGTCATTAAGTGGTTTTAACGACAGCTATCGTTCTATTTTTGGAGATCCACCCTCAAATACTAATGATAAATCAGTTTTAAATATTGTCCGGTTTACAAGTCCTGTGGGCCCTATGTTTGCCTGTGCCAGTAAAAAGGGGATCTGTCTTCTTGAATTTACCGATCGAAGAATGCTGGAAACAGAATTTAAAGACCTGCGCAAACGTTTAAATGTAGTTATTTTACCTGGAGAAAACCCTCATCTTGATCATGTACAACTGGAGATGAAAGAGTATTTTAAAGGGAGACGTAAAACATTTACTGTTCCCCTGGATACTCCTGGCACAGAGTTCCGACAATCTGTCTGGAGAGGGCTTCTGGATATTCCTTATGGTGAAACACGTTCCTATAAGCAGCAGGCTGTTGCTTTGGGAAATCCAAAAGCTGTCAGAGCAGTTGCATCTGCCAATGGGCATAATCGAATTGCTGTAATAATTCCCTGTCACAGGGTTATTGGTGCCGACGGCAGTTTGACAGGTTATGGCGGCGGGCTGCATCGGAAAAAGTGGCTTCTTGATCTGGAGAAAGAAAATTCCATTTAACAGATAGGAATTGGGTGATTTTCAATAATACTCAATATGAATTACAAAGATCTTTTCCTTAGACTGCCGTCTGACTATTCATACAAGTACAATTCTACTTTTGTTTATCTGGCTAAACAGATGGCCTAGTATCCATTTTTAAGGATTGTGTTATTAAAAATAATTACATTGAAACTGATTGACAGAAATTATAGCTTTTCCTATTATTTAGAAAATAATGGAGAAAATATGATAGGTGTTGTATTAAATAGTATTGCTTTTGTTACATACATATATTTTGGTGCTTATCTTCTTTTTTTAAACTATAAGTCAAAAATCAATCTGTTATTTTTTAGCATCTGTCTGATTTATGCTTTGTGGAGTTTCAGTTTTATTTTCATTAATTCTCCAATTATGACACTCGATGAAAAAATGATTTGGTTAAAAATTGGATACACTGCTGCTTATTCCTACAGTCCGTTTTTGCTGCTTTTTGCCCTTCATTTTACAAAATACAACATAAAAATAAAACGGAAAAGACTATTTATAGTTCTTATTTTTATTCTTCCTGTAGTATATCTGTATAAGCACCTGATCCGGAATGCTGTCATCAATGATATTCCATTTGGTTTCTGGTATTATTCTTCGCACATTTATGCCAACTTATATAATTTGATATCTATGATAATTGTAATTATTGGTGCAGTCAGGTCTGATTCCAACAGGATAAAACTTCAGATGAAAATTATTTGCACAGGTGCGGTGATAGCTATTATTTGCGGTCTGTTTTCAGATTTCTACAGAGGCTATAGAGGTCTTCCGACTCTGACCCCAATACTTTTAATAATCTGGATTGGAAGTGTCTGGTTTGCACTTGTAAAACACCGATTTCTTGCTATAAACGAGAAACTGATAAATGAGATCACATTGAAAAATATAGAAGAAGTTATACTTATCCTGGATCCGCATTAT
>DAOWEB010000364.1 GCA_030638735.1 Spirochaetaceae bacterium
CAGGATGAAAGTTCATATTTCTATTAACAAGACATAAAAATGACTCAAGTGGAATATCAGTATTAAATTTTCTAATCATATTAAGAGAAAAATCAGCATCTTCCATATTCTGTTTGAGTATTTTTTCGAGATCAGTGCTACTATTTGGATGTTTTATTTCTTCACTAAACATAAATACAGCATTTAATGTATCCGCCGAAGGTGACACATTTAAACTGAAAAGGATATCAATAAGATGATGAAGATATTTTCTTATATCAATAAAACTACAAATAAGACTATCATCAGTTCCTTCTGCTGAAAATGCTGATAATATATTTTCAAAATTATATACAGTCAGTGCATTTAAAACATGAAGATTTTTTACCTCTCTATAGATAATTTTCTTTTTATCAACATCTATTTCACCTAAAATTTCATCAATTCTGAATTCAATATGTCTTTTGAGCTGAAATGAACTCTCAAATTCCAAATCAGAAGCTACAGCCTTAGGGTCAATTGAATGGAGAAGCTTTGCTTCTATTTCAGGAAAATGGAGCCCTACAAGAAAAGCAATAAAATCACTTTCATTTAATTTCAGGATAACAGGTAAATTATTTTTAAAAATACCCAGAGAGTCCTGAAGCTTTTCAACTTCTATAAAAAAGTTATTAATAAACTTTTTTTCAGAATAATTAATTAAACCAGGATTTTCTTTTTCTAATCTCCTTGCCAGTTTATCCATAGATAAATTTTCAATTGCTACAGCTTTTTCTTTTGAAGAAAATAAAACAGTAAAAAATATAATAACTTTTTCAAAAAAACTAAAAGTCTGATAACTTTTTTCATAATCATATTCTTCTTCTGTATATTCATTTTTCAGAGGTAGATCATTTAGGGGTGTAATGGTGTGAATTTTTTGCAGCATCTCAAGTCTCTCTTCCCTGGAAAGACCCAGAATAAGACGGCTAAATACTGATTTATCTTCCATAAGTTAGAGTATAACATATTTAAATTAAAAATATCGATAGAAAAAAATTACCTTAGTCCCTAGGGGAATCGAACCCCTCTCTGAAGACTGAGAATCTTCCATCCTAGCCGATAGACGAAGGGACCAAAGAAGCTGGCCTAGAAGGAGTTGAACCCTCACTGACGGAACCAGAATCCGCTGTGCTACCAATTACACAATAGGCCAATACAAGTATCTGTTTAAATCAGATACCGTGGTAATTTAACCAATGCCCCGCTTTTTGTCAAGGGAGAGAATACAAGAAAAAGGGAGACGGGAATATCATAAATCTTCCATTCTCCGGTCTCCCTTTTTCCCTTCTCCGCTTTTTTCTACACAGATTCACTTTCATAGTTTATTAATGTAGTCAATTTATACTTATCCAGTGGTTCAAAATTATTCAGAAATGGAAGGCCTATAATACAACATATTTCTTCAACAGTTGCACCTGAATCCTCTATAAGCTCAGCAGCAGCTTTTAATGTTCCACCTGTGGCTACAAGGTCATCAATAAGAAGTAGATTTTGACCTTTTTTTATATCATTTTGCTGAATTTGGATTACGTCCTCTCCATATTCCAAAGCAAAACTTCTTTCAATAACCTTCCCTGGAAGTTTACCTTTTTTCCTTGCAAGAATAAGGGGTATCCCCAGCCTTTCAGCTAAAGGTGCTGCAAATAAAAAACCTCTGGCCTCGACAGCTACAATACCATCAATAGATTTATCCGTATACATTTTAACCATCTGAGCTATACAGTAGGAAAATGCAGCAGGATTAGAAAGAATACTCGTTATATCATAAAAAACAATTCCCTCTTTAGGAAAACCCTCAACTTTTCTAATAGCATCATCAAGATTATAATTATCAGACATTTTTCATCCTTATACAGCTTTTTGCGCTGTATCACATCATCTACTTAAAAAATACTTCTTCTCTAATATATTAGCAATAAACTGGCGCAAAAAGCCAAAAACAAACTGAATTTATAGACATCGTAAAAGCCTTTTATAAAAATTTAGTTTGATTTTTAATCAAGTATAATCTATTTTTATAAGCATGAATACTATAATTCCGATTGCCAGCGGGAAAGGTGGAGTTGGTAAAACAATTTTTACCGCAAATTTAGCCATAACATTGGCCAAAATGGGAAAGACAGTAATTGCAATAGATCTCGATCTGGGAAGTTCTAATTTACATACCTGCTTAGGAATAAAAAACAGCCACCCGGGAATAGGAAATTTTATTTACAATAAAGGAACCTCTCTTGAATCACTGGTTGTAAAAACAGATATTGATCGACTTTATTTTATTCCAGGTGATTCTTTAATCCCTGGAACAGCTAATTTACAATACTTTATAAAAAAGAAATTAATAAAAGGTATTCAAAACCTGGTTGCCGACTACATACTATTGGATCTTGGTGCTGGAAGTTCTTACAATATTATTGATTTTTTCTTAATTTCAAAAACGGGGCTGCTTGTTACTACTCCGGAAACCACATCTATTCTTAGTGCATATGCTTTTTTAAAAACAACCATGTTTAGAATGCTTTTTAGAAGCTTTCCTGTAAAAAGCAGGGAAAGAGAGATTATTCATAATTTTATTACAGAAAGAATGGAAGGAACTGATAATTCATTTCTCAAGCTGACTGAACTACTGGGCAAAACAAATCCTGAATCCGGAGCTTACAGCTTAAAACAAATTAACAGCTTCTATCCAAGAATTGTATTAAATATTGGAAGAAATAAGCAGGCAATAACTCTTGGTTCAAAACTTAGACAAATATGTAAAAAAAATATTGGCATAAATATGGAATACATTGGTTTTATTGAATACACAGATCAGGTTTCCACATCCATTATAAAGAGAACAGCTCTTGTTATTTCAAATCCTAATTCACAATTTTCCCTGGCAATTAGAAAAATTGCAGAAAATCTGGTTCAAATTACATACCTTGATAAACCTGAACTATATGATTCGGATGAGGACCTGGTAAAACTGGATAATTTTGTATAATTCGTTCCGTAAGGAACAGGCATGCTAAGGTTGCATAGCCGAGCAGCAACGAAGTTGCGACCAGGCCTGTTCCCTACGGATATTTCTTTCTAAAAGCAGGAACCCTGGAAGATGCATTCAGAGAGTAATCAGATCTAACTCCCTGTTCAAGGTAATGAAACCCAATCCCAGCAATCATTGCCGCATTATCTGTACATAAAGACATAGAGGGAATAATTGTCTGGATATTCTCAAGGCTCAGCAGCTCTTTTCTAAGTAAAGAATTTGCAACAACTCCACCACCTGCAACAATTCTTGTCAACCCTGTATCTTTAAGTGCCCGTTTTACTCTTCGCATTAGTATATCAACTGCTGCTCTTTGAAAACTTGCAGCTATATTAGCCTTTGATTTTTCAGATTCACCATTTCTAAATTGATCGAGTTGATTTATAACAGCTGTCTTAAGACCGGAGTAAGATACATCATACCTATGATCACCCTTATGTAATGAAGGGTTTGGAAAATTAAAAGCCCCGGAATCCCCTTCTAAAGAAAGACGATCAATTGCAATTCCACCTGGATAGCCAAGATCATAAAATTTAGCAACTTTATCAAAAGCTTCGCCACAGGCATCATCAATTGTTGTTCCAAGGACTGCCATTTTATTAAACTCAGTAACATGACTGATTATGGTATGACCTCCGGAAACAAGAACTCCCAAATATGGGTATTCTATTTCATGTTCAAGATATGGTGCATAAAGATGTGCCATAATATGATCGACACCAATATACGGCTTATTCAGGGACAATGCCAGACCCTTTGCAAAACTTAAGCCAACAAGAAGAGAACCTACCAGCCCAGGTCTGTTTGTAACTGCAATACCATCAATTGATTCAAGATCAATTCCTGAATCGAATGTAGCTTCCTTTACAACTGATTTAATCCATTCAACATGCAATCGTGAAGCAATTTCAGGAACTACACCATTATAAAGTTTATGATCCTCAATTTGTGTTGCAATTACATTACTAATAATTTTTTTTCCATCTTCTACAACTGATGCAGCGCATTCATCACAGGATGTTTCAATACCAAGAATCTTCATC
>DAOWEB010000187.1 GCA_030638735.1 Spirochaetaceae bacterium
GAAATCTGTAAATTCAATAATATTATCTTCAATTATTTTTTTTGATGTAGTATATACCCGATCACTTACATCAGTATCAGAAGAAAAAGTGTGATGTAATATACTGAGAATTACCGGTTCACCCAGGGCATTGAAATAAGCATCAACAGCATACTCATCGCCTTCAATACATTGTTCAATAATAAAAGAACTGGTATTTAATACTTCCCGGGGATACAGATCATTAATTTCTTCAATTTCAGTTATAATTGATTCTTTTGTTTTTAGCCACTCTCCTCTATTTGAAACCTTGTAAACACCCATACTGAAAAATCCAACAGTTGGTTTAATAATGAATGGCAGAGGAAGTTCATCCAAATTAATTTTCTCCAGGTCTTCAATAAATACTTCTTTGAAATAGAAATCTGGATATATAGATTGTATTAATTTACGAAACTTAATTTTATTTTTAAACAATTCAATTTTAGCTGGTAAATTAGTAAAGGAAAGATTTTTTGAAATCCATCCTATTGCATTTTCAGATGTTGTATATATGATCGGGTTTTTTGATTCTCCTGCCAGTTTTACAGCTTCGGATTCCTTAATGAATTTAGTCCCGCTATTAAGGCCTAGTTCTTTTACAACACCAGTGTTGACTACAGGAATATTATTATTTTTTACTGTATTTTTAAAAAAATCTGATATATATGGCTCATCTGCAAAAAACATAATTTTCCTCTATAAAATAATAACTAAATTTGACTGTTTTCTTATTACCATGCGATAATAATGTAAATCAAGGGGGCAGTGATGAAAAAAATATTTATCATTTTAATTATTATTACGGGTTTATTTGGATGTGCAACCTTTGAAACAGCTATTAGTGATTTCAATGTTGCTTTATCTGATATGGAAAGTTCAAACTCAGAGGGTGTTTATTTTAATCCAATGATGGAGTTTTCAATTTTTTATGCAACACATATGCTTCTGATTGGCTATGGTTTTGAAGATGATAACTTTAAAGAGGGAGAAGGTGTTACCTGGGAAGTTTCCAATGTTAACAGTAAAGAAAAAATTACTGTTAAACGTGCTTTGTTAAAAGATATGGGTAATGGCAGCTCCTGGTGGTCCCTTTCCTCCAATGCGGATGGTAAAGAACAGTATTATGAAATGCTAATTGATGAAGATATGGATATTCTCAAGGCAAGATACAGGGATTCCGAAAGTAATAAAATTATGGAATTAATCCTGGAAGAAACAAAGGATTCCTCCAGTGGCACTGATGATGAGACAGAGCAGATTGGGACTGACAGCTATGGTGAATATTCTGTTGGAAAGGAAACTGTAAAAACAAAAGCAGGATCTTTTAAAACAGAACATCTTGTAATAGAAGATGATGAATCGGATGATAATGATTTTAAGCATGAGTACTGGCTTACTGATAAGGTTCCTGGGACCTGTGTTAAGTATATCTATAATGATATTTCTGAAAATGAAATTATGACAGGTGAGGTAATTGATATTAGAGGTGGTTATAGGACGCAATTGGAATCTTATTAGGGTTGCAAATGAGAGTTATTTAAATTTATCATAAAAAAGCTAGAGTCTGAATAAAATAGCTTAGAATTTTTACTGTGCTCTCTATTCTGATAATTAATGATATTTTATATTAGATTTTCTTATTTCCAATGCTGATATTTCTGCTTGCTTTAAATCTGTTATTATGCGGTTTGCTACAAGGCCTATGCCGGTAGGAGCTGCTCTGAAGATACTCCTTAATTTGTTCTCTTTCTGTATCAATATTTCTTCTGCAAGTTTCTGTTCTGTAATATCGTGAGTTGTTTCGATAATTCCTGTCAGCTTATCATTTTCGTTGAACAATGGTTCCGCTTTCAGTTCAACTAAACGTATACTCCCGTCTTTTTGTATATGTTTGTGCAGGCTGCTGCATGGTTTTAAGGTTTCTTTCACACATTTTGAGGGACATGGGTGTTCCGCTCCTTTACAGGGTGCTGTCCTGTTATGAGAAATCTGGTAACAGTATTTAGGTTCCATATCCTCATCCATGAAGTAATTATCTTCTACTGCCTTATTATGCATCAATATTTTATAATCAGTACTGATCAGCATTATTGATTCAGGTACCCCGTCAATTGTAGTCCTGAGGAGTTTGTTCATTTTTATGGTTTCTTCCACAGCCTGCTTACGTATGATGATATTATCATGAAGCTTGAATGCCATTTTGATAGAGGCATCCAGGACGGTTATCTTTGAACTCTTAACAACGTATCCGTAAGAATAAGGTCTATTCCTTCTTCGTTGTATTCTATTATTTCTAAAGCCTTTTCGCCATTTAATGCATGGACACTATTGTATCCATATTTACCAAGCTCTCTTAATTTTGACATTGCTATAATGGCTTCATCTTCAACCAAAAGAATATTTTTTTGATTTTTAATACTAATATCAGCATCAATAAACATCTATCTTTCCTCTAAAGATAATTTATGATATACACATCAGCTCCCGGAATAATGGGAGCTAATGAAGTAAACTGTTAATTAGAACCGGTCAAAATCATCATCATCTAATGAAATCACAACTGCCGGGTCAACATTAGTTACACCTTTTCACTATGACTTCTGCCAGTATGAACTAATTGAGATTTGAGTTCTGCTGACTGATACTCAAGCTGTTTTGGCTGAACCACTCTATTTTTATCTACATTCTTAAGTTTGAAGGTTGCCACCATATTTTTAAGTTGTACACTCTGTGATGCCAATTCTTCTGATGCAGCTGCACTCTCTTCGGCGCTTGCTGTATTTGACTGTGTAACCTGGTCTATCTGATCCAAGCCCTGGGTTATCTGGTCAATTGCTTCTGCCTGTTCCTTGCTGGCAGTAGCTATCTCTTCAAGGAAATCTGCAACCTTTGATGATCCATTCATAATAGATGCAAGCTGAGTTGCAGTTGCTTCTACAGCCTTATTGCCAGATTCAATATTTTTAATAGACTCATCTACCATTTCCGTTGTTTCTTTTACAGCTTCTGCGCTTCTTACTGCCAGATTACGAACTTCATCTGCAACAACTGCAAAACCCTTCCCGTATTTACCAGCTCTGGCGGCTTCCACATTTGCATTCAGAGCAAGCAGATTTGTCTGGAATGCAATGTCATCAATTACTTTGACTATCTTTTTAATCTGATCAGAAGATTCATTTATCTTTTCCATGGCATTGGAAAGGCTTTCCATTTCTTTGTTTCCCTTCTCTGCATCTTCTGTTGCCTGCTTTGCCAGTCCGTTGGCTTCTGTTGCATTCTCTGCATTTTGTCTTGACTGGCTGTTTATCTGGGTTACAGATGCTGAGACTTCTTCTAATGAACTGGCTGATTCTGTTGCACCCTGAGAGAGGGACTGACTGGCTTGAGAAACCTGATCTGCCCCGATATTAACCTGATCAACAGACATATTTATCTGTCCAAGCAGATTATTGAGAGAACCTGTCATCTGTATTAAAGAAGTCCCCAGCATATCCTTATCAGATGCAAGTTCAACATCAATGGTCAGGTTACCCTTTGCTACTTCTTCTACCATGTTTCCTTTGTACTGAAGGCTTTCAATCATAGTGTCAAAAGATCCGGAAAGTGTTCCAAGTTCATCTTTCATTTTTAATAACTTGCTGTCTATTATTACATCAAAATTACCTATTCCTATTTCTGCAGCATATTCTGCTACTTTGACTATTGGTTTTGCAAACATATTTGCGATTAATAGAGCCACTATTGCAATAAGAACAATGAGGCCTCCTACAATCAATAAAATAAACATCATCATTTTGTTTGATGCCTGAAATACCTCAGCTTCATCTATTTCAGTCATTAGCGCCCATTCATGCTCGCCTATTTCAAGATAATGATTGTGTCCAAGCACATTTATACCTCTATAGTCCGGGTAAATATTGTTCTGGCAAATTTCTGATCCTCTGTCAGAAACTTTTTCACCTAAAACTCGTTTTACATCCAAAGTATTCATTGGCTGAGTAAAAACTGTATTTTCTGTTGAAAATCTGGATTGAGATAGCATCCAATATCCGTCTTTCCCCTCTACGCTTCCAACAAGATATGATTCTCCGCTTTCTCCCATTCCAGTGGATTCCTGGAGAAGGGCATATAGTGCATGTACATTTACATCTGCAATTATCATACTGGAAAATCTTTTTTCTACAGGAGTATTTCTCTTTAATTCATCTTTTGAAAGATTATGAAGTGGTATCCCATGAGCAAGATGAATGCTTGCCATATCTAATTCATTACAATGTTCAATAGTAGAGGTATATAGAAATGAGCATCCGGTTTCTTCTGCAGTCACCCCGCTTTTTTTATTTTCCATTAGTTCCATAGCACCTTTATACATGGAAAGACCAGCTCTGTTCCCAGTCAGATGATTAACAGAATATATTTGGTCCCCCTCATGGAATACTATTTCTCCATCTGCATTTTTAATGTCGAAAACAGCAACCACTTTCATCTCGTTGTATGCTCCCAGGGCCTCAACATATTTATTAAGAAACTGTTCTACATTTACTCTGTATACATAACTAACTGCTTCCAGATCTTTCCATATTTGAGTTATGTCATTGGATGGTTGGATATTATATGTAACTATATCCTCAAGGACAACTTCCATAATCTCCTGAAAGATGGTTAAACCTGTTATAAGATGCATCTCATCATATCTGGAGACCATAAATGCTTCTATGGTTTGGGTTTTCAGCTCTGCTGCAACACTTAATTTTGCTATTGCTTCATTTTCAATTGCATTTTGTGACTGAATTACAGAGATAACACCAATTGTGCCACTGGAAATTACCCCGACTGCAATGAAAAACATTAAGAGTTTTCCCCGAATACTTCTAAAAAAACTTATTTTCTTTTTTACCATTTTTCTCTCCTTTGGTTGCAAAGCCGAGCAGCAAACTTGTTTTCGACCAGCCATTTATCTAAGTTCCAAAACTGCTTTTTCTTCATTGCTGATAATTTTTTCTACGTCGAGAATAATCTTGACTTCTTCCCCTTTTTTAGCCAGACCTGATATATACTGCTCTTTTCCTGATGTGTTTTTAAATGCCGGAGGGGAACCAATATCATTTATTTTAATTTCATGTACTTCAGAAACTATATCCACTATTAGACCGAGGGTGCTCTCATTCACACTTACAATAACTATACAGGTTCTGTCATCATATTCACGTTTTTCTATACCAAATCTTAAACGTAAATCTACAGCTGGAATAACTTTGCCACGAAGATTTATAACTCCCTTTACAAAATCAGGCATATCCGGAATTGCAGTTATCTGCGGAAGTTCCTCAATAGCAGTAATACGTGCAATGTCTATTCCATACTCTTCAGCTCCAAGATGAAACATCAGATACTTATTGGATTGGTTATCCACATCCTCATCTTCTTCATTAAAAAGATCTATTTCACTCACTTTTCTTCCTCCGGGTTTTTTATATTTATCGAATCAATAATTTTTGTCAAACTTAATGGCTTTTCCAGAAGGGTAAGTGCACCGGATTTCAATGCTTCTCCGGCAAGGGAGTCTGTAGGGAATGCTGTTATAATAATAATTTTACTGTCAGGTTTAACAGCTAGAATATTTTTGGTAATTTCAGCACCATTTCTTTCCGGCATATGAAGATCCAGATAAATAAGATCATAATTATTTTTTATAGCTTCATATTCACCTGCAATGGAATTGCTGAAACCAGTGACACTGTGTCCTCTGTCTTCCAATATAACTTTAATCATATTAGTCATCATCCTTTCATCATCAATTACCAGCACTTTTATCAATGTACTTCTCCTGTAAAAAATTCATCTGAATATGTTTACTATTATATAAAGCAGGAATTGTGCCATGTTTATTGTACGGTTTACCTATAGAAGAATGATTTATTACAATTTTAACTATCAAAATGAAAGATAGATTCTATCATCTCCTATCAATTTGATAGAAAAAGAATTGATATTTTTACAGTAATGGAAGATAATAGAGGTATGTTTGTCCCTGATCATATTTTTACATTACTGGTTGTTGATGATGATCCTCTTTTTCAAAGAATGATAAAGACAATTTTTTCAGAAGATCATTACATAATTCATAAGGCAGAGTCGGGAGAAGAAGCAATTTTACTTATGACTAAGATAAAAATTGATGCAGCTATTATTGATCTTAATCTCCCCGGTATTGACGGGATGAAACTTCTTAAAATAATTAAACCAATTTATCCAGATATTATGATAATTATGCTTACAGGCCAGGGGAATATTCAACTTGCCGTTGAAGCAGTAAAAGCCGGTGTTGTTGATTTTCTGCAAAAACCCTTCCCTCAGGAAGAGCTCAGAATCAGGATTGATAAATTGTATCAAATGTGGCTTTTAAAAGAAGAAAACACACAGCTTAAGTCTGTACTAAAATTTGATTACGAAGCCCTTGTTGGCAATTCTGTACCAATGCTGGAATTAAAAAAACTGATAGCCAGGGTAGGGCCAACAAATACTTCCATTCTTATACAGGGGGATACCGGAACAGGCAAGGAGCTGGTTGCAAAGGCGGTGCATTATCATAGTCAAAGGAGAAATAAGCCCTTTGTTGTTGTCGACTGTGCTGCAATTAGTTCTACTGTAATAGAAAGTGAACTTTTCGGTCATGTAAGGGGTTCTTTTACAGGGGCTATAGACTCGGTAAAAGGTCTTATAAGAAGTGCAGATGGAGGTACGCTTTTTTTTGATGAGATTGGAGAACTTGATCTGGCTGTACAGGCTAAACTTCTTCGTGTTCTGCAGGAGAGGGAAGTAAGACCTCTTGGCAGTCCAAGAACTTTTCCTATCAATGTACGTATCCTGGCAGCTACTAATCGTAATCTTAGAATAGAAGTTGAGCAGGGGAGATTTCGGGAAGATCTGTTTTACAGGATACAGGTTCTTACTATAGAAGTACCACCTCTCAGATCCAGAAAAGCTGATATAGCCATGCTGGCAGAATATATATTAAAGAAAAATGGATCTACCAGACAGGAAGGTGGAAATATAGCTTCTGAAACACTAACAATTCTTACTGAGTACAACTGGCCGGGAAATGTAAGGGAACTGGAAAATATACTTATATGTGTGGTCAGTCTGGGGAAAAATGGATTACTTCTCCCTGAAGATCTACCACCTTTATACAGTTCTGTTAGATCTGATTCCGGTAGCGAAATCTCTAATGAGGTTTCGGAATCAGGCAGTCTTGCTGATTATGAAAAGAATGCAATAATTAACGCTCTTAATCTTTTTAATGGTAACCGAAGAAAAACCGCTGAAAAACTGAATATTGGTGAAGCAACTCTTTATAGAAAAATAAAAAAATATGAAATTACTGGCATTTAGTAATTGATTCACTTATTCTTATTTGGAGAGGGATATAATATAAATGCGTATAAAAATATTTTTCCTGATTCTGTTGGTAATAATCTTTAATTCGGCTTGTAAGCAAAATAAAAATCCATTATCTGTTGTATCTTCTCCGAATCTGTCTAATCATCCTCTATACAGTACTTACAAGTTTGGTGAAGATGAAAGTATAATCGATATTGGAATACAACCCCTGTCCATTCCTCCTGGTATAATTGGTGCTCTTTTCGGATATGACGGTGTACTTCGGGATTCATTATCAGCAAAGGGATATGAAATACGTATTCATCCCTTTTATAAAAGTGCAGATTCAAACTTCTTTCTCGAGCGAGGGGATCTTGAACTTGCAACTGGTGGAGATATGCCGGCAATACTGGCTGCTGTTAATGTGGATGTAGTAATTACTTCTTTGGTAAAATATGGTTACTCTTCTATAATAAGTGATGAATTTATGCTTATTTCTGAGTTCAAAAATAAAAGGATAGGTTATCCTCATATATCCAATGCACATTTTTCACTTCTGGAGGTATTAAAATCTTCAGGTATGGATGAAAAAGACACTGAACTTATTCCAATGAAGATTGTGGATATGGCTGGTGCTTTAAGTAGAGGGGATATTGATCTATTTACTACCTGGGAACCTAATTCTTCATTGGCCCTTAAGGAAAATAGTAATTTTATGGTTCTGCATAAAAGTCTTAATACCAGTTATTTATATTTTTCAAAAATATTTTTTGATAAACATTTGGAAGCCGTAAATTATATTCTTGCTTCACAGCTTCGTTCGATGAAATGGCTTGATAAATCCGAAAATAACAGGTTTCTTGCTGCGAAATTGACAGCTCCAGCACGGTTTGATCTGAATACAGATTCTATGTTTATTTCTCCACAACTTATAAATAGAATAATATTAGGTGATTTGCTTAGTGTGAGTTCTTCAGGTGAACTTCCTTCAGGGGAACTGAATTTGTCAGGGCGAATATATAAAGAGTTTTTATTTCTAAAGGAATTGGGTAAATTACCAATAGAGAGTGACTGGGATAAAATAAAAAAATCCTTTAATAGATCAATTTTGGAAAACATACTGGATCAAAGAATAAAATATAAAATTAACGAATACATGTATCCGTTAATTTTATGAAGTTAATTTGGAATAATTTAAGTATATCTCAAAAATTAAATATAAGTTTTATTTTAATATTTATAATTGCAATTTCATTAATGGACTTACTAATATATGGTGGTATACCTTTTACTAATTACA
>DAOWEB010000427.1 GCA_030638735.1 Spirochaetaceae bacterium
AATTATGCTTTTTTTCATTTATTACTCTCCTATGTCTGATGTAACAACTGTTACTTATATTTCTGTTACCTTTCTTTGTAAAACAATTACCTTTTTGCAAAGACGCGATACCTGGTCGGAAGCAAGCTTGCCTGGTCGGGACTACGTCCCTGCTCGGCTATGCAACCGTTCCTACTCGGTTATGCATCCTTAAAATCGCGCCTCTACTGTTATATCTGTTACCTTTTTCGTAAAGACGCACGGCCGTGCGTCTCTACGAAAAATAAAAAAAAATAATGGAAATCTTTTTATCGAGTGACATTTTTTACATTCCACTGTGTTACAATTAATGTATGGCAATAGACGTTGAAAAACTTTACACCCAATATGGACCAATGGTCTTACGTAGATGCAGATATATTCTTAAGGACGAAGAAGGTGCTCTGGATGCAATGCAGGATGTTTTTGTTCAGGTGGTAAAAAAGCAGAAAAAACTGAACGATAAAGCTCCTTCCAGCCTGCTGTATACCATGGCAACAAATATATGTCTGAATAAACTCAGATCTGCAAAAAGTAAAAAGGAATCACAAGATGAATCCATTATCCAGCAGATTGCTTCTACGGATGACATTGAGGAAAATATAGTGACAAAGGGTTTTCTGGATGGAATTTTTACTAACGAGAAAACTTCTACAAGAACAATTGCCGTACTTCATTATGTGGATAAGCTAACCCTGGAAGAAACAGCCGATTTTGTAGGGTTATCAGTCTCCGGAGTAAGAAAGAGACTAAGAAAACTACGGAAAAACGGACTAACCCTAATGGAGGCACGGATGTGAAAAAGCATGTACCGGAGATTTATCTGGAACAACTTTATCTTAATGAATTATCACCGAAAAAAACCGGATCTATAGATAATGAAGATACAGATAATTTATTAAAAGATATTGAATTATCAAATAAGGAAATTCTTGAAAAATATCCTCCATCATTCATAAAAGAAGGCATTCTTAGAAAACTTAATAATAAGTCTGAAACAAAATCTAAAAAGACGGATTTTCGATCTTTTACACTAAAAGCTGTTCCAATAGCTGCTGCATTAATATTTTTAACTCTTAACCTGTCCCATCTTAACCAAACGACCAGTCAGGATAATATAATTCGATCAAAAGGCCTGACACCCGAATTATCAGTATACATAGATAGGAATAATGCCCCTTCAGAACTGTTTAATAATGATATTGTATCTGAATCCGATCTAATTCAGCTAACCTACAATGCTGCAGGAAACAAATACGGGGTAATTTTCTCTATAGACGGCAGGGGAGTAATTACGCTTCATTACCCGGAAGATAAGAACAGTACTCCATTGATTGATCCAAATGGAAGCCATGCTCTCCCATTCTCATATGAGCTTGATGATGCACCCGCATTTGAAAGATTCTTTTTTGTTAGTTCCAAACAGGTATTTGATATAAGTACCATACTGAAATCCGCTGAAAATATTTTAAAATATGAAAATCCGGAAACAATAAAAACACTTAAACTTACAACAGAATTCAACCAGCAGACTATTATTTTGAAAAAGGGTAATTAAGATGAATATAAAACAAAATTTGGCAATATTAATAATTTTGCTTGTTTCTTTTTCTCTCTTTGCAGAAGAAAACAATCCAACATTCAGAAGAATTGCAATCTATGTAGGATCCAATAATGGAGGATCGGAAAGAATAAAATTACTCTATGCAGGAACAGATGCATTAGCCTTACATGATGTTATGGAAGAACTGGGTGGAATAGAACCCAAAGATAACCATCTTCTTTTTGACCCGGATTTAAATACAATCGAAAGCCTTTTTACAGACGTAAAAAAAGAATTTATCAGCCCCGAAAATAAAGAACAACGAACAGAATTCTTCTTTTATTATTCAGGTCATTCAGATGAACAGGGGCTTCTTCTGGGAAAAGAATATCTTGCCTATTCAGAATTAAAGCAGATGATTACCGGTATGGGATCCGATGTTAATATAGCGATACTGGATTCATGCTCCTCGGGAGTTTTCACCAGACTTAAAGGAGGAACACAAAAAGCACCCTTTCTTGTGGATGAATCTGTAGATACAACAGGTTACGCCTTTCTAACCAGCAGTTCCGCCGATGAAGCAGCACAGGAATCAGATGCAATAGGCGCCTCCTTTTTTACCCATTACTTTATATCCGCCCTTAGGGGAGCAGGAGATTCCACACAGGATGGAAAGGTAACATTAAATGAAGCATTCAGCTTTGCTTCAAACGAAACACTTACAAGAACAACAGAAAGCCAGGGAGGTGTTCAGCATCCATCCTATAATATAAATCTTACCGGATCAGGAGATCTGGTTCTGACAGATCTAAGGCTGGCTAAAGCAGGTATAAACCTGGACACTAAAATTGCAGGAAGAATATTTATTAAAGACAGATCAGGAAGGCTGGTAGCAGAACTATACAAAGAGAGTGGACTTCCAATGACAATTTCACTCCCTCTTGGAACCTATTCAATATCAATAGTAAACAACAATGTACTAACCGAAGCAAATATCTTTCTGAATGAGAATAAAAAATACGACCTGTCCAGCCAAAATTTCAAATACATTCCAATGAATAACACCAGAGTCAGAGGAAACACAAAGATACCGGAAGAAAATCTTGTTCATGTTTATGGAGAACTTGGAATATTAAATGACTATAGAATAATGGAGAGTAACAGGGTTCTGCACAATTTTTCAATTATGCTGGTAGGAAACGGACACAGTCTGGAAGGTGTACAAATAGGGTTGATCAATTTCCTTAAAAAAGATGTAAAAGGGGCCCAGATTGCTTCTATATTCAACTTGATAGAGGGAAAAAACAACGGAGCCCAGGTTGCAGGAATCTTTAATATAAGTGAAGGAAGTCAGACTTTTCAGGGAGCCGGAATTTTTAATATCAGCGATAAAGAAACAAAGGGAGCCCAGGCTGCCGGAATCTTTAATATATCTTCAGGGAAAATGGAAGGTATTCAGGCCTCAGGTATTTTCAATATTACATCGGAAGAGATGAAAGGATTTCAGGGAGCAGGAATTTTCAATATAAACGAAGGTTTTTTTGATGGTGTTCAGGCATCCGGAATATTCAATAGTTCCCGGGGACACAAGGGGCTCCAGGCAAGTCTGGTTAATGTTACTGAAGATATAGAGGGTCTTCAGGTTGGTCTTGTTAACTATGGAAAAAATGTAAAAGGAGTTCAGCTGGGGCTGGTTAATATTAATAATGAAATACAAGGCCTTCCTATTGGTTTAATTAATATCTCCCGCCGCGGGTTATCCCATGTTAATACCTGGCAGGACAGCACAGGGTTTACATATTTTGGTTATCAGGTTGGAGCACGGAATATTTATACCCGGGTATTTGGAGGAGAATACACAGATACAGACGAATCGGAACTGGTAACAGGAATAAGCCTTGGATACCATCTTAGCCTGGGGCCATTGTACATTGAAGCTGAAGCAGCAGTAAAACAATTAAATTATGGTGATAAATTTTCTACAGCCTTTAAAGAAGCATTTGCACCTGTAAATTCCAGAGTCGTTTTTACAGGTATGAGTATAAGCGGTGGTGTTGAAATTCTGGGTTCCCTTGCAGTTTTCGGAGGTGTTGCATGGGATGGTGAAATAATCGATGTGACCGATCCTGTACCGGAACTTCTTCAAACAGATGATTTTTTATCAACAAAGGTATTTAACACCGGCTATAAAATGAATCTATACCAGAAATGGTTTCTGGGATTTAGGATTTAATTGGGCGTTACCCGTCGTAGGGGCAAATAATTATTCGCCCCTACGACGGGTCATTCTTTCCAGGGGTTCCGTCGGGTTTTTTCGTAGGGACAGGGCGCGACCTGTCCCTACGAAAAAACCCGACCGCTGCGCGCCCTTCCAATCATTAACGCAGAGACAGGGTATGTTATGTCTTTATTGCCAAAACCTGCTGATAGTTGTATATTATAGCCAGACTAGCCAGACAGGAGGTTTTTTATATGAATAATTCAAACACATGGCAATTACAGAATGCTAAAAACAAACTAAGTGAACTAATAAACATTGCAAGTGAGGGAAAACCTCAGCTTATTACAAAAAATGGTAAACCATCTGTTTACGTAGTTAAAGCCGATGAAATTAATCTCTATTCAAATACAGAATCACTTAAAAAAGTAATTTTAGCCTGCCCTTATAAAGGATTTGAAATTCCAAGAGATAAAGATTATGGCAGAGACATTATTTTATGAAATTTATTCTGGATACAAATGTTCTTTCAGATTTAACAAAACCCGAACCGGACAACAATGTTCTGGAATGGTTTAATAATTGTCCTGAAAATAAAATGTACATATGTTCCATTACCTTAGGCGAAATTGAAACAGGAATAAGTTCTCTGGATCCAGGAAAAAAGAAAAATCAACTAATTCTTTGGTTTGGGAACCTGCAGAACAGTTTTAAATCCAGAATATTGACCGTTGATGAAACTACAGCTATCAGATGGGGTGAAATAAGAGGAAATCTGAAACGTAAAGGAATAAAAATACCTGTTATTGATGGATTAATTGCAGCTGCAGCAATAGCAAACAATGCCGTTTTAGTAACACGAAACACAAAAGATTTTGATTTTCCAGGTATAGAAATATTAAATCCCTTGCTGGAATAACTAGAACTGACCACAATTAGCCATGGAATCAACGCTAAATATAATTACCCGGTGTTCCCCATAATCTGCTAATCTGGGGGCAGAGCATATGAGCAGCATATAATCGGGAAAAGAACATTAAAATATTAAAGAGAGCCTCCAATTAAACAGATACAAGAGTACTTTCTGATTTTGTATCCCGATCCCGGATTACCACATCAATTTCACAACCTAAAACCTGAAGAAGGTTCAACATTTTATTGATTGACTTTGTAACATTAGTTTGATCCATCAGGCGATAATACTGAGAGGGGGAAGTCCCCAAACGCCGAATAATTTCTCTTTTACTAAGGGGAATATTATCTACATGCTTTTTCGCTTCTATAGTTAATTTATAGAGAAGAAGTTCTGTCATATAGTTTGGATCCCGATTGTATTCAAGGATATGATCAATATGAACTGTTCCGGAGTTATTATCTTCCAATTTGTAGGAAAAAGCCTCTTCCCCAAAATCCTCATCAATCCATACACTGTCCAAAGGATTAGTTTTTGTCGGAAGAGGATCTAATTTCGCAAAAGGATAACTAAAAACAGATTTAGCAGTTGCTACAGAGAATATTTTTTTCCGGTTGTTGTATTCAACATTTGTAATTTTCATATTTTACCCTCCTGAATCAACTCTTCTATATATTTTAGAATAACTCGTGAGGCTGAACCTTTCATTGCAATGTTGTTTTCTTTATACCGCTTAGCAAGTGCTGACGTATCAAG
>DAOWEB010000201.1 GCA_030638735.1 Spirochaetaceae bacterium
ATTAAAACCGTTTCTATCCGGAGAATATGAAATACCACCATTGTCTCTTGATTATATTGATAAAAATAATAATAAGGGTGTTTTGTTAAGTATTCCTGTCCCAGTAAGTGTTACCAGCCTTTTGCCGGAAAATACTGAAAATCTTCAGTTGAAGGAGATTCGTGAACCTGATACTTTTAATTACTGGAAATTGATAATAATTGTATCTATAGCTGTAATTATTCTTGTAGGAGTTTTTATCATAATTTTATTAATTCGTAAACGGAAAAGAGAGAAACTTGTTCCCGGGATACCCCCATATGAAGAGG
The DNA here is from genome assembly GCA_030638735.1 of Spirochaetaceae bacterium. GTDB lineage: Bacteria > Spirochaetota > Spirochaetia > B11-G9 > B11-G9 > JAJRQE01. The sequence continues at coordinate 309 of DAOWEB010000201.1, forward strand.
CTTTTAATAAACTTACTATTCTTCTTGATAAAAAACTTCCCGAGGAAGGTAGATTTAAAGAGTTTTATTTCCAGTTAAATTTGATTGTTAGAGTCTATATTGAAAAGCAATTTTCTATAAGAGCTCCTGAACAGACAACTGAAGAATTTCTACAGGATCTGGCTGTTTCCAATAAAATAGCTGATAAATTTAAACTGGGTTTAAAGGATTTTCTAATCCATTCTGATCTGGTTAAATTTGCCAGGCACAAACCAGCAGAAGCAGAATTAACAGGTTCAATAGAATCATGTAAAAACTTTATAAGGGTAACAGGAGAAATGCTTTGATATTTCAGGATCCACTGGCATTTTTACTTCTTTTAGGAATCCCTTTCGTTTTTTTATTGCGATTCAGGAAGAAAAAAAGAAATCATTCCGGAATTCCTTTTCCATCTGTGTCTCTTGCAGCTGAAATTCCCAGATCTTTTCGCCAGAGGCTTGGTTTTATTAAACCCTTTTTACTGGTATTTTCAATGGTTCTTTTAGTTACAGCACTGGCCCGGCCACAGTATGGTATGGAAGAAGTTAAGACTGTAAATAAAGGAATTGCTATAGAGATGGTAGTGGATCGATCAGGCAGCATGGGTGCAGGTATTCGCTACGAGGGGAAAAATATTACCAGACTGGATGCAGTTAAACTGGTGTTTAAAAATTTTGTTCTTGGTAATGGAAAAGATTTGAAAGGCAGGGCTAATGATTTAGTTGGTCTGGTAAGCTTTGCCAGATATGCAGATACTGTTTATCCTTTATCATTATCTCATACTACAATAACTGGTTTTTTAAAAAATGTCTCTTTGGTAAGTGATCGGAATGAGGATGGAACTGCTATCGGTGATGCTCTTGCACTGGGTGCTGCAAGACTTAAAACTATTGAGGATCAGTTAGATAATCTGGAAAATAAAAATGGATATATAATTAAAAGCAAGATTATAATTCTGTTAACTGATGGTCAGAATAATTGGGGAAATCTCTCCCCTGTTCAGGCAGCAGAACTTGCCGGAGACTGGGGTATAAAAATTTATGCGATAGGTATTGGTGGAGAAGATGTTGATACTTTAACCCGTATTGCAAATATAACCGGAGGAAAGTATTTTTCTGCAGATAATGTTCAGGGTCTTATAAAGGTCTATAAGGAAATAGATTTACTTGAAAAAAGTGAAATAGAATCTGTAAAGTATATGGATTATAAGGAAGCATTTCTTCCATTTGCCATGGCAGCTTTAATATCAATTGTCTTATATATTCTTCTGTCAGCAACAGTGTTAAGGAGGATACCTTAACAATGATGTTTCGATTTATTTCATTGGCAAATATTAATTACCTGTGGCTTGTCCCTTTTTTGATTTTAATCTATGTATATGATCATTATAAAAGAAAGAGAGCTTTGTTAGATTTTGTACACGATAATTATCTTCAAAAAATATCTTCCCTTGTTAATATAAAAAGAAGAAGGACAGAGCAGGTACTTCTTCTTTTATCTGTGGTTTTTATTGTTTTAGCCCTGGCCCGGCCGGGATGGAACCCAAAGGCTGAAACTGTTGAACGAAGGGGAAGGGATGTCGTTTTTATAATAGATATTTCCAGATCTATGCTGGCAGAAGATTTAAAGCCAAACAGGCTTGAGCGGGCAAAAACAGAAATTATTGATACTGTTTCCAGATTATCCGGAAGCAGGGTTGCTTTGCTTGAGTTTGCAGGAACCACTGTTGTTAAATCTCCTCTTACAACAGATTATGCTTTTTTTCGATCTGCTACAGAAAGTCTTTCTGTGAATGATATTTCCAGAGGGGGTACCATGCTCGGCGATGCTTTGAGGGAGGCAATGACCCAGGTTTTGGATCCCAAAGAGAAAAATTTTAAGGATATAATTCTTATAACAGATGGTGAAGATCATGAGAGTTTTCCGGTTGAAGCTGCTAAAGCTGCAGGAGAGCAGGGTGTTAGATTAATTATAATTGGTCTTGGAGATGAAGATCAGGGAACAAGAATTCCAGTAATTGATGCTGATGGGGAAAAAATATTTCTTACCTACAATGGAGAAGAGGTCTGGACTAAACTTGATGCAGGAACTCTTCGGGAGATGGCGGCAGTCAGCCCGGGAGGAAAGTATTTAAATGTTGGAACCGGTGCATTTGATTTAGGAGAAATTTATCTTCGTTTAATTGCAAGTGCAGAGAAAAAAGAACTCCAGGGAGATACTATTATGAAATACCAGGAGTTATTTCAGTTTTTTATTTTTATGGCCTTTACTTTATTGCTTTTTGGATATTTAAAGCAGGAGGACTTCTCCTGATATGTTAAAAAAAACCGCTTTACCAAGAATATTTTTTATCCTGATATTCATTGTTTCTCCTGTTGTGATTTTTTCTATGGGATTTAAAGAAAATGAATTAAATGGTAATAAGCTATATAAAGAAAGTAATTTTGAAGGAGCCTCTGCAGAATATTCTGAAGGACTTACAAAGAGGGCTGATTATGACCTCTATTATAACAGGGGAGTTTCTTATTATAAATTGGGTCAGTTTGATAAATCCTATTCTGATTTTGAAGATGCCGCCACCTATGCAAACTCTGCAGGAGATCAGATTAAAGCTGTTTATAATGCAGGTAACAGTAATTATATGATGGCGGCAACGGTTAAAACTGAAAATCCTGGACAGGCTCTTGAGTTTTATGGACAGGCTGTCAGGCATTTTGAAAGGGTTTTAGAACTGGATGTTGATAACACTGATGCTTCCTATAATCTTGAACTGTCGAGACTCCGGCTGGATGAAATAGAACAGCAGCAGAATGAAGATCAGGAGGAAGGGGATGAACAATCTGAAGATCAGCAGGATGGTGATCCCCGGGAAGGCAATGAACAGGATAGTGATCCCCAGGAACAGAATCAGCAGAATAGTGATCTGCAGGATAGTGAACAACAGGATGCTGATCAGCAAAGTGAAAGCTCCGAATCAGCATATTCAAAGGAAGAGATTTCCCCAAAAGATATTCTGAACGAAGAGGCCAGAAGGCAGGAAGCTATTCAGGCCATAATAATAAATGGTTCCGAAGAAATAGTAGATAAGGATTGGTAAATTGAAAAGGACTGTTATCTTACTAATCACAATAACTATTCTAATCTCTGTTTCTTTTCCCTTATTTGGTGAAGACATTGAGATTGTAGCTGTTGTAGAAAAAAATATTCTAAGTGTTGGAGAATCCTTTATTTATCAGATACAAATAAATGGAAGTGATAATGCTTCTGATTTCCCAAATGATAAGTGGGATGATCCTGAATTTACAAGTAATTTTAATGTGGAATTTCTTGGGGGGCAAAATAACAGCAGTCGACAGATAAGTATTATTAATGGTCGTAGAAAAGAAATTATAAATACCGCATATATTATATCCTGGTCTTTAACACCGCTGACATCAGGGACTCTTAAAATTCCTTCTGTTTCTGTAACAATAGAGGGTAATAAATATACCACCAGATCTATAATGATTGAATCCAGAGAAGCTGAAGAGAGTGAAAATCTCAAATTGCTTGTTACCCTTGATAAAGAAAGGGCTTATGTTGGAGAACCTCTTATAATTACATTTACATGGTATATTGGAATGAATATAAACGATTTCATATTTTCCATTCCATTTTTTAAAGATAAAAATTTCAGTTTAATGGATCATTCGGGTTTAACTCCTGATCCTTCTTCTCTGGTCAGGTTCCCTGTAGACGGCACATCTGTAACTGCGGTACAGGGTAAAGGAACTATTAAGGGAAAATCTTTTACTACAGTTACATTCAGTAAGCTGGTTATACCTAAAAAACCTGGTAATTTTATTATTCCAAAATCTGTTATTTCTGTTAGTGCACAAATTTCAAGAGACGGTAGGGGCGGCGATCTGTTCAGTTCTTTCTTTTCTTCTTTTTCACCGGAATATGAACAATTTACCGTACCTTCAAATGATCTGTCTTTAAAAGTTATGTCTCTTCCAGAGTTTGGAAAACCCGAAAAATTTAATGGGTATATAGGAGAATTAGATATTGAGACCAGTGCCAGTCCTCTGGATGTTAGAGTCGGTGATCCAATTACCTTTACTATGAGAATAAGCGGGCCAAAGAATATTTCAGACTGGGATCCCCCTGATCTTAACAAACAGTATGAACTGGCTGCTAATTTTAAAATGCCATCAGAAATATCTGCAGGTAAAATTGAAGAAGACAGCGTAGTATTTACCCAAACAATTAGATCTTTGAATGATACAGTTACTCAAATACCTGCTCTTGAGATACCTTATTTTGATACTTCAAAAGGCAAATATAGAATTGCAAGATCCCAGGCAATTCCAATAACTGTGGCCAGGGGATCTGCTGTAAAAGTGGAAGGAACAACTAGTACTGATTCCGGTGACTTGCAGAAGGAGATTGTTCAGACTTCCAACAATGGTATTAATTTCAATTATAATAATATAAAGATTCTTAAAACCCAGAGTGTTGGTCTAAAAGCGCTGACAGGGTTTCCATTCAACCTTCTACTTATTTTTCCTCCATTATTATTTCTTGTGGTTTTACTTTTTGTGCTTTCTAAAAAGGGAAAGTTTTTTACTGCTAAAATTGGTAGGAAAAATACTTTAGCTGAGCTGACAAAAGAGTTAAAAAATATTAAATTAAATTTAGAATATTCTTCTGAAGACTCAGGCCGGAAGATTAAAGTAATTTTTATTAGTTATCTTGCAGATAAAATGACAGAATCCAAAGGATTTGTTACTGAACAGGATGTAAAGAACTGGCTTATAAATAAGAACCTGAAAGTTGATAGTTTCCCACTGATATTTGAAGTTTTTTCTATTATTAATGAGATACAATATTCAGGTCCACTCCTTCAGACACAGGATCGTCAAATGTTGTTTTCAAACTTAATTGATAAAATCCAGCTTGCTGCAGATGATTTTGAAGGGAGAATTTAAAAATGAGAAAAACAGGATTTTTCATTTTCATTTTTATTTTTTTTGTACTAATACAACTATCTTCAATAGATAATAATCTTCAGATTGATCTGTATAATCAGGGGAATGATCTTTTTAGACAGGCTGTAAATAGTAAAATATCTAATCCGGAAGAAGCCAGATCTCTTTATGAAGATTCTTTACTAAGATTCTTGCAGATAATAGAAAATACTCAAAATGGTAAACTATATTATAATATTGGGAATATCTATTTTCACTTAGGTGATATTGGAAGAGCTATTCTCTATTACAAAAAAGCAGCTTTACTAATACCAGGAGACAGAAATTTAAAAGAGAATCTTTCCTTTGCCAGAGAACAGCGGGTAGATACTTTAAATGAAAAGGAAAGTTCCCGAATTCTGGAAACTATATTTTTTCTTCATTATAATTTGTCCGGTTCTTTTAAAGCTGTTCTTTTCGAAGCAGCCTTTGCACTTTCCTGGATTAGCGCAGCATTTCTTCTTTTAAGAGGGAAACTCCATGTTTCTTTATTAAAGATCTTTTTTACAACTACTATATTTTTTTCTGCTGTGGCACTTCTTTCACTGGGATCTCTATTTATAGATACCCTGGAGTTAAAGCTTCATCCTGCAGGGGTTATTACGGCCGATGCAATTATTGCAAGAAAAGGTGATGGGTTAAGTTATTCACCATCTTTTAAGGATCCCCTTCATTCAGGACTGGAATTTACTCTTATAAATGAGCGTCCGGGATGGTATTATATTGAATTAAATGATAATACACGAGCATGGATACCAGATAAGGCAGCAGCTCTTGTTCAATTGGATTAGTTGCACATATAAATAACATACAAATAAATTTGACTTTTATAATTAATCTACTATGCTTATTGTAGTCTTTGGAAAAGGTGTCGAATTTTATGTCCATAAAAAATAAGAATAATCTACTACAGAATCCTGAGCAGCGGCTTGCTCTTCATCTGGAACAAACACCTTTGGCAGTTATTGATTGGGATACTTCTTTTCGTGTTCTTTCATGGAATAAAGCAGCCGAAAAAATATTTGGGTATTCTTCAGAAGAAGCAATTGGCAGACATCCTTCAGAGCTGATAAATACAGAAAATTTAAAAAATGAGATTGATGAAATTGGTAAAAAGCTTCTTCAAAATACTGGTAGTACCAGGAGTTCCAATGAAAATATTAGAAAAGACGGTAAAAAGATATTCTGCGATTGGTATAATACTACTGTAGTTGATAATACAGGTAGGATTATTGGTATTTCCTCTATTATAATGGATATTACAGAGAGGCGGAGGGAACAGGATCTTCTTAATGCAAAAACTTCTCTATTAAAGGCATTTACCAGAGCTCTTCCTGATGTATCATTTATATACGATGAAGATGGTAAGTATATTGAAGTACTGACCGTAGAAGAGGCTTTGTTATATGCAAAGTCAGAAGTTATATTGGGGAAATCAATTTTTACTATTTTCCCGGATAAATTTGCAAGGGAACTTCATAAAGTAATACTAGATACAATTAATACTAATCAAGCTCAAATTTATGAGTATAAACTAAACTTACCTTCGGGTAAAACCTGGTTTGAAGCAAGAACCTCTCCAATGGATATGAAGGTTGATGGTAAAAAAACTATAGTCTGGCTTGCGCATGATATAACTGCCAGTAAAAAAGCGGAGGGGAAAATAAAGGAACTCCTTCTGGAAAAGGAGATGATTCTTAAAGAGGTTCACCATCGAATAAAAAATAATATGCATGTTATTAGCAGTTTACTAAACATGCAGTCAATGAAAATGAATAATTCTGAACTGGATTCTGCATTCCAGGATGCCATAAGTCGTATAAACAGTATGGGTCTTCTTTATGATAAATTGTATAGATCTGAGGATTATGGATCTTTGGGAGTTAAAGAATACCTAACCCAGCTTAGTAAAGAAGTTCTCAATATTTTTCCTCTGGTTAAAAATATAAGACTGGAACAACAGATTGATGACCTTATTATTGGTCCGGTAATAATGTTTCCCCTGGGAATAATAATTAATGAAATTCTTACAAATATTATGAAATATGCATTTAACGGCAAAGACACCGGAATTATTAAAATTATTCTTAAAAACAACGATAATAATGTAGTTATAGTTATTCATGATAATGGTCCGGGTTTTCCTGATGGTTTTAATGAAGATGAACAGAATGGATTTGGTATTTCGCTTATTAGAATGCTTGTTGACCAGTTACATGGAAGTTTTAGAATGGAAAATGATAATGGAGCTAAATCTATAATTGAATTTTGTGTCTGAAATAATATATAAAAAAGCATATATAAATTTGATATCACAAAATGAATGTGCTAGAATTAGAGTTATTCTATATATTTTAGGGAACAAGAGGTTAAAATGAAAAAGATTTTATTAATTGGCGTAGCTGTTATGCTTGCGCTTTCGGTATTTACGTTTACAAGCTGTGAATGGCTTATTGAAGAGATTGCAGCAGCTATGGCTGCTCCTCAGGGTTATGTTTTTGATGCAAGAACAGGAGATCCTGTTCTTGGTGCAACTGTTACTTTAACTGGTTCTACAACTAAAACTGCAACAACATCTTCATCCGGATACTATACTTTTTCTGATGTAGATTATGGAACATTCGAATTAACTGCGACATCAGCAGATTATGTGTTTACAAAACAAATGGTTGATGTCAGTGGGTTAGCTCAATATCTGCCAAATATAGCCGGATTAACAAAAGCTTTTGATTCAAATGGAGATGGAACTGCAGATGAAACTTTGGTAACAGGAATACTTTCAATTGTAGTTTTCTGGGATAGAGATTTTCAGGATGTGGATGCACATTTAACATTTCCAAATACAGGTGTAGGTACTGCTGGTTTTAGTGCTGATGGATCAGATTTTTATAATCCCTTAAGTGAATCAGTGGATTTAACTTCAAATGGTTTTTTCCCAACAACAATTACTGATAGAGAGCATCTTTATTGGAATAATGATTCATTCAATACACCTCGAGATATTTGGATGGATATTGATAATGTTGGCCATTCTTCGCAACCTGAAGGTGGTCCCGAATCATTTACCATCTATTACCCCCCTTCTACCATTCTTACCGCTTATAGTGGTACAGAAGCCTATTCTAGTTCCGGGACTGATGACCCCAGTAAATTGCCTGCTGGAAATTATTCCTGCATAGGTGTTATGGAATATTATTTGGACGCATGGAATGCAGATACTGAACCTGCAAGTACTGCTGCAGCTACTGGTGAACCTGATGCTATGCTAGCTTCTTCTGATAATTCTGGAACTGCAGATCCTGTTGTCTATGTTTTTGATGGTGAGGATCAAATAGCACGTTATACATTACCTCAGTATACCGATATAGAGAGAGCTTCAATTTTTAGAATTAATATGTTTATACAAGAAGCAGATACTATGATTTATTATCAGATTCTTCCAGATCTTCGGGTTCTATTAGATGATGGCACAACATATGCTAATATCAGATCATTACAGACTGAATCTGGTCCTGTTGTAGTAAAAGCAAGGACAAGAAGGTAATATGAAAACTAAAAAATTATTATTAGTTATTCTGGTAGTATTTTTATTTGCTGGATTAACTATGAATGTTTCTGCCCAGAGTACATCAGGGGGTAGAAGCAGGCGTGGTTCTACTTTTCAATTAACTGTTACTGCAAATATTTCTGCATCAGTATCTATAACGAACCCCATGGAAAAAGCTTTTACTCCACTTACTGGAAATACAACATTTGTACAGGCTCTGGCTCCAGGGAAGTATACTGTAAAAATTACAGCTCCGGGATATACACCACAGACAAGAGCAGTTGATCTTAGTGCAAATCAGACAGTTAATTTTCAACTTGAACCGGCACTGGTTCGTTTAAAAGTAACATCAAATGTCAACGGGGCTAATGTTAACATCTCCGGAGCAGCCAGAGCATCAGGGACTGCTCCTTTTCAGAAAAATCTGGCTTTGGGAAACTATACAGTTACAATTTCTGCAAATGGTTATGAATCACAAACCAGATCTGTAAACCTGCAGTCTGCACAAAATATACATTTTAACCTTGTGAAGTCAGCAGTTAGTTTAAATATAACATCAAATGTTGCAGGTGCAAAAGTTCAGGTTTCTAACCCCATGGTTAAGGGGTCAGCTTCTTCCGGTACAATTCCTTTCCAGAAAAATCTGGTATTGGGAAACTACAGCATTACTGTTTCTGCAGGAGGATATGTATCCCAGACAAAATCTCTTGATCTGATCAGAGATACAAACTTTCACTTTGAACTGCAGCCGGCAATGGGAACAGTTCAGGTTATGGTTGCACCGGATAGTCTAAATAAAAGTGATATCTATGCCAGAGAGAAAATTTTAATTATTGATAATGGCATCGAAATGGAAAGCCTTAATTTTCAACTAAGACCCGGACAACATACCATTCAGATAATTTCCGGTGGATTATGGACCCAGACAACTA
>DAOWEB010000003.1 GCA_030638735.1 Spirochaetaceae bacterium
CCCAAAGTGCTATAAGCCACCAGCTTACAAAACTAAGAATAATGAAACTTATAAAAGGTACTAAATCAGGTAAATTTACTTATTACACCCTGGATGATGAACACATAGAAACAATACTCAACTACTCTCTTGAACATATTATGGAACTTTAGAGGTAAAACTATGGCAAATACATATACCCTGCATACAAATAATTTAAGTTGTGCCTCCTGTGCAGCCAAAATAGAAGATGATTTAAAAACTTTGGATTCTGTGCTTGATGCCAGTGTGAATATTATCAATCATACTGCAACAATAATTTCAGATTGCAATATTACAGAACAAGTAAATGCTGTTGTTAAAAAACATGAACCGGATGTTACCTTTACAGAAACGAAACAGAATGAAAAAATTACTTTTCCTAAACACCTTGTCTGGATTTCTGCACTCTTTATCTCATCTATGGTTATAAGCAGAACTTATATAAATGAAAACATAAGTCTGCTTTACACATCATTTTATCTTGGAGTCTATCTTTTAACAGGTAAAAATGTTATCCGTGCATTTTTCCTGAATCTAAAAAAAAGGGATTTCTTTGATGAAAATTTTCTAATGTTTATTGCAACAGCTGGTGCAATTGCAATTGGAGCCTATGAGGAAGCAGCTGGAGTCATGTTATTTTACAGCCTGGGTGAAGCCTTTGAAGATCTGGCAGTACGAAGATCCAACAAAGAAATAACAAACCTTGCCAGTCTAAAACCTGAAAAGGCTTTTAAAATTATTAATGACAGCCCTGTAGAAATATTACCTGAAAATATAATAAAAAATGATTTATTACTTATTAAATCAGGTGAAATAATACCAATTGATGGTGTTATTACAGAAGGTTCATCCAACTTTGATATGTCATCAATAACCGGTGAAGCTAATCCTGTTTTTCTGGAAAAGGGCGATCAAGTAATTTCCGGATCTATCTTACTTTCAGATGCTGTTAAAATAGAAGCTGAAGTGGATTATATGGCCTCAACAACATCCAGGATTGCAAAACTTATTTCAGATGCTGTATCTAATAAATCAGATACTGAAAAATTTATTACAAAGTTTTCCAGGGTCTATACTCCTGTTGTCGTGGCATTAGCTGTACTTGTAATTTTAATACCAATTATTCTTAAGTTGTCAGGTTTTGAATTTTTTGATAACAGCTATAGTAACTACTTTTATAATGGACTTATTTTTCTGGTTATTTCCTGTCCATGTGCTCTGGTACTATCTGTACCCCTGACCTATTTTGCAGGAATTGGAAAAGCAGCTAATAAGGGTATCTTAATTAAAGGATCATCATATCTGGAACAGATAAGAAAATCTGATACATTCATATTTGATAAAACAGGAACCATCACAGAAGGTAAGTTTTCAATAAATAATATTTATCTGCATCCGGAATTGGAAAAGGATATTGATGAAAAATATTTACTCAAAATGATTGCTGAACTGGAAAATTACTCTACCCATCCAATTGCAAATGCATTTAAAAATATTGTTACGACTGGGATCAAAGCGGATGATATAAAAGAGATGGCAGGCAAAGGAATTACCGGAACTGTAAACGGCAGATTTATTGCTCTGGGGAATAAACGTTTAGTGAATGACTACAACCTGGATCTTTCAGATTTCAATATAACAAAAGAAGGAGTTAATCTCTTTGTTATTATTGACAATAAAGCTGCAGCGACCATTTCTATTCAGGATAACTTAAAAAAAGATGCTTCAGAAACATTTCACTATCTTTACAATAAAGGATTAAAAACCGTCATCCTTTCAGGTGATTCAAGTGATAATGTAGCCTCTGCTGCAGATCAACTGGAAATTTCTGAATATTACAGTACCCTCCTTCCGGAACAAAAGATTGAAAAAATGAAAAGTTTCAAATCATTGAAAAATACTGTTACTGCTTTGGGTGATGGGATAAATGATGCTCCTCTACTGGCAGCTTCAGATATAGGTATAGCTATGGGAAGTACAGGTGCAGCTCTTTCTGTTGAAATGGCAGATATTATATTCTTAGGAAGCAAACTAGGGAGACTGCCTACCCTACTCAAGATAGCAAATAAAACCCATAGAGTAGTCCTGGAAAATATCATTTTTATAATGACTGTAAAAATTGCAATTATGACTGCTGGAGCTTTTGGATATGCTACCCTTTGGGAAGCTGTTATTGCAGATGTGGGGGTTGCGTTGGTTACCGTATTAAACTCAATTAAGATTTTTAAGGGGAAGTAGATATAAAAGAGTTGCAATAGGTATATGATTAAATCATAATTAAACTATGAAGATTGAAAAAATGGCTCTCATTATTATTTTATTTCTTTATTCTTTTTCTTTGAATGCAGAGAATATACTGCCTAATAATCGATCTTTTAATACTAATCATGGATTGTCCCAAAGTACTGTTTTAGATGTGGTTCAGGATTCTCTGGGGTATTTATGGCTGGCAACCCAGGATGGAATCAACAAGTTTGACGGCTATAATTTTGCAGTGTTGCGTCCTGGGTTTGAAAATGGAAATACACAGCAATTCTATCGTTGTCTGGCAATAAATGAAGAGTATTTATATGCTGGAAGCTGGGGAGGAGGACTCTGGAGAATCCATATACCCACTGATTCAGCAGAATTTATTGCCTTTAATAATATGGATATTCGCAGCCTTGTATTTGATGACTATGGTGTTCTCTGGATTGCAGCATCCGACTCAGGTATCTTTTCATTAACATCTCAGGGAAAAATCCACAAATATCCTTTGGACATTAAAACTGTTACAAATACAGTTTTTTATCATCCTTCCGGTTTTATATTTGCAGGAACAAATAAGGGTTTATTTAAGCTGGATCCAGAAAAGAACATATTTACAGAATGTGTCAGTATAACAACAAGAAAAACAATTGAAGAAAAAAATGTTTTATCTCTTGAGTTTCATGACTCTGAATCACTATGGATAGGAACTCAAAAAGGTATAATTCTTTACAATTTTAGTACCAACAGTATAGAGATTTTTACTTCCCAATCTCATCCAAATCTTACGGATGATAATATTAGTAAAATATATAAATATTCAAATAACTTATGGTTTGGATCTTACTCAAAAGGCCTATATAAGCTGGATATGAAAACAAGTACCTTTACTAATTATAATAAAATATCCGAAGATGAAGATATTTCACAGGTTCATGAAATTTATACTGATTTTGAAGGGAATTTGATTATAGGAACCAATAGTTCATTAATTTTCTATAATCCTTCACCTATATTCTGGCAGACATTTATTCATGACCCCAATGATAAGACCAGCTTGCCTGGTAATAAAGTATGGCAGCTGAATCAGGATTCTGCAGATAATTTATGGGTGGGGACAAACAATAAAGGGCTGGTAAAACTTGACTCTGTTACTGGTCAATTTATATCCTATTCTCATGACCCGGGGGATCCTGCTTCTATTAGTAATAATTCTGTATTTTCTGTTTTAGAGGATTCAAAAAAACGCATCTGGGCCGGTACAAACAGAGGTTTAAATCTCCTTAACCAGAAAACAGGTCAGTTTAAACTTTTTGTAAATGATGCTGAAGATGAATCTTCTCTTTCGGGTAATTCCATCTGGAGTATTTTCCAGGATTCCAATGGAATAATCTGGGTAGGGACCAGGATGCATGGATTAAATCAATACATACCGGAAAATGATTCATTTAAAAGGTACTATGCAGACCCTGGAAATCCTCAGGCACTTCAAAGTAATTTTATCTATACAATATTTGAAGATAGTCAAAAAGGATTATGGATTGGAACAATTGGAGGAGGTCTCCATAAATTAGATACTGTCACCGGTGTTTTTACACACTATAAGAAGAATCTCCAGGATACCAGCAGTCTGCCTAATGATTTTGTTCTATCTATAAACCAGTTTTCAGAGAATGAGTTATGGATTACTACTAATGGAGGAGGAATTGCTCTCTTTACAATTTCTGATGGAAAATTCAAATCTTATCAGGAACAGGATGGCCTGCCAAATAATGTTGTATATTCCATGGTCGAAAGCAGCCCGGGCAGATATTGGCTGAGTACAAATAACGGTCTTAGTGAATTAAATATCAGTGATATGTCTTTCAGAAATTTTAATATGCATGATGGTCTTCCCTGGTTGGAATTTAACGGAAAGTCATATTCAAAAACAAGAGATGGAGATATATATTTTGGGGCAAATGAGGGTATTTTACTATTAATGCCAAACAAACTAAGACATAACAGTTATAAACCAATTATTCGATTTCAAAATCTGGAAATCAACAATTTTCCTATATCTTCAGGAGAAACTATTGGAAAAAGAGTTGTACTGGATCAGAATATTGACTACACATCTATTCTGAATTTATATCCGGAATTCCGTCAGTTTTCCGTCGAAATCAGCAATTCAAGTTACATGACATCCATGAAAAATGAATATCGTTATATTCTCAAAGGATTTGATAAGGAATGGATTTATACCGATGCCCGACATAGGAAAGTTTCCTATACAAATTTACCACCTGGCAATTTTACACTGCTAATAGAAGGGTCTAATAATGAAGGTATTTGGAATCCTATTGGTGCCAGCCTGAGAATTAAGGTGATACCCATATGGTATAAAAACCGAATTATTCAAATGTTATTTTTAATATTAACTATCTTGCTGATTCTTATTTTTATTTATAGTAGAATCCAAAACATTCATAGACAGAATTTTGCCTTAATTCAGGTAATTACAAATTTAGCCCATGAAATGAATAGCCCTCTGGGTGCTATAAGTGCAAGTAATTTTAGTTTAAAAAATGAAACAGATAAAGTTACTGGTCAGTATCTGAACTTACTAAATGGGCTGGAGAATGATATCTCTCCTGATAAGATAAAAAAAATGTTTTCTTTTACAGATCCTGATTCCATTATCTTAAATACCTTTATTTCTACTCAAAAATTAAACAATGTTTTTAAGAATAGAACTGATATCAAAACAGAAGTATTGAATGATATTATTGACAGATTGGTATTATTTGGTTTTAAGACTCAAAAATTTGGATCATTACTCAAAGAACTTTCCATAGATGATCTTGATATTATAGTGACTATTGCCGGAATACATAATTCATTACTTATTTCTGAAGAATCAATAAGCAAAACATCCAAAGTTATAAACACTTTAAAGATCTTTTCGAAATCATCTTCAGTTTTTAATAAGAGTTCTTACAATATTCAACTGCAGATAGAACAAATTATAAATACCTTTATAGGGAAAATGGATAAAATAACCAATATTTCAATTTCAATACCTGATAATCTGAAAATTGAAGCAAATAAAAATCAGATGGATATTGTGTGGGAAAACTTAATAACTAATGCTTTAGATTCTGCTTCAGAACAAAAAGATGGTTTTATAATTATTGAAAGTGACACAAAAGATGATAAAATATTTGTTAGAATTATCGATAATGGTCCCATAATTCCCAGAAGAATTCGAAGGAAAGTATTTAAGCCGTTTTTCTCAACAAAAATAACAGGGAAAGGAAGAGGACTTGGTCTTAATGTGACAAAACAGATCATTGAATCTCATAATGGGAATATCTCTTTTAGTACAAATAAAAGACAAACTGTCTTTACAGTTACTCTCCCGGCAGGTAACGATAAGGATAATTTATGAATAGATTAGAAATCCTTTTGGTTGATGATGAAGCCATTATACTTCTAAG
Source organism: Spirochaetaceae bacterium (assembly GCA_030638735.1). Taxonomy (GTDB): domain Bacteria; phylum Spirochaetota; class Spirochaetia; order B11-G9; family B11-G9; genus JAJRQE01. Next base: position 5,748 of record DAOWEB010000003.1, read on the forward strand.
CTTAAAGATGGAATTAAAACGACGGTATAAGCAATACACAATTCATACAACACTTAATGCAGAACATGCTTTTGATATTCTTACTCAGAAAGGTAATATAATTGCCCTTATAATATCAGACTGGCTGCTTCCGGGCATCAAGGGAGATGAACTTCTAATTCATGTAAACACCCATTATCCGGAAATAAAGAAGGTTCTAATATCTGGTCAGGCTCCTGATGATGTCCTATCTGATATAAAGGAACTTGCTGGTTTGGATTCATATATTTCGAAACCATGGAATAGTAATGAATTATTTTCTATTCTCGATCCATTATTACTATAGTTGTGAATTCTATTTAGATTTTTAAGGGTAAATAGTATAAATGAAGAGATCTTAAGAATATCCAAATAAAAAGCAGAGGAAAACTATGCTCAATATAAATAAAGGATTATCTGAAAATTTTAAAAGCCCGGCAGCAGAATTATTCCTGGAAGCATTAAGTGAAAAATTTATTCCAATACTTGGCAGGAAAGATAAAGCTAAAAGATTAATCGAATCTTCTATTGAACCCGGCAACTGTTTTTATATTGAAGAAGATGGGAAATTACTGGGATTATTAGCTTTTCAAACAACAGAGGGAAGCTTTTTAAATCCCTCACTAAAAGAACTGATTCCAATATATGGCATTTTCAGAGCCATTTTGAAAGCTATTAATTTATCTTTACTTCAGCATAAAACAAAAACAGGAGAACTGTATATTGAAGCAATTGCTGTTACAGATTTTGCCAGGAGCAAAGGGATTGGAACCAAACTTATTGAGAACATAATTGTATTCGCCAGGGACAAAGGATACAAATATCTGACTCTACAGGTTATTGATACAAATCCACGTGCTAAAGAGCTTTATAAAAAACTCGGCTTTTCTGTTATTAAAAACAGTAAAATATGGCCAATCAACAAGCTGATCGGCTGGCCGTTTGATGGAGTAATTCTGATGAAAAGATCTATTTTGAAGTAGAAATTTCTTTATTGCTTATAATTCATCTTTTATATATAAATAGAAAGCATTTTCAGCATTATAAAGC
>DAOWEB010000360.1 GCA_030638735.1 Spirochaetaceae bacterium
CATTGCACAGGAATCTGAAACTAACAAGGGAGAACTTTTAAGAAAATATAATGGTCTACGTCACTTATTATTAAGACATCTTAAAGAGGAACCTGCAGATTGGGATATGTTCACAACATATAATTCCATAGAGGATAAACCCTATATACACAACCGTAGGATTCTTCCTTTAGAAATATACCTTGATGATATAAGATCTCCATTTAATGTAGGATCCATATTTAGAACGTCAGAATCATTTGGTGTTAGTAAAATATTATTATCTCAAGGAACAGCCATCCCTTCTCATAAGAGAGCATTACGAACATCTATGGGCTGTACAGATATTATCCCATGGGAAGTAGGGGACGCAGATCTGCGTCCCCTACTGGGGGAAAAAAACATTTTTGCTCTTGAATTAAATGGTGAACCAATGGATCAATTTAAATTCCCTGACGAAGGTATTTGTATAATAGGATCTGAAGAATTGGGAGTAAGCCCAGAGTGTTTGGAAATGGCAGATAATAGTTTTGGAAGAGTTTCAATTCCTCTGGGAGGAATAAAAGGTTCGATTAATGTCTCCGTAGCATTTGGAATATTGATGTATAACTGGTACAATAACGCTGTAGAGACGTAGCATGCTACGTCTCTACGACGTATTATCTATGAAGAGCTTTCTCAATTTCTGCAGGATTGAAACCTACAAGGATTCTGCCGTTTATATCCAGAACAGGAACTCCCATCTGGCCGGATTTTTTAACCATTTCGTCTGCTTTAGCCCTATCAGTCGCGACATTATAGTCTGCGAATGCGATATTATGTTTTCTAAAATAATCTTTAGCCAGTGTACAGTAACTGCAGCTGGGTGTTGAGTATACGCTTATTGCCATAATAATTTCTCCTTATATATAATTTACTCTATATACAAACAAAAGTCAATGGCATATTAACCCTGGAATCAAGTACAACTTATTTTACTGATAACAGACTACATTTTCTCTTTAGCATTAACCTGATTTGAAAAAGCCGAAGACAATCGTTGTAAAATCATCATTAATTGATCTTCAGAATTTATACCAAAATTCGCCAGAACATCCTGATCCAGTTGCTCATATACCATCTCATCACTCTCAATATTTGCAATGGAATTGGCAAGATAAACCGTATAAACTACATCTCTGTACTCTTTTGAACACTGCTGAGGTTCATGATGAAATCTTATAGACTCAATAAGAGATTGTGGAAAATTCCACTTCTCTGCAACAAGCCCCCCTATCTCAGCATGATTTAATCCTGCGGCAAGATCTTCAAACAAGTCCCGTTGGAGTTCTTTTTCTATACAGAAATTATTAATTCGGTCTAATAATTTCGGATGTATATCTGAAAAAATAATTTTACCCATATCATGAAGAATACCTCCAACATAGGCATCATCAAGAAGATCTTTATTTTTTCTATTGAAATTTTTTGCAATATTGTATGCATAGAAAGCAGTCTTGTAGGAATGATCCCACAACCATTTCTCTTTACGATCAAGAAGTTTTTGAGTTCCATAAGAAAAAAGAAGGTTTGTTAAACCACGAAGTCCTATAAGCTTAACAGCTTCCACTATATTATCAACCCTCTTGGGCAGCATATATTGAGCTGAATTAACTACCTTCAAAAGGTCTGCAATTAAAGAAGCATCCATACTAATTTGTCTTGCGATATCCGTAATCTCAGAATAAGGATCGTGAAAGAGCTTTTGCAAATGTACGATATTTTCAGGAAAGTGTGGAAGCTCTTCAATATCCTGAACAATCTCCTCTGAAAGCTTAGCAAGGTTTTCAATATGAATATCAGAAAAGGGTAAAGTAATCTGGGCAATTGTCTCTCCGTTAACTACATCTATATCAAAAGCATCTTCAGTTAACCCTAGCTTTTTTAACATAAGTACTAATATAACAATACCCAGGCCTGCACCTTCGGAGTCATCAAGAACTGTAGTTAAAGCTTCTTCCATAGTATCAAAAGCTCTGGATCGTGCAATTCTATCATAGACCCTCATCTGCTCTTTTTTAGAAATTTCAGTGTTATTCCTGATACTTAGTGTAAATTCATTTCCCTTTGCCTGAAAAACTGTTTTTATGTAAAGACCCTCTTCTTTTTGGATATTCAGATAATAATCAATATTAGAGAGAGTATCGCTTTTGAAAGTTTTCATACCCTCCTCATACTGAACAGGATCATCAATATCAAGCTTCCTGTCCTTAAAGTAAACTCTTTTAGTATTGGCCTTTTTAGCATTAACAGCCAGCTCTTTCATACAATAGGCAATTCTATCTTTAATACCAACCTGCCCGAATTCATCCAGAAAGGTACCTAATATACTTTCCATATAAATTTCTGTTTCATGAGGCAATGTATAAGTTTTAATAGAAATTGGTACTGAATTTCTTGCTGCTTTCTTAATTTTTATTACATCAATTGCTTTTGCCATTAGTTAATACCTCTGAATACTTAGCCTATATCTAATTATTATATCAGTTAAAGCTATTGTCAAGCAACGGAAAAATAAAGTGTTCCATTAGGAGTTGATTTAATTGATTTGGACTTGCTATACTTTAATAATGAATACAGAAGAATTGGATTCTTATTTCCGTGAAATTCTCGATATGACTATTGTAGCTGGTATTGATTCATCAATGAATGGCTTTCAGGTAGATCAGGGGAATAGACCCGTCAAAAAAGTAGCTTTTGCTGTTGATGCATCTTTAGAAACATTTAAGCGAGCAGCAGATTGGAATGCAGATGTTCTCTTTGTGCATCACGGATTATTCTGGGGTATTCCTGTAGCAGTTACTAATAATCATTTTGAAAGACTTTCTTTTCTTATTGATAATCATATATCTCTGTATGCAGCTCATCTCCCTCTGGATATGAATCCGATTATTGGTAACAACTATGGGATTGCATTTCAACTGAAACTTAATAATCTTCAACCCTTTGGCTCATATAAAGGAGTTAAAATAGGAGTATCAGGTAGCTTTGAACAGGAAAAAGATATTAAGGAGATTCTGGACCTCCTTGATACAGATCAAAATGAAGTTCTGGGAATACTTCCCTTTGGGAAAAAAAAGATATCAACTGCAGCAATAGTCTCAGGAGGAGCTACCAGAGAGATTACACAGGCAATGGAACAAAATATTGATTTATTTATTACTGGAGACCTGTCACATGAAACCTATCATACCTGCCAGGAGGGAGGAATAAATATGATTAGTGCCGGACATTATTTTACAGAAACTTTTGGACCAAAACTTCTTTCAGAAAAACTAAAAAAGGACAAAACCGTTGAAACGGTTTTTATTGATGTTCCTACAGGATTATAATACAAATGATATCTTCAAATAAACTAAAACCTCTAATACTTACAATTATTATACTAATAGTAGACCAGGTAAGTAAGTTAATAATTGTAAACAATATTCCCATTCATACAATTGGTAAATCTTTTTTTGGAGGGATATTGAGAATTATCCACACCCGGAACCTGGCAATTGCTTTTAGTATAGGAAATAACCTTCCGGATGGTGTCAGATATATAATGTTTACAATTCTACCCATAGCAATTCTTATAGGACTTCTTGTATATTATCTAAAGGGCGATGATTTCACAAACATCCAGAGATGGGCTGTTGCAGGGATTCTTGGTGGAGGAATAGGAAATCTAACAGATAGAGTATTCAGACCCCTTGGAGTTGTAGATTTTATAGATGTTAAATTCTACGGAATATTTGGACTTGAAAGATGGCCAACCTTCAATGTTGCCGATTCAATGGTAGTTGTTTCCGGATTATTGCTACTTTTTTCTTTTATATTTGAGGATCTGAAAAAACATGAATAAAAAAATAAATACAGTACTTTTCATACTAGGAGCATCAATGCTTAATGTAATATTAATGGTAATTCTTATGACAGCAGGACTGGCATTAATCTCACTTATAATACCAAAAAATATCTCACCTACTATTGCATCTGCATTGTTTATTTTGGTCTTTTTATTATCTGTAGCCGGAAGTTTCTTTGCTTATCATAAAGGAATAAAACTATTGGCCAAAAAAGTGGAAATGGATAAGTACTTTCATCCAATTTTCAGTTCAAATAAAAGAAAACATTAAATACTAATCAATATCCATCAGAAAGAGATCTGTTTATATCCTTTTTATAAAGCTCATTGTATACAAACCCTCTTTTTCGAAGCCTGTCTCTTAATTCCTGCCTAAAAGGAATAGTTCTCCAGAATATTCCTCTTACATCCTTATCAAGCTTCTGAGTTCCTTCACTTTCCTTGGTAATCCATAAAATATAATCCTGAATAAAGAACTCTCTCACATCCCCTCTCATTTTTTTCTCAGTAAACCACTGATAGTAACGTCCGGTCAGACCTTCTTCCATCCAGTAATGCTGAGCTTTCTCCTTTGCAACCTGCCATCTAAGATCCGCTGCAGCAGAAATTACAGCAATTTTTAAATCTTTTGGAAAAATAGGGACAGCAACTCTTCCCCTGCTTGTTGCCCGGTTAAACTTCTCAAAAGGTTCCCAGCAGATGCCCCGTTCTCCATACCCAGGTACCAAAATTATATAAGGAACAATTCTATTGGTCTGCCTTTTAAAAGTCCTCTTAAAAAGTCCTTCATCAACGGACTCTACAGCTGCAAACTCCATAATAACATTTTCTCTGGTTCCAATATCCCTGATATTGGAGCGAAAATACTGTTTCATAAGAAATGGAATATGATTACCCTGTCTGCCAGTAACCATCTTAATCATTTGTCTGACCGTATTAAACTCACTTTCAAGAGTTTTTGAATTTAGAGAAGATGATACTCCTTCCTGACTCGCCTTCTCTTCCAGATCATTCAACTGATTTTTTACATTTTCAAAAGTCACAAAACTGGCAGCCAGTTCTTTATCCTTATTTGATAAAAAACGGCAAACATTCATAATATCAGAGAGAGCTCCTTTTTGTCCTGCATCATAAGAGTAACTTAGACCATCATCATAAATTTGATGGGAAGAGAGAATTTTTACTTTTTCTCTCAATTCTTCCTCTGCATTTTCAATTTCTTTGGTTTTGTTTTTAATTTCACCCAGGTGGAATTCACTTGTTCCCCTTGTCTTATCAATTTGAGCCTGGATCTTGGCACCCTGATTATTCCGAACCTGTTTAATCTCATCAACAGAAGAACAACTTATCTGACCACTGGCAACCTTCCCAAGCCACTCATCAAAATAATAAAAAGGTTCCCCTGTATTATTATCGGTTATTATCTTACCAATCAGCTCCCTTTGCTCCCTGGAAACAAGGGTAGGAAGAAGGAATCCATATCTAAGGAAGAATTTTTTAGGTTGCGATAAAGAAGAAAATTTAGAAACAATAGAGGAAGAAAGGTTCCAGGTAGCTGAAATCAACTTTGCCCTGTACAGCGATTTATCTTTAGGATCACTTGCATTCAAAAACTGGGAAAGAAGAGAATGAACCCGCTTTGAAGAGTCTCCTTCTCCGGATAGAACTGATTTATAGTATTCTTTACTGGAAAAAATAGGGTTTGAACGATCTTCAGAAAACTTTGTCGGCGGAGAAAAGGATTTTTTTGATAAATCTACTTTTTCTACATCCTGTTTTTTAATAGTTCCATCATCAAAAAGATCATCAAAATCAGGTGCCAGCTCCTCGACCTCATCAATATCCATTAAAGCAGCAATTTCAGGATCCATCTCTCCGGAAAAAACATCATCACTCAAAATATATTCCTATCAGTATCAATAATATAGTTAATTATATATCTTTACCTTAAAAAAAAATAGAGTTTTTTTAAAAATCGCAAGCTCCCTACAACTACTAAAAGATTAGATTACCAATCTATTGGAAAATAATCCTTCAGAAATTTACCACTCCAGTGTTCTCCCCTGTTAATACCATCAAAAAAGGGATCACATACCCTGGCAGCTCCATCAACAATATCCAAAGGGGGTTGAAAATCATGTAAATCCTCTTTTAATTTGGAAAGTTTAACAGGATCTTCATCAGTAACCCAGCCGGTATCTACTGCATTCATAAATATACCATTTTTCGCCAGACCACTTGCGGATGTATGAGTCAACATATTAAGAGCAGCCTTTGCCATATTTGTGTGGGGATGACGATCCCCCTTTTTAAACCTGAGGAATTTCCCTTCCATAGCAGAAACATTAACAATATGTTTCTGTCCGGTATTATCCCTCTCCAATAGAGGTGTTAACTTATTACATAAAACAAAAGGGGCTACAGCATTAACCAGTTGGAGTTCCAGCATTTCAGAAGTTTCGATTTCACCTAACTTAAGCCTCCAGCTGTTTGTTTCCCTTAAATCAATCTGCTGAAGATCCACATCTAATTCTCCGTCCGGGAAAACAGTACTTACAGAGAGATTTTTATCATATCCATAGGGAATCTGAGAAAGTTGAGCAGATTCTCTAAGCCCTATACCCGGTATATCTTCATTACCGGATAAAGCAAGATCCAACCCGGAAGCTGTGGAAGCAAAAGAGTTAAGTTTTTTAGTAAAAACCGAAAAATTATTCAGCAGCATCTGTGTATTTTCTGGAAAATCTTCTCTGAATCTGGTTTCATTTTTCATTAGATGTGCATAAAAACCAGGTGGTCGTCGTACTGTTTGAGCCGCATTATTTATTAAAATATCCAGACGTTTATACTTTTTTTCAATATGGGCACAAAATATCTCAACACTTGGTGTATGCCTTAGATCCAGGCCATATATATGTAATCTGTTTCCCCATTGGCTAAAATCTTTTTCTTTGGAAAATCTCAATGCCGAATCCGCAGGAAAACGAGTTGTAGCAATAACTACAGCACCGGCTCTTAACATCATAAGTGTGGCCTGATAACCAATTTTCAAGCGTGATCCGGTTATAACAGCTATCTGACCATTCAAATTTGCAGTCTGGAAACGTTTTCTGTAGTTTAATTCGGCACATGAAGGGCACATGGAGTCATAAAAAAAGTGAAGCCGGGTAAATTCGGCTTTGCAGACATAACAATTTCGTGGTGAGTGTAATACCAGCCCATCTTTTGATGAACCTGAATTATCTGATATTTGTAATGGGGCAGTAAAAACTTTAATTTCCCGTGCCTTGCGAATACCTGTTTCTGCCCGTGCCTTTCTCTCCAAAACAACAATTTCCTGCCTATGCTTCTTACGAATTGCCTTATTCCGTTTAATTAGTACATGTCTGTCCGGTCTGGATAGTTGACCGGACACTTTCATTAGTTCTATTTGTTTATCTTTTGATAACGCTGCAAAACTATCGCTGTTATCAAGTAAATGGATGAGAATATCGATGCACTTATCAATCTCTTCTTCTGAATAGCTTTGTTCTTCTATTTGATTCATGTTCTGTTCCCTGAAAATAATTATGGAGAATCGATTTTATGGAGCTGAGTCTCTTTCATAGCATTTAAAGGGTGATTTTTCAATAAGACAAAAAAAAGCCGGCGTTATTACCGGCTTTTAGGGAAACTGGAAATTGAGGTTCTACCCAAGACTCCAGATCTCACTTATTTTTCGGGGATATACCCCAGTTAATTCAATTTTGCTGCCGGTACAACCGGCCATAAACATAAGGTGGCATCTGCTACCTCCTAAATAAAGGTTATATATTCGTGTACATTTACCTCTATCTATAGTGTATCTCTCTCATATGCCTTTGTCAAATTTTTTGTGAAGATTTTTTTAAATATTCTATTACCTTCTCTGCAGCTTCTTCAGACAGACCTGCTTTTTGGACTATTAACTCCTCTCCGGCATTCAGAATATTTTCAAGAGAACCAAACTCAACAAGTATGTTTTTACTTCTCTTCAACCCTATTCCAGGAACCTTTTCAAGCTCAGAAAGAAAAATATCCTTTTCACGAAGTTTCTTATTGAAACCCGTTGCAAACCTGTGAGTTTCATCTCTGACGGCCTGTATTACTTTTAACGCCTCCGAGGTTTCAGGAAGAACAACAGGTTCTGAAAACCCTGGAAGAAATATCTCCTCATTTCTTTTTGCAAGACCAATAACAGGAAGATCCTCCAATCCAAGAGCTGTAAGAATATCATGAGCAGCCTTAACCTGCCCCTTACCTCCATCAATAACAATAAGATCCGGTTTGGGTAAATTATCATTTATTACCCTTGTATATCTTCTCGCAACAACCTCACGAATGGATTCATAATCATCAATCCCGCCATCCAGTGTTTTAACATGAAATTTCCTGTAATTCTTTTTATCCGGAACACCATTATAAAATGAGACAAGAGAGGAAACAGGGTGTTTCCCTGCAAGATGAGAGATATCAAACCCTTCAATTCTTCTGGGAAGTTTTTGAAGCCCAAGAACCTTCTGTAATTCTTCCAGACCCTCAATATTTGAAATAGTCTTAAATCTTTTATCAATATCCATAGCAGCATTCTCATGTACCATTTGGAGTATTCTTAAATGCTTTCCTTTCAGGGCCAGTTCAATCTTTACTTTTTTCCCCTTCTTTTCAGCAAGAAATTCTTCCATTAAACCAATATCCGGAATATCTGATACATAAACTGTTTCTGGAATTCCTGCACTTTTTTCATAATAGTGGAGAAAAAACTCAGTCAAAGCTTCATCAATCCCTGTATAAATCTCTGTTCTGTACAGAAACCGATCATCCATCTTACCTTCAGAAAACCTGAAAACAGAAAATGTACATAGATTTTCTCTCATTACACAGCTAATATAATCTCGGCTTTCTACGTCCAGTTCAAATTCATCAGTTTGCATACCAACTGTCTTAACAGATTTTGTCAGATCCCTGTATTCTGCTGCTTTTTCAAAATTTAAATCCTTTGATGCCAGTTTCATTAATTTCTCAAGATCCTTAATTATTTCAACAGAATCCCCGGATAATAGTTTTTTTAATTTCCTCACATTCTTCATATAATCCTTTTGGCTGATTTTATCAGCACATGGACCACTGCATCTTCCAATATGGTAATAAAGACATGGATTGTCTCTTTTTTTCAGTTTACCTTTACATTTGCGCAGGAGAAATAATTTATCAGCAATATTTAAATAAGCATCCAGTTTACCTGCAGATGTAAATGGACCAAAATAATCCGATCCATCCTCCACAATATATCTGGTACGAAAAACTCTGGGATAATCCTCATTAGTAATTCTTATTACAGGATATGTTTTTCCATCTTTTAAGTTAATATTGTATCTGGGGGACCATTTTTTTATGAGACTGTCTTCAAGAATAAGAGCCTCATATTCATTACTGGTAACTATATATTCTATGGACTCAATGTGATTTACAAGAATTCTTGTTTTTATATCCCTCGTTCCAGTAAAATAGGATCCAACACGTTTCCTAAGAGCACTTGCCTTTCCCACATAGATTATTTTTCCAGAGCTGTTCTTCATTAAATAAATACCTGGTTTTAAGGGAAACTCTTTAACCTGTTCTTTGAGGGACTCATACATATATCTAATAAAGTAACTGTAGAGCATCAATATTACAAGGGCGTTCCCCTGTATCCGGATGTCGAGTGATTGCCGGATTTTTTGGTACAAATTCTACTATTTAGTTCAATCACAGGTAATTGTATCGGGATACCGGATTCAGGGTCATACTTTTCGGGGGTTCCGTATTTTATATGGGCACGATAAATCGAGCCCCTACAAAACACCGCTGCGCGCCCCTACAATTATTAACGCATTGGCA
>DAOWEB010000151.1 GCA_030638735.1 Spirochaetaceae bacterium
AAAAATTCTGGCCAGTGAACTTAAAGATAAATTAGTACGATTTTTTTCAGGATTTACAAACGATAAAGTAAATAGCATTAATTCACTATATGATCTATTGATTGTTTTTTTAAATCTTGTAGGTTTTGATTATTATTTTGGTCTTAAAAAATTTGATTCAGGGCTTCCTGAAAGAGATTTTGTTTATAATCCAAAATTTGAACCAATTAAAGCAGAATATATTCTGGATGATATTAAAGATTTTTTAGCTGTTCTTCCGGAAAATAATAACTCGAACTGGGATGAATTATTTAATGTACTTAAAGCTTATAAGGGAACTGAAATAATAGACAGGGCTCAGTGGAAAAAAATTCTTAAAGGTTTGGATGTAGTTCGTAAAGAAAGAATTTTTGTTTTAATGATTCAGCATATCGATAAGGATCCTCAGTATGATTACAGCCCGATAGTTAATTCAAACAGAATTGTTGATGATTACCTTAATAAGATAAGAACTCAAACAGAAATAGTTCTGCAAAAAATTCTGAAAGAGAGACGATCAAAAAAGGTTGACAGTCTTTTAATGGAAGTTTTTGGTACAACTGCTATATCACGAATGAAGAATTATACTGAAAAAGCCAATTTAATGTTCACCAAAAAAATGTTGGGTGGTTTTATTCATGTTGCTCCTGCCAATTATCTAAAAGCATTTCTTTTGGACTTTTTTAAAAGAGATATTAAAACACTTCTGGATTTACTTCTGATAAGGGGGAAATGGGCAACTGTTATTTCCAGTCAGCATCTGTCAGATGCTTTCCATTCAGTGATGGATGTTTCCGCCCAATTAGTTGTTTTTGATGAAGAGCTTTCTGATGAAGGCAGCAAGGGTATTGCTTTCAAATCATTAACATCAAAGTCGGACAGGGATAAAAATAGTATTACAATCCTTCGTACCCAGCTTAAAGAAACTAATGATACAGCTTTAAAATTGATTACAGTGGCAGCTCAGAATTTAATAATTATGGGAAGAAGTCTAAAATCTATTCTGGAAGATAAAGATAAAAAAGATCATGAAATGATTATAAACTGGAAAGAGATAGAGAATGCCACGGATCTTGAACTTAAAGATGAAATTGCCCGTGTTTATAAAAAAATATATCATTTTGTACAATTAATGCAGTTCTTTGTAAAAAAGAAATAATGTTTAATAAATAAAAGACACCCCAAACATCATTGATATGCCATCTATAGAATCAACCCCGGTCGTCCATGTCGATTTGTCCCAGGAAAATGTGTCATCCCCATCCCCGGCATTAACAGTTGTATAGACCAATAAATTATAACCTTCAAATATATTCCAGCTGAATCCTGATGTAATTTGTGCAGATAAGTCAATAGGACTGACAATGGAACGAAGAGACAGACTGACAGTTGATCCCAGGCCAAGAGCTATTTCAGGATAGACCAGTATTGCATATGACCCTGCTGAACCATCTTTTTCGATCCAGTTAAGGTAGGGCAGCAAAACAGATTCCAGACGGAATGAGAGAGAATTATTATAACCCACTTCCATCATATGGAATAATCCCATGCTAATATTAAAAGTATCTTTTATAATAGATTCAACTATAGTACTGTTATAAGCAGGAACTGCGACAGAAGCGTTAAGGTACCAATCCGGACCAATATTGCCCTGAAGGCTTATGTATGGTCTGTGAAGAGCATTTATTTTAAGAGTTTCTAATGTATTTGTATAAGTTATGTCATAAGATGTTTTATCTGACCCGTCAAAATAATAACCAGTTTCAATTTTTATTCCTCCGGCTTTTGAATATAAGCGCAAACCGGCACCACTGTCCTGAATTACTCCCAATCCTGAAGCATTTGTTTCTGGTGCCACGATAAGCCCTTCAATAAATGAAAACCGTCCAAGGGGGTAATTTACAGATGTAAGCCAGGTAGTGTCAGTACGGATTTCTGATCCTGTAAGGTTCACATATGGTGAGGTGCTGCCAAAAATAACATCTCCCGAATTAAAGACAAAACCATCACCCCAAGCTAATCTTGTTTTACCAAGTGTTAGTCTGAAAGTTGGGAATTTTGCTTTAATATATGCTTTTTGGAGGACAAAACCCGGAATACCCGATGAATCAGGATATAACATGTCACCAGCAAGGTCTGCACGTACATTTTTATTACCTGTTGATTTAAAAGAAACTGCGCCTTTTCCTGCCATTATATATGCCCAGTAAGATTCCAGTGAAGAGTTCCTTGTTTTCATGACAGTATTGTACAGTTCCATGTCAACTGAAATACTATTTTCTGCCATTAGAAAAGGTACTGCTGCCAAAAGCAGCAGTACAGGAATAAACCTTTTTACCATGAGAGTTCTTCCAGAGAGAACATTGAATCATCTATGGGAATATTTATTTTTATATCTGAAATAAACATAATAGTTTCTGTATCAGTTTTCATTTTATCAACAATTTTTGTTTCTACAGCTATAGTTCTTCCGTTAATAATTAGGGTGTTGAGGGTTACGATCTCTTTTAGCAGTCTGTCTGATTTTGTGTAATACTCCGCCTTCCATACTAGAAATGTTTCCTTGTCAATCCAAAGTTTTTCTTTTGGGTAGGGAACTGTTCTTACCTTTGCAGTCATAATTAAAACATAACAGTCGTTTCCGTTAATATTTTCTTCTCCTGTAAGTATTACATTGTACTGGGATATTCTGTCTTTGCCGCCAGTCATATCTTCGTAGGAAATATCAGAACCCAGCATTGACTGACGGAGCATGGATCCCTGCATTCTAATTAATTCTTCTGCATCAGGGTAAAAAAGATAAAGTTCATCTTCTGTTCTAAGTACTTTCTGGCCCCTTTCTGCCTTGCTTGTAAACTCTATTAGAGATTCGTTTGTTCCTCTGGACCAGGAGTTAAAGGTACTTACCTTAACTCCAAATCTGTCTTTAATTCGAAACTCACCACTTGCTTCGGAAGTTTCAAATACCTGAATTTCATCTGCTCTTTTAATAATCTCTTCTCCGGTGAGTGCAAATGCTGTAACCGGTATAAAAAGTGATAGAAGAATCAATATTGTAATTGTTTTATTGTTCATTTTATCTCCCTTATGGTTGCATAGCCGAGCAACAAACTTGTTTGTGACCAGGCTAAATATATCTAAGTGCTTCGACTGGTTCTATTTTTGATGCCTTTCCTGATGGAAATAATGTAGCAATAGATGCAATAATTACAGAGTAGAAGAATACAAACACTGTTTTACCTAAGCTCAGTTTAGGATAGATCATCCCTGAGATTTCAAAGTCAAGACCCTGCATGGATTCAGTAAAATCAATACCTGTTTTCCCCAGGATCATTGTAAATACTACTCCTGCAAGTACGCCGATGAAGGTTCCAATAATACTTATAAACATACCTTCAAGAAAGAAAAGTCTTACCAGCTCTTTCCCATGCATACCCAGAGCACCCAGAGTACCAATTTCTCTCATTCTTTCAAATATAACCATCATTGTTGTATTTATAATAACCGTGCTGCCCAGGAGAAAGAAAATAAATGCCATTATGGTATATGCTGTATTTGCCATCTCAATCATCTCGTATGTTCCACTTATATCTGTATAGGCCTGAACATCGTAATTGACTGAGGTCTCTTTCTTCAGGATCTCTTTGATTTTAGCTGCAATCTCAACTTCAGTGCCATCCTCTTTTACTTTTAAAATAACTTCCTGGGTTTCATCTCCCATTCTAAGGAAATAACTTATTCTGTCGATTGGAGCCCAGAAGTATTTGGCATTGAGTGCTCCTACTGGAAAAGCGAACAAGCCAACAATTTTTAAAGTTATGGCATTGGTTCCTCTTGCAGCTGTAGTAGACATAATTGTTACCTTGTCACCTATATTAAGTTTCAGGTCTCTTGCCAGTATAGCTCCCATAATCATTTCGTTTTTGCCGTTTTCAGGTAGTCTCCCTTTTTTGAGGGATCCTGCAAGAT
>DAOWEB010000422.1 GCA_030638735.1 Spirochaetaceae bacterium
AGGACTACGTCCTTGCTCGCCCATGCAACCTTGGACATAAAAAAAGTCTGGGGACCCTAGTGTGGCTTGGACGAAGTCCAAACGCACGATGCCGAAGGAGACTTTTTTTATTAATCTGTAATTTTTTCAACACATTTCTATAACAAAATATACAACTATGCCATGGCCACAATGTAGGGGCCGGGCTTGACCCTGCCCAAAACGCCGATACAACCCTGTTTTAATAAAACAAAATATTCACAACCAATACATCTGTAATCCAAATCAAACCACACATCTGTTTTCATACATATCATTCATTAATTACAAAACAGATATGATCCGACCCCGAAAGGGTACACGCAAGGGGCACCCCTACACACGATACATACATAATAATTGTTAAAAATAATTCAATTCTGTTTCAACCATAAACAATGTACGAGCCGGGCTTGTCCCTGCCCAAACTCCGATAAAAAAACATTTTCTTGCCAATTTCTTATAATCATAATACATTTATACTATAGAGTGTTCTTCTGACTGGTTTCTGTTAATTGTAATATGAAAAGCGGAGGTTTCCAGATGAAAAAGATTGTTGTTGGTATAGATGGTTCGAAAGAGAGTTTTGATTCATATAAATGTGCGGCAAGTCTTTTTCCTAATGAGGAAGTTTCTTTAAATTCAGTATTTATCAGAGATGAGCGAAAGACCCAAATCCCTTTTATATATTCCGGTGCTGCCTATGATATTGCTTATGAACGATTATATATACCTGTTGATCCCCAACTGGCTAAAACTTATGAAAAATTAAAAGAGGATAATAAAATTTTTGCAGATAAATGTATAAAAATGTGTGAAAATATAGAGACTGGGGAACATGTTAAAAAGTCAGGTACGGTTTTGGAGGGTGAGCCTGCAGAGGAATTACTTAACTTTTCCAAAAATTTTGATTTATTGGTACTTGGTCAGCGGGGTGAAAATGCTGCCTATGTCAGAGAACTTATTGGTTCGACATCTGAAGATCTTATTAGGAAATCATTGGTTCCAGTACTAATCTGTCCTGGAGATATTATAAATTTGGACAAGATTCTTATTGTTTATGAAGATAGTATATCATCTGAAAATGCTCTTAACTACTATATTAATCATTTGAGTGTTTATAACGGTGAATTAACTATCCTCATAAAAGAGCGTTATGATGAATTAAGCAATAGCGTTTCTCAAAAGGTTATGAAATTAAAGACTTCTGAAAGAAATATAACAATTGAACATTGCAAGGGTTCTTTAGCTAATAAAGCGATTGAAATGATGGAAGATGGTTCTATTGATACTTTTATTCTTGGATCTCATGGAAAACATAAATTAACTGAGTATCTTCTGGGTTCTTCTACTGTTCATATAATAAGAAAAAGCAGCCTTCCTGTATTCATCATTCATTAAATAGGACACAGCTCAAAAAGCTTATGTATTGACAACACGCAGCATACTCAGTAGCATAATCATGGATAACATAATACGAGATAGCCTTAATTATACTTAGTAATGTTCGCTTATGGGAGGAATAATGGCAGAAAATAATGACAGTAAGTTACAGTTGGTTACCTTCCAGTTGGGTTCAGAAAGCTATGGTCTTGATATAATGATTGTTGATGGTATAGTAAGGGTTGAGGAAACCCGTTCTATTCCGAATGCCCCTAATTATGTTGATGGTATTTTTAATCTTCGTGGTGAAATTATTCCAGTCATAAATTTACATAAACGCTTTCAAATCCGTCATGCAGAGTTGAGTGAAGAAGATATGCTTTTGAGTGGTTTTATAATTATAAAAATCAGTGGAATGAAAATAGGTATAATAATTGATAAAATTTCCAGAGTAATAAGTGTTGATCTTGATAAAATGCAGCTTCCTCCTCAGATGCTGTCAGGAATTGGTGCTGAATACATTCAGGGTGTTTTTACCAGAGAAGAAGGGTATTTGATTTTACTTGATATTGAAAGGTTGTTTGATCCAAGAGAATTACAGCAACTTGGTACTTTAAGTAGTTAATTTGATGATTCCCGTTTTTAAACCTTCTATTAAACGAAAAGAGATGGATGCATTGCTATCAACTCTTGTTTCTGATTATAAGGAAGCAGAAAACAATAATAATGATTTACTCAAAGCTCTTGCCGGTTATTTAAAATTTGAACCAGGGGCTCTGTTGAGGGATTATTCAACAGCAATTCATGTCGCTCTAAATGCATTTGGGCTTGGAGCAGGTAGTAAGGTTCTTATTTCAGCTCTTTCTCCCTCTTCCTATATTAAAGAATTTGAAAAATTATCAATAACTGCTGTTTATGCAGATGTTGATATTTCTACAGGGTGTATTAATTCTGAAGAATTGGAAAGGCTTAAGGATTCTGGAATAGACGGAGTTGTTTTATATTCACCTGTTGGTATCAGTCCCGATTATAGTTTATTTTCAGATTTGGATGTACCGGTAATTTTGGATATTACTACGACAATTGGATGCAGTATTAGTGATGAAGAAGATTCCTGGGCTCCTGATGTTATTATTCTTAGAATGGAACTTCAGGACATTATCACCTCAGGCGAAGGCGTTGCCATATTTGCAGGTAATAAAAAGATATTGTCTGCTCTTCGTAGGGTAATAACAGATTTGCCAGGTACAGCATTTCTTCTTAATATGCATGCGGCCATGGGGCTTATTCAGCTTGATTCATTAGAGCATTTTATTGAAAGACGAAGAGAAATTGCTGATGTTTTTGAAAAGTCCCTTCTTAAGGGACATCATAAATCGTTCTATCCTTCAAGTGATATAATTCGTAATTATCCTTCTTTTTTTGTTGTTTTAAACAGCCCTTTTAAAGAAATTATTAGGTATGCCAGAAAAAATGGTATTATGGTTGAACTGGCTTTTACTGATACAGCTATGGCTATTGACCCAAAACTGTCTGAACAATGTCCTAATGCAAATTCTCTGCATTTGCGAACTGCTGTTTTTCCATTGTATCCGGGATTGGGCAGTCGCAATACTTTAACAATAGCAAGATTGCTTTCTACTCTGCCATAGTATAAAGGCCAGGATGAAAAAGGTATTAGTATGACACGAGATATTTCAAAAATTATAATAGTTGTTAATCTTAAAAAGGATGGAGCTTCTCTTCTTGTGGAAGAGATAAGCAGCTATATGGACAGCCTGGATATTAAAGTAGTTGTCTTCTCCTATTCCGGTAAGGCCCGGATTCCTGAATTGGAAACTGCTGATCTGGTTTTTTCTCTTGGAGGCGATGGAACTGTTCTTTTTTGTTCAAGAATAGTTGAAAGCATGAGCATTCCTATATTAGCGGTAAATATTGGCGATTTCGGTTTTATTACTGAAATATCCAGGGAGGAATGGAAATCAGCCTTTATAAAATACCAAAATGGTCAGCTGGATCTTTCCAGAAGAGTTATGATAAAAGTCCTGGTTGAGAGAAATGGTGAAAGGGTTGCTTTTCATAAGGGTTTGAATGATGCTGTAATTAGTTCCAATGGTATTTCAAATATTATTAAGTTAAATCTTAGAATTAATGAAACTGATCTTGGTAAGTACAGAGCTGATGGTGTTATTATTGCTACTCCCACAGGATCGACTGCTTACAGTATATCTGCAGGTGGTCCTATTCTTGACCCGGAGATGGAAGCTTTGATAATTAATCCAATTTGCCCTTTTACTCTTTCCAACAGACCTATTGTAGTCTCGGGCAATGAAGTTGTTCAAATTACAGTAGAAGAAGGGCAGAGGACAGATGTAATCCTTTCTGTAGATGGTCAGGATGCATACCCCCTTTTGGCAGGAGATAAGATTATAGTGGAGCGGTCTCAGACAAAAGCTCTGCTGATACGTTCAGATAAAAGAAATTTTTATGATATACTTCGTTCAAAGTTAAACTGGTCCGGAGGTGCAAATGCTTGAAGAGCTTTCAATTAAAAATTATGCTCTTATTGAGGATCTTGTTATAAATTTTGATTCAAGATTAAATATTCTTTCCGGTGAAACTGGTGCAGGAAAATCTATTGTTATTGGTGCTCTCGGGCTGATAATTGGTGCAAAAGCAGATTCTTCTTCAATTCGAACAGGTTGTTCTGAATCTCAGGTTTCCTGTATAATTAAAATTCCGTCTGGAAATGAAGCCGGTAATTGGCTTAAAGAACATGAAATTGAACCGGAAG
>DAOWEB010000212.1 GCA_030638735.1 Spirochaetaceae bacterium
GGAAAAAGCAGTGGTGTCATTACTCTAATAACAGCAAAGATAAAACCTGTTGATAAAATACTATTGAGTATTGGATTCATTTCCCACCTCCACTCTTTCCGCTTCCTTAATAGTTATTTTGTTCTTCCATGTAGAAAGGAAGGCTTCGGCAGTAATGAGAATAATTATTACTGACTGAATTACAAGAACAAGCTCCGAAGGAACATCTGCCATCAGGTTAAGAATCTGTCCGCCCACGCTCATGTAAGAGAGGAAAAAAGCAGCAAAAATTATATAAATTGGATGATTCCTCCCAATAATCGCAACAATTACGCCTTGCCATCCGTACCCTGGACCCGGAAACTGCCAGTTAAATCTTCTGTGTAGTCCCATTACCTCGGTAGCACCGCCTATACCGGCAATCATACCTGCCAGAACCTGGGCCAGAATAATTACTTTAATTATATTCATTCCACCAAACTTCGCAAATTTATTATTATGGCCGGTAGTTCTGATCTCATATCCAGAATTTGTATGATAGAGAAAGTAGTATCCAAGAAGTGCAAAGATCAGAGCCAGCACTATGCCCAAATGAATTCTGGTTCCGGGTACAAACTGGGGCAGCCAGGCAGTTTCCGGAAGTTTATGGGATACCAGGAACCCCGCAGCCTTGTCTCTGAAATGGTAGTTGATTAGGTAAAGTCCAGCGAAAAGAGCAATATAGTTCATCATAAGAGAGGCAACAAGCTCACTGGCTCCCCACTTGGCTTTTAAAATACCGGGAATGAACCCCCAGATTGCTCCTGTTACACCGGCAACTATGAGGACCATAATAGCATGAAGCACAATCGGCATGTTTGTGGAAACTGCAAATCCCGTAGCAACTGCCGCACTGAGGAAAAGAGCCCCTTCTGCTCCAATATTAAATTGTTTCGCCTGAAAGGACATAGCAATGGCAACACCGCAAAAAATCATTGGAGAGGCATTCTCTATAACATTTGCGAATCTGCTTTTGGAAAGAAGCGGCCCCAGAAAAAACTGCCGGATAGAGTAGCCGGGCATTTCGCTGATTATGTAGATAAGAATAACACTTATTATCATACCAACCAGAATTGCTATAATTGTCCTTATAAGTGTAAAATATTTAAGAACGAATTTTTCCACTTGCGCCCTCCTCTTTTTTTACGCCCAGCATATAGGGGCCAAGATCCATTCCGGATATGTTTGATACATCTGTAAAATGATTAGTAATTTGTCCATCATATATTACTATAATACGGGTAGAAAGTTTTAATATCTCATCCAGATCGGCAGATATCAGAAAGATTGCCTTCCCTTTATCCCTGGCTTGTTTCAGCAGATCGTGTATTAGCTCTTCCGATCCAATATCAACACCCCGGGTTGGCTGAGCTGCAATAATAAGCTCAGGGTTTGATGATAACTCCCTGGCAACTACAACCTTCTGAATATTTCCACCGCTCAAAGCACCTGCTGCAGTTTTAGAGGATTGAGTTAAAATATTGAATTTTTTTATAAGGTCATTACTATATTCTTTTATATACTTCCAGTTGATTTTTCCTTTTTTTGAAAACTCAGATTTATAGTACCTGTCAACAATGAAGTTCTCTTCCAAAGAAGCAAAATAAGCAACACCATTCTCCATTCTGTCTTCCGGAATATGAGAAACCTGCAGTTCCCTTATCTGACGTGGTGATAAACCAACAATATCCTTTCCATCAACAGAAACCGAACCATCGGTCGGTTTCATAAGACCAGTTATTATACTTATAAGTTCGGACTGACCATTCCCCTCAACACCGGCAATACCAAGAATTTCTCCTGCACGAACATCAAAATTGATATTTTTAAGAATCTGAACATTTTCATCATCAATATATGAAAGATTGTTAACTGATAATCTTACCTTCCCCGGGTTCTCAGGTTCAGCTATACGACAAGAGTTAATGTCTCTTCCAACCATTAGATGAGCAATTTTTTCTTCAGTAAGATCTGCTACATCTTTAGTTGTTATAACCTTAGTATCACGCATAACAGTTACTGTGTCTGCAAGTCGTTTAACCTCACTAAGTTTATGAGAAATAAAAAGAATGGTTTTTCCACTTTCCTTAAGCTTTACAAGAGTCTCAAAAAGAACCTCTGTTTCCTGTGGAGTTAGCACTGAAGTAGGCTCATCCAGTATAAGAAGCTCAGCATTTCTAAAAAGAGCTTTTAAGATCTCAACCCTCTGGCGTACACCAATAGGAAGATCTTTTATTTTTTTATCTACAGGAACATCCAAACCGTATTTTTTTGAAGCTTCCCGGGTTATTTCCAAAGCATTAACAGTATCAAGAAATATCTTTCCTTTCCTTGGTTCTATTCCAAGAATCATATTTTCTGCTACTGTCAAATCCGGAGCCAGCATTAAGTGCTGATGAACCATACCAATACCGGCTTTAATAGCATAATTTGGATTTTTAAAACTTACTTTTTCACCCTTATAGCGAACCTCTCCCTCCTGAGGATGTATCTTCCCAAATATTACATTCATTAGGGTGGATTTACCTGCGCCGTTCTCTCCAACTATGGCATGGATACTGTTATGCTTAACATCCATACTTACATCTTTGTTAGCTATAACACCAGTAGGATAAACCATAGTGATGTTTTTTACCTGAAGAATATTGTCCATTCTATCCTCGAATTTTACCAAAAATTAAAACATATAATCATAAGGGGCACATTGCTTCGATACAATTTTGCAAGCAAAATCACTCAGCAACCGATGTGCCCCTATAGATATAGAAATAGATTATTATTTATTGACCGAATGCAGTTCCAACTTTGATTTCACCACTTGTAATTTTTTTGGCA
>DAOWEB010000179.1 GCA_030638735.1 Spirochaetaceae bacterium
ACCAACCAAGGAGTCATCATCATGAACCGCTTGGTTGTGAAGATCATGTAACCCCAGCTAAACAAGTTTGGATCACCTAGCCCTAGAAAGCTGAGTTCTGACTCGAGTAGAATCGCAAATCCGATTTCGAGTGCAGCATTAACTATTACGGGGGAGAATGCGTTTGGAAGAATCTCATCTATCATTATACTTGTTTCCTGTAGTGGTTCTGTACCTCAAATAGGTCAGATTGTCTGGCAGGTTAACTTTGTAAAAGTCCCTGGACAGGTGAAGGCTGTTCAGAATCTTTCTCTTTTTACTTTAATTGAAGATGAAGATGGTATTACGGATATTGATTCTGTTTATGTTATTCATGATGAATCAGAATTATTTTGGAAGTTAGATCCTGATACCTGGATAATAAATGTACTTAGTGGTAAAAACTGGATAGGAAGTAACAGTCTTTCAATGAATGATAATTCGACCTTACCTTCCGGAAAATATAGAATTATGGTGATAGATAAAGCAGGTGAACGGGATTCTCATCAAATAAATATTCCTTCCAATATGTTGAAGCTTAATAAAAACATCTCTTTTCCTGAGCTGACAATAGGTTCTGATATTGTAATAGAGTCCGGTTTTTCAGAGAACACATTGAGGATATATGATGAATCAATGAAATTACTTAAGAACCTTAAAATTGAATCAGGGAAGATTAATAGATCAATTATAATTAATGATACAAACAATAAAGCACATTGGATTAGTATCTACTCTTTTAATGAGGAAACTGGAACCGGTTTAATAAGAGGACCCTATCTGTTTAATAAATAAATCTATTTTTTAAATATCTTTTTAAGAAAAATAAATACCTGCTGTAAATAAGATCTTCCGTATTCTGAAGAAAAGCTCGCAGCTGCATCCTGAAGAGAAAAACCATTTCCATTTCTTGCTTTAAGTTCATCCCAGTGTTTTATAATCCACATATAGAGGTCACTTTCTGTTCTGCCGGGGAATCTGGACAGTATATGTTCTTCTCTGACAATATTTATTATTGGTAAATAGAGATTTTTATACCAGGATATACCTGCCTGGGTAAATGTAATTTCATTTTGAATATCTTCATTAAGGAAGTATTTATGTCCCTGAATATGGCGTAAAACTTCATAAAATCTACCTGGTGCAGTGAAATTAAGCTCCTCAAAATTTATTATGGTGTTTAATTCTGTATTTAAAAAAATATGATCTTTTTCATATTTTATAATTGCTTTTTTTATATCTGTTTGAGTCATCCCTGGACTCAGAGGTATTTCGGTATCAAGACGAATAACTTCAGCATCTATACTGTGTACGCCCTGTAGTTTTGCAACGGATACTCTATGGTTACCATCACGTACGAAATAAGAACCACTTATTTCGTAGAGTTTGATTGGAGGTAATATTACTGATTTTAGATGTGCTTTATCGATACTTTCCCATCTATTTCGAATAAATTCTTTTTTTGGCAGAAATGTACGGTTGAAATCGTTATATCGTCCTTCACTTCCTACAATTAGATCTATATCCACAGCCTTCATACCTATATAGGTTTCAGATTTTGGTTTAATTAATTTTCTAATATCTCCTAATGACAAAAGTTTTTGTCGTTCAGGGGTCATTGCATAAAGAATATGAGAAATAGTTGCTTTTGATCTTGCTTTATTAAAATCATCCCTTGCCTGAAAGTTAATATAGTTTGAATTGTTACTGTCTGTCATGGTACCTCTATCTCTAAAATATAATGTTCATAGATATTAATAATTTTGGTATTTATAAACTGGATTTCACGTGGTGCATTAATGTCATATAAGTGTATATGTCCATGTAAATGATACTTTGGTTTAAATAACTTATTAAAGGTTCTGTATATTTTAAAGCCCTCATGGCACTTATCTTCCCTGTCTCCGATATCTTTAGGAGGTGTATGTGTTAAAAGTATATCAAGCCATCGTCCATGAAAAGTGCGATTGTAAAACAATACAGGAAGTAGTTTTAAAATTTTAAAAAACATCCCTAATTCAGAATATTGATTTGCACCTCCATTATATATTTTACTACCACCAAGGCCTGCAATAAGCAGAGATTTTATATTTTTAACCTTATCTCCAATATATATGGAACCATAACTTTTTTGAATTGTTTGAAATGGCTCAATGTTTTTGGATACTGTATTTGATGTATTTTTTCTATAATTATGAAGAGATTTAAGATTATGGTTTCCAAATACAAATAATAAAGGTTTATTTAAGGAACTAACTATAAATCCGTAATAATTAAGTTCAAGATCTCCTGCACTTAATATTAAATCAATATTTCCAAATCTTTTTTTAACATTACTGGAATAGATAAGAGGATCAATTTTATCAGAAATACAGAGAACTCTTAGATTCGACATCCTATTTCTTTATTTTCATTGCCTGATTGATCACTTTAAAATCAACTTTTTTTAGTTCTTTTTGCAGTAATTCTTTTCCAATAAGATCAATCGGTCTGCTTTCAGCATATTCCTGTGCTTTTCTTGAGAAGTTAGTACTTACAACAATTATACTTCTTGTTACACTTAATGCTTTCATTTTCTCATGGATAGCTCTGACGGTTGTGTCCGGTACCATTTCAGGGATTCTTAAATACCAGATAAGTTTTGGCATTTTTCTGGTTCCCCTCCATTTAGTATCTCCATCAACAGCTATTATCTGACATCCATTATTAATATCACTTAGTTCTGTTATGTTTAGAGCCATAGTACCTGTAAGTGCCTTACAAATCTCCTGAAATTCCAATGTACTGGAAGTAAGATAATCTTTCATTTTATCATCAGACCTAAGTTCCTGATATTGACTTAGTTTTTCAGCAACATCCCGAAAATTAGGCTTTTTTGCATAAATTTCTTCCCATTGATCAATGGCACTTTCAAAATCTCTCTCATTTTCGTGACATGCAGCAAGAAAATAACGTGCATAAAGGGTTTCCGGGGAGGAAGCATTTGATGTTAATTTTATTCCACGTTCCAATTCAATTATTGCTTTATCAAAGCTTTTTAAACTCATATAACATGCACCACGTTCTACTAAAGCTTTTACCTTGTATTCCTGATCTCTACTGGCTTTTTCAAAAGATAAAAGTGCCGGAATATAGTCATGATTATTTTTTTGAAGTTTTCCCAGATAAAAATGGGCTGCATAGAGATCAGCCTTATATTTTAATGCAGCTTCAAATTCTGATTTAGCTTCTACATTTTTTTTCGCTTTAAATAAAATATACCCCAGACTGTAATGAGCGTAACTTAACCTTGGAGTTAGTTGAATAGCTTTTCTATAGTATTGAGCAGCTTTATCTGCTTTATTTCTATTTTCAAAGAGCTTCCCGGCTCTAAAATAGTATTCACCCATAACAGGCATCAGTTTAATCAACAAAATATATTCTTTAAGAGCTTCCTCTGGTTGATTAAATTGTTCATACAGTTCAGCAATAATCAAGCGGAATTCGTTTTCTTTACAATATCCTCCAAAACTGCCTAATTCATTGACTTTTTTAAGCTCCATTAAGGCAATTTCAGACTTGTGCTCAGCTTTATACGAGCCGGCAAGAAGATAATGAGCTTCAGCATTTCGTGGTTCTTTTTCAAGTATTTGCTTTGCTATTCTAATAGCAGAGTTATGCTTTCCCTGTTTTTGGAAATTTGCAACAGTAGCAAGCTTTTTTGGTGCTAATACAGACTTCATTATAAAAACTGTAATAACTGCCACTGCAATTCCGATGATTAAAACTAGAACAATAATAAGGGGCATATACTTCTCCTTTTATAAGATTAATGAGAAAATTGGATACTGTCAAACCATTAGGGGGTAAAATATCAAGCTAAGATCAAGTTTATTAATAATAATATATATTTTTATTACATCACTGTTGTTTTGTGAAGATGCTCTTTCATCTGGTATTCAGTTTTTTATGAATAATAATCCTAAATCAGCAGTCTCCTGGTTTGAACTTGCTATAAAAGAGGATTCAGGTAATAAAAAAATATACAATTATCTTGGTATATCGTATGAGCAAATAGGTGAGAACGGTAAAGCAATAGAAACATATAAAAGAGGACTTGAATTTGCAGGTAGTTTAAAATCAGCTTTTCTTACAAATATTGCTAATAATTTTGTAATTCAGGGGGATTTTAATTCTGCTATTGATTATTATTCTCAGGCAATAGGAATTGATAATAATGGAGATGCTCTAAGGAACAGAGCAGGGGAATATTTAAGGAAAGGGTCCTATGGTGATGCTTTAAATGATTATAAACTATATTTAACAGTAGAATCTGCGCCTTATCAGGAAACGGAAATAAAAAGGGTAATTGCTTTACTGGAATTAAAATTGGATGAGTTTGCCCGAAATCAACTGGAAGAGGAACGAAAGCGTCTTGAGGAAGAAGCCAGGCAAAGAGAATTGTTAAGCCAGGTTTTAAACTCTCTCAGTTCCGCAGGGGATGATACTACCAATTTATCTGCAGGAACTGAAACTGCAGAAGATTACGAAATTGAATTTGATATTATAGAATAAAATAGAGGTTTTTATGGATAGATCAAAAATTATAATAATTATAGCTGTATTGGTTCTAATAATTCTCCTTGTCCTGGGAGGGTTTTTCTTAAAAGGGAAAATTTCTTCCGGAGGTGATGATACCAGGTCTCAAAACACACTACGTCTGGCAAGAGAGTATTTTGAATCTGAAGAGTATGATATGGCTTTGAATTTAATAAATTCATTACTAATAGAAAATGCAGATAATAGTGATGCAAGAAATCTTAGGGATGAAATTATAAAAAAGAAAAAAGAACTGGAAACTTCAGATAAATTGTTGGAAGATCAGAGAAATGAAGAAGCTTTAAAAGCCCAGGATATTCTTGCTCAAAGTCTTTCTGAGTTAGGGGACTCCTTAGAAGATTCTTCATCCCAGTCAGATACTGTTTCAGAGGCCTATGAGAATGAGAGAAAAGCAGAAGAACTAAGGCTCCTTGAAGCACAAAGGCTTGAAGCAGAAAAAAGGCGTAAAGAGGAAGAAGAACGTCTTGCAGCATTAAGTAAAGCAGATAGGGAAAAAGCAGAAAAAGTTGAAGAGTTAATAAAATCAGGTAGAAATAAAATGGAAGATGAACAACATGCTCAGGCCAGAGGTTTTTTTGATGAAGCTCTTGGTCTTGATCCTGATTCTGCAGTTGCATATGCGGAAACAGGAGAATCTTACTTCCAGGAAGATGAAAATAGTCAGCCAAATATAAGTAAAGCTGTTGAATATGCAAATAAGGCTATTGAAAAAGACCGGAATTTGTGGATTCCATATGAAACTCTGGGTAAGGTTTATTCAAAACAGAATCAGTGGGACAGTGCCATTGATGCTTATCGTACTGCCGCCCGTTTAAATCCGGAAAAAGCAGAGCTTTTATTTGAACTTGGTAAGGCTCAATATAGAACTAAGAATTATGATGGAGCAAGACAATCCTTTGAAGCCTGTATACATATTGAACCTGATCATGAAAAAGCATATATGAATTTGGGTTTTACACAACGGCGTCTTGGAAGTGCGACCTCAGCATTTAAAGCATTTGAGAATGTTTCTGCTATTAATCCACAAAATGCAACCGCTTTTTATCAGATGGGAGAATTGAAAAAAATCTCCGGTGATAAAAACAGTGCTGTCAAATATTATAGAGAAGCAATAAGACTTGATTCTTCAAAATCTATTTATTACGGGTCCCTGGCAGTTGTTTTATCGGACCTTAAGAATTATTTGGAAGCTGAGAAATCTTACACAAAAGCCCTGGAACTGGATAGTACAAATTCAGTAACCAACAATAATATGGCAATAACAAAGTTACATCTGGGTAAACCATCAGATGCTCTTATCTATGCAGCAGCTGCAGTTCAATTAAAACCGGAATCTGCTGAATATTTATATACTTTGGGTAATGCCAGTGAAGCAACTGGAAATATTGATAGCGCAATTCAGGCATATACAGCATCACTTTCAAGAAAGAGTAATTATATTCTGCCATTAATTAATCTGGGGAAGATTTATGATGAAAAAGGAGCGTACGATATAGCACTTGAATATCTTCTTAAAGCATACCAGTTGGATTCGGGGTCATTGGAAGTAAATAATAATCTTGGCAATGTTTATCTTCATTCTGAGCTTTATAATGATAGTATTAGTCATTATAAAAAGGCGATACTAAAAAAGCCAAATGCAACGCTTATGAGATATAATTTAGCCCTTGCTTATATTGAAATTGATGGAATCAATAATGCTATATCAACTCTTAATCAGTTAATAAAAATAGATCCTTCATTTTGGGATGCTTATTATACCTTAGGTAAATTAATGTATACAAATAATGATATTGATAATGCAAAAACAATATTTAAAGCTCTTCTTGAAAAAAATCCTGGTTATGACAAAAAAGCAGAGATAGAAAGTTTACTCTAAGTTCTTCCTACAAATTGAAATAATTCTTCCCGGGAGACCTGAAACCAAACAGGTCTTCCGTGAGGGCATCTGGCGTTTTTTAAATTCAGTGTTTTTTTTATCAATTCCAAAGCAGTAGCGGCATCAATAATGTCTCCATCCTTTATTGCTGATTTACAAGCCATATCAGCATATAATTCTGTTTCAAGATCGGAAACACTACCTTTTTGTGATTGTACGAAATTAATAATAATATCCTCTTTACCTGCACAGTTAGCAGGTAGTTCTAAAAGCTGCCATTTATTTTCCTCTAGTTTTTCAAAAGTAAATCCAATAGTTTTATATTCAGAAAGATCTTTAATAAATACACTTTCTTTATCAGAATCCAGGTCAAATAGAAAAGGTATTAAAAGTTCCTGGGTTTCTCCCTTTTTTCCTTTAAATTCAATAAAAAGAATTTTTTCATGGGCTGCATGCTGGTCAATAAAATAGAAAATATCATCTATTGAGGTCAGCAAAAATAAATTAAATAATTGTCCCATATAGATAATTTTATTTTGTGATTGTTCTTCAAAACTAATAGATGCTGTCTTGCTCTTTGTTTTATTTCCATGATTATTTGAATAATTCAGGGAATCAGATTCTTTTCGAAAAATAGGCGAAGTGCTGAACTCAACTTTTTTTTCTTTTAGTATTTCAGTAAATCCTGAAAAATCTCTGGAAGGTTCATTTCCCAAACTGCTTTTAGTGTAGTTGTATTCAAATGTTGATAAAAAAGACTTAATTGTATCTATAACTGCTCTATGAATTTCCTGTAAATTTCTAAATCTTACCTCTTTTTTTGCCGGATGAATATTAAAATCTATCAAAGATGGTTCCACTTCTAAAAAAAGAAAAATGACAGGATAATTTCCACCTGGTAGAAATTCTGAATAACCATATTCAGCTGCCTGTACAAATGCAAACTCATTAATTCTTCGGTTATTTAAAAATACCTGTATATAACGTCTGTCACTACGATGTAATGCAGGATCTGCTGCTATCATTTTTATTTTAAAATCTTTATGCAGGGATGATACTTCATGGAGTAGTTTATTATTAAATACACCAGGATATGCTGACAAAATTCTGTCTTTCAGTGTAGATACTGGAAGAAATATTTTCAATTTTTTATCAGTAAAAAATCTAAAAGAAATATCCGGAAAGGGAATAGACTTTTCCAAAAAAGTTTTTTTACATGCTGTTGCCTCAGCAGAAGATCTTTTTAAAAACTTTTTTCTTGCCGGTATTGAATAAAATAGATCGGAAACATCAATTACAGTACCATCAGCTCCACCGGCTTTAGAAAAGGATAATAATTTGCTGCTGTGAACAATGATTTTGTTAGAGTGTTCTTTATTATATTTACTTGTAATTTCCAGTTTTGAACATGCAGCTATACTGGAAAGTGCTTCTCCTCTAAAACCAAGGGTTTGTAATTGATCAAGATCTTCCATTGTGTCTATTTTGCTTGTTGAATAAGGAAGGCAGCATATTTCAAGATCTTCACGGCTCATTCCACGGCCGTTATCAACTACTCTGATATTGTCTGTTCCACCACCATCAACATAAAGGTCTATATTTGTTGAACCTGCGTCTATAGAATTATCAAGAAGTTCTCTTACTACAGAAAACGGCCGGTCAATAACTTCACCGGCCGCGATTCGTAATGCAACAGAATCCGGAAGAATTTTAATTCTTCCGGATTTATTTTTTTTAGTCATTAAATGTAGCTTACTAAAATCCTATCCTTGTTTCAATGGTAATTACAGGAACAATTTCAGGATAACCATTACTTTCATAGATAATTGCACCGTTGCTGTCTGTTCTTACACTTGTAGAAACAATTGCTGCAAGAGCCAAAGTTGGAGCAATTGGATAAACAATTTCTCCTGTAAA
This sequence comes from Spirochaetaceae bacterium, assembly GCA_030638735.1. Lineage (GTDB taxonomy): Bacteria > Spirochaetota > Spirochaetia > B11-G9 > B11-G9 > JAJRQE01. Next base: position 8,414 of record DAOWEB010000179.1, read on the forward strand.
AGTTGTATTTGCATCAAATAAAGTCAAATTAGCTTCTTCTGATGTATCAAGGAGTGTTGGTATAAACTTTGTTCTATGATAGGCAAGAGATCCATATAAATCCAGAACTGGAATTGTACCAGGCATTATAGCTACTTCAAATAAAAATTCATCTTCTTCAGAAGGACCACTGCTGTCCCAGGGCCACATATACCCAATAGTTGTGTGTATTTTATCGAATAGACTAAAACCAGCTTCTCCATAGACACCCATTACTGTTTCATTATAATCAGGATTATCCATATCATTAAGATAATTATTTATATCTTCAATATATTTTCCTCTCATACGTTCATAGCTTGTGTTGAAAAATGATGGTTTGAAAACACCATCAAAATATCTATATTCAAGTCTGTAATCAATAAATAATATATTGCCGAATAAACCTGCATTCCAACCATAGTTTCTAAAAGTATCGTCGTCAGAATTATAAATCATATCCTGTTCAAATTCACCATCTCTGTATGGAACCATCCCTGCTATATCAGTAAAAAAGATAAAAGAAAGTAATTCATTTTCCATTAAAGGGAAATCCAGGTCAGCAGCAGCTGTCAGAAACATAGTATCAGATGGAATTGGGAATGCGCTTAGAGGATCAGCAGATTCATCAGGGTTTATATCGATAGCACTGGAAAATCCTAAAGCTAGTTTTCCAATAGGTCTGAAATAAAGTCTGGTTCCAAAGATTTCGGGATCAGAAAGATCGTTTACAACTGACTCGAAACCAATACCTCCACCATCAATACCAAGGTTTAAACCAACTCTTCGTATTGTTGGAAAATCTGCATCATTGGCAAAATTTTTCATTAAGATACCATGCCCAAGAGTCATATTACTAAGGTTCCCAATTTTAAAGAAAAAAGGATCTCTCTGTTCTCCCCATTCAACATAACGGATTTTTAGAAATAAATCTGATAGAGCATCCAATGCAATATCTGTATATCCGTCCTGGTCTGTTCCAAATGACCATTCGTTATTACCTTCTGGATGATACCAGTCTTCAGGATCAAAAAGATCTGTTTGATAAACAACAGGCAGGTAAAGCGAAAGTTTAAGTTTCCCAATATTAAAGGTTGGTTGAATTATAGCTTTTGAATAAGTATCTCCATCTATGGTTACAGTACCAATCTCCAGTCCCAGTATATCACTTATAGCTTTCATCATTGCTGATTCTGCCATTTCTTTTTCAGAAAGTTCTTTAGGTTCTTCCTCTACAGGTTCTTGTGATTCTGCTGTTTGTGCTTCCACTACTTCTTCAACTTTTTCAGGAGTACCATGACCAGGAACAGCAGCAGGATCCAGTTGTTCAAAAAGAACATCTTTGACCAGATCATTCATCTGTTCTGCACTGGCTGCAATTGCCTGAAAAACTTCTGCAAGTGCATCTCCTAACATTCCTGACCCAAGTTGAATCTTCTGGTTGGTTAAACTGTTTGTATAGTCAATTAAACCATCTATTACAAAAGCTTTTTCTACACTCCCCGGAAGTGAAATAACACCAAAATCTGTTCCTCTGACACCACATACAGCAGATTGTGTTCTTATTTGATATCGTTCTCCAAAACCTGCCCGGGCGGCAATTGCATGAATTTTACCGGATATCAGATTAAAATCATTAGAATCATTTTCAGATTTCTGAAGATTCTCAATTGTAAATACAGTAAAAGGGGACAGTTTAATAATTGATCCATTAGGATCAAGCCTAAGTTCGGCACCTGTCCTGTTAGTACGTATTGTATCTCCTTCTTCAAGATCCATCCCGTAGTAAATATCTACAAGAGCAACTCCGTCTGCACCAGTAATTTCAAGCTCCAGATCATCATCATAGTATTCCAGTATGGCAACGGGTGTTCCATACTGGGCAAATAAACTAAAGGATACCGCTGTTAACAGTAAAAATATTAATATTTTTTTCATTAGTAAACCTCCTAAAATAAACTAATTGAAGTGGACAGTTTGGATGTAGTATCCCAGCTTCCATCTTCAGGTACATAACGTAAATCATATCCCAATGTAATAACTGCAGGGCCTGTTTTATAGTTGATATTTAAACCAATAACTGCATTATCCGCATCTATTAAATCGGACCAGTCTTCTATGTATCTTTTATCGTAACTTGCATCAAAGAAAAAACCTGGAAGAAGACCTTCTCCAACAACTAAAACAGATCTTAAATGAGGAAATGTTGTAGGTTCATCACTTCTTCTTTCAAATGAACCGTCAACAGAGGTGTTAAATGAAAACATTCCATCAAGAAATGTAAACCCAAGACTTGTCAGCCAACCATAATATCCGTCTATATTCATACTGCCGTCATAAACTTCATACTTTGCTTCCCTGTAAAGATCATAAACAGAATCAAAGTAGAATGGTACAAAATTATCACCTAAAACGAGAGCATTCAGTCCGTAATTGATAAAACCGATCATTTGGCCGCCAATACCCAGTAATCCACCTGCATTGGTCGTTCCTGATCCACTCTGAAATGCTATATCACCAAATACAGCAAGTGATATTGTACTATTTGATATAATCGGCTGTTTAAAATCAACACCATATATTGATACAGTATCAGGTGAATATACAGAAGATAAATCTTCCGGTATTTCTGTAAAGTCATAAAGGGCATCAGGTTCTCTGTCAAATGCAGCTGTAGTACCAATTTGAAGATCTTCAATTATTGGAATTGCAAGAGATGTTAGAGGTCTGACAAATATTCGTGTTCCAAATACATCCATTTTTGCAAGATTACCCGCAAATGTTTCTATTCCAATATATGGGAAATTAAAAAGTTTGCCATCCAGATCAAAGGCAAGACCTACCATTCTTTGTTCAGGAAGAAAATTTGTATTGGAATAATTGCTCATTATAAAACCGTTTCCAAGGGTACCGTCTTCTATGGATCCTATTTTACCGTAAACAGAGTCACCTTTATGGCCATATCTTATATATCTAAAAATTGGAAGATAGATGTCCAGAAAAGTACGATCATTTGAAGTAGTCCAGTCTTCTTCTCTAAAATCAAAATTCCCGTTACCATCATCGAAACGGTAATGAAAAGTTAAATCCAATCCAATTCCAAAATTCCCGAATGCAAAATCAGGATTAATGGAAAGCATCTGATAAGAAACTTCAGTTTCTCCTTCATTGATTGATTCTGCACCAATTTCTATATCCATTTGAAAATTGAAACCGGAATCAGTTCCTTCTTCACTAAATGCAGGAATAACTAAAATTGTTATAATAAATAACAAAAATATTTTTCTTAGTAAATTCATAACAGCTCCTTTATAAAACCAAGTATACACCAGTAAGATTAAAAAAAACAGTAATATGAATGAAAATAGTAATTCCAACTATGGTCAATTTGCTTTATAAAAGATGAATCCTAGAAAGTAAGTTTTGCTGATATACCTGCCTCAATTCCAAGGAGATAATACCTGGATGTTAAACCGGAGTTTGTTATACTTTTCTGATCAATACCAAAACCTGCAAATATTGATATATTTCCTTTATCTGTAAAAATAAGATCTGTTGAATGATTTACTGTCAGGGTAAATGAATTTTCTTTCGTTTCAAAATTAGTATTAGTAGACAATGTAAGCTTTTCTTTGTGTTCATAATAGGGTTTATTATTTTCATTTTTATCATAAAATAGTGGTATAGCAATTAATTTATTGGGAATTACCTGCCAATTATAGCTTCCTGAGCTGCTGCTGTTCCATTTTAAAGGGATCCATTCCCAGTTATGACTACTCTGAATATCTATAGAGTTTTTTTGGCTCAGACTTAAATTTATATAAAGGGAATAGTTAATATTAAATACAGGGTCATTTAAAAGCTCTGTTCCATATGATCTGTATTCTCCTCCAATTGCAAGGATATTTGTAATTTCCTCGGTTTGGTACCAGTTTATTAAAGGAGTTGTCCCTAAATTTCCGAATACATTTAGTGCAGAAGTTCTGGTTTCAAAATTAATTTTTAAACTGTCTGTGAGTGAATCATAATCCCTGTTAAGATTTCTGGAAAGATTCATATCCAACCCTGAAGGAATAATAATATCTACCGGCTTTGAGCCTGTGAGTCGGGAAAAACCTATTGAAATTTCCGGTATGTATTCCGCATTGATCTGTTCTGATGTATTTTTGTTAAAATGAGTAGCAAAATCCGGTAAGATAATTTCCCATAAGGGAAGCCCTGTGAAATAGTAGTTTTGTGTTCCAATATTTTGGGCTGATTCGCTGGTATCTATGAAAAAATTATTATTACTACTTGCATTATCTGTAATAGTCATTGTTTTTTTATATTTTGGAACAAGATTCCATTCATTAAGACTATCAGAATTAAAAACAAAATTCCCGTTAATAGAAAGTAACTGATTAGAGTTTATTATTCTTTTATCTATTCCTGAACTATTACTTCCAAGGGTTTCCTTCATCCCAATAGTCAAAGAATTTAATTTTATAGTAGGAGTAATACTTATAATACTATTTCTATCGTTTTCTATATTTCCGGGTAAATACTGGCTATATGAAGTAACAAATTTTTCAAAAGAATCCATTCCTTCATAAGGGTCCTCAATACTGGTCATTCTAAAATCTACTGAACTGTTTACAGAAGAGCCTTTTTCCCATGTTGTACTTGTATTTATTCCCCAGTTTCTGATCATTTTTATATTGCTGTGTGAGGAGTCTGCAGATAATACTAAAGAAGTTAATCCCAGTTTAGTTGTAACTGAACTTTCTTTACGAACGGAAGAGCTTAGTGGAAGATTTACTTCACTGTAACTGTCATTTATAATTAGAAAATTATTAAAAATAGGTAATGTGAACGATATTCCCGGTGAACTGAATAATTCGGTCTCCTGCCATTGTAAATTAAGATTTCCACTTATTCTCATGGTTAAAAGAGATATATCCAGACTTGAAGCTGTATAAATTGACGAATCTCTGTTGTCAGTAAAACCAGATGCAAAATTGGGGCCTTTTATACTGGAAGAATTGCTGAAAGTAAAATTGCTTAAAACAGGTGTTTTTCTGAAGTTAAGAATAGTCCCTGGATATCTGTAATTAAACGTTGTACTTGCTGCACCGCTTATTCCTACAACAGGTTCTTCCATATGTACTTCATCAATAAGGAGAGTTCCTCCACTTGTACATACTGCAGATAATGTAAGACGGTTTGTATTAGTGGAATTTACATTCCTGTTATTCCATATTACATCTGCGACATTTAAACCATCTGCAGTAAGTGTCCCATTTCTGTAGTCTACTGTGTATTTTACCCAGTTTGTGCTTTCAACAGGTGGAAATGAAAGAGAAACACCTTCTCCTGAAGGATTTGTTAAAGAAAAAGTTATCTCACTTGGTGCAGTAGAAGGGGTTTTCATATAAAAGCTTACTTTATTATAATCTGAAAGGTCTGTCACTTCTACGAATGTTGTGACCTCCCATGGATCTGCATCTCCAATATCCCAATTTATTTCTGTAACATTTTGTGCTCCCGATCCTGTAGAAAATATACTTACTTCAGGAAATGATGTTGTCAAAAGAGGGGTTGGTAATGAAGAATAGAGTTCATTTACTTCTTTGGCATTCACTGTCTGAGCACCTGCAGGTTTTGTAACAAAGGAGGATCCTGAAAAAATAATGTCTCCTATGAAAAGACGTCCTGAGCTGACAGAGCCTCCGTCAATAATAATTATTTCAAATCCGGTAACAGCTTTCAAAGATTCACGTTCTGATGAAGTAAGATTTATAGTTAGAGTTTCCCAGCTGCTTCCTGGAACAGTGGGGTTTTGTACAAAAACAAGATTTGTACCTTCCTTATCAAGAATCCCATTGCCATCAAGATCTTCTGTATCAATTTGACCATTTCCAGTACTGCTGTCCGGAGAAAGTCCAACTTTCATGTTGAATGATCCATCTTGAAAGTTAAATCCTGATTCATGGGTAGATAATTCTTCATCGAGAGTACCATCATTATCAAGATCTTCTGCCAGTTTTCCTACTCTAATATAGATATCTACAGTGTTTGAGGTTATAAGCTTCCATTTCATAGAAATTGATTGAGTAGAAGAAAGGTCAATAGGTTCTGAACCAAGGGTAAGGGGGATCCTTCCTCCAGTCCATTCATTTGCCCCTAAATCATAATCAAAAGCAGCAGTATTTCCCTCTATTTCAGAATTAGTGCCTGTAATATAGGGACCTGATCGTCCACCATCTTCATATGCATATATCTGATTTGATGGTGGAGACCATGAATAATCCTGTAATATTGAGGTTCCTGCAGAGTTATATTCATGATAGTCCTTATAGTATAATTTTCCTCGTATTCCTGTTACTGGTGACTCAGGAATAGCTGCCGGGTAAAGGAAATCTGCAGAAACAGGTACATCGAATCCACTATTATTCATCCCTGCAAGGCGTAAAATTCCTGTAGTATTGGGACTGTAGACACTGAGTCCTGCATCCAGTTTGAAATCAATATTTTCACCTTTATAGGAAAAACCAGCAGTACCTATAATCGATCCTGAAGCCTCACCGGGTTGTTCAATGTAACTTGAATCTAAAATATTCCATCTTAGTCCGAGGCCTGTGTTCATAAAAAAATTATCGGTAAAATTGAATTTACTTCCAAGAGCAATCAATAAATCACCGGAATTTCCGGAAGAGATCATTGTCCTGTATTTTATTTCAATATTTGCATCTGCAGGTACAGGAAATAAAAAGCTAACTGTGCCGGAATCAGGATTAAAAGTGTATCTGTATTCGTCAAAACCGTTCAAAGTGACATAAACAGAACCTTCAAGGACATTATCTCCAAGATAATAGCTTCCTGCAGGGAATAACCTTTGAAATAGCAGCTCTTTATCTGCAGGAGTTCCACTTAGTTCTTTAACGGGTTCATATATAAGAGCATCAATATCGATGCTTTCTGCTAAAGGATACCGGTTGGCAGGTTCTCTGAAAGATTCTCCATTATATAATATTCTTACCAAATAATCTTCAAAGTTTGTTGCTGTGCTTATTTTTTCACCAGCTGACAGATTAATATCCACAAGGCTAGTGTTAAATAATTCAGGGTTATCCGATATTAAATAAGGTAGAGAATAAACACTGAGCATCTCGAAAGGGGAGAAAACTCCTGGTTCATATAAGAGTAAAGCAGGATTGGAATTAATTGATAATTCAAGTAAACTCATATCTATTCCAAGGTACTCATCCATAGCAAAAAAGAAATTTATAACTTCGCCTATATCCAGATCTCCAGTAGAATTGTTCAGACCGTCGGAATCACCTGCCAGTGCTCCTGCCCCCAATGATACATTACCTACTGAATTTCCATTTTTTGTGTAATAGACAGCAACTCTTACATCAAGAGCCTCTCTTAAAAAAATAATTCCTTCTTCTGCAGAAATTATTGCATCGTCAGAATTTGCAATTCTATATTGATGAATACCGTCATTGAAAGTTCCACTGCTGTCCTCAATATATACTTGCAGATCATCTACATTATCATCAGGAAGTATAAAATATCTTCCTTTTATATAGTCTGTAAGTTGTATCCTGGATAATTCTACTTCATATTGCCCTCTATAATATTTAATCTGCATCTCTGCCGGATCATATCTTATCATAAGCTGATGTTCAGATTTATCATTATTAAAAAGGGCCATTCCTCCCATAGAATCTGTAGATGCTTCAGGTATACTTAGATATGAATATTCTCCGAAGCCAATATCTGTATTTCCTATTCTTACACTCTGTACGAAATTTTCGTCTATGGCTTCATAGCCAAACAGAATTGTATTAAGTTCGTAATCATCTATAAATGAAGTTTCAAAAAAATAACTGTTTAACAGCCATAAAGATATAAAGATATCAGGACTATGGTTTAACTTTATCCCTGACACCATTCCAGGAAAAGAACTTTCTTTTAAGTCTGGATTCTCTGAATCCCATGAAAAACCAAATCCTCCCCGAAGTTCTGTTTCCCAGGATCCAAGAAGAAAAAGGTCGACATCATTACCACCTGGACTTATAGAAAATATTGATTCTGGTGCTTCTTCTCCGGGAAGATAAACTGTCTGGGTATAAGCAAATTGAGTTATTGATATAAATATAATAAAAAATAGTATTCTAATTTTAATCATTGTGTTACTCTTAATTAATAAATACTCTATCACAGGTCGATAAAAAATCAAATGAGTGAAGAAATTGATAAAGCAAAATTATTTGTAGCAAGATTACTTTCAAATCCAACTTTGATAACACTCAATCCTCTGCAGAAAGAGGAGCAGATATTCAGCTTTATGGAGACACATGCAGCACAGCTTCTACCTACACTTTCTTCTGAAGCTTTTTTTCCAGGACAGTCCTGGTTTGATATACACAGCCTTCTCGT
>DAOWEB010000424.1 GCA_030638735.1 Spirochaetaceae bacterium
AAAGAACTGATTAAAACCCTTGGGACAAGTTTTCAGGATGTGGAAAAATCAATCTTTAACAGTACAAAAAATGTTTTTCTTGATGCTGTAATTGGCTGGAGGGACGGGGAGAATCAGAGTAGTTTCCTTGACAGGTATGATGAAGAATAATAATGAAATTCTTGACAATTTTATTTACTGGTTTATTACTTATTTCATAAACTCAAGCAAAACATAGTTCAGAATACCACCGGCTTTCCAGTATTCAAGCTCCAGGCCGGTATCGATCCTGACTTTTACTGGAAATGATTTAGAACTGCCATCTGTGAGCTTGATTTCCATAGTAAGTTCGCATGAGGGTTGAATATTCTCCAGATCTTTTAATGAAAAGGTTTCATTCCCTTTAATTCCCAGGGTATCAATGGAATTACCATCTGTAAATTCTAACGGAAGAATACCCATTCCAAGTAAGTTTGATCTGTGTATACGCTCATAACTCATGGCAACTACCATCTTCACACCCTGGAGGGAGGGACCCTTTGCAGCCCAGTCCCTTGAAGAACCGGTTCCGTATTCTTTGCCGGCAAATACAATTAATGGTAAACCATTCCAGCTGGTTGCAGCATCATAAATTGCTGACGTGTTATCTTTGCTGTCCAGGGTATAACCGCCTTCAATTCCGGGGATCATCCTGTTTTTTATACGGATATTTGCAAATGTGCCTCTCATCATTACTTCGTGGTTTGCACGTCTGCTGCCGTAGGAGTTGAACTGTTTCTGATCTATCCCTTTAGAGACCAGATATCGTCCTGCAGGACTGTCTGCAGCAATATTTCCAGCGGGTGAAATATGGTCTGTCGTTGTACTGTCAGGAAAAATTGCAAGACACTTTGCATCTTTAATATCACTTACTTCCTCTTTTTGTGAAGCTTCAAGGAAAGAATCAAAAAATGGAGGTTTTCTTATATAGGTACTTTTATTTTCCCATTCATATAGAGTCCCTTCAGGATATTCTAGTTTCTGCCATTCCTGTGAGCCTGCAAATACATCACTATAGCGTTCGTTAAACATTTCCGGTGTCAGATATTTAGCTATTGCGTCTTTAATTTCAGATTCTGCCGGCCAAAGGTCTTTTAGATAGATATTTTTCCCATCAGAACCTTTCCCAATTGGATCCTGTGTTAAATCTGTTTTTATTGTACCTGTAAGTGCATGGATTAATACCAGAGGAGGTGATGCCAGAAAGCTGGCTTTTGACTCCGGGCTGACCCGGCCTTCAAAATTTCTGTTTCCTGACAAAACATTTGCTGTAACCAGATCTCCGGATATTATGGCCTCCTTAACTGGCACCGGCAGAGGACCGGAGTTACCGATACATGTAGCGCATCCATAACCGATTAAGTTAAAACCAAGTTTATCAAGATACTTCATAAGGCCGGCTGCCTCCAGATATGAAGTAACAACCTGACTGCCTGGAGCAAAGGATGTTTTAACCCAGGGTTTGGATTTTAATCCCATCTCTACAGCTTTTTTGGCTATCAGTCCTGCAGTTATAAGAACCGCAGGATTGGAAGTGTTTGTACAGCTGGTAATGGACGCTATAACTACATCTCCATGGGTCAGATTATGATCGATCTCTTTAATATAAGAGCTCCCGTTAATATTTTTCACACTGTAGATATCTTTTAAGGCCTTGTCGAACTCTTTAGAGACATCACCTAATAATACAAGATCCTGGGGACGTCTTGGTCCTGCCATTGCAGGCATAATTATAGAAATATCCAGTTCAAGAACATAACTGTATTTGGAAGGTTTTTTATCATCTCTCCATAATCCCTGTACTTTTGCATACTCTTCTACAAGATCTATTTGATCTTCATCTCTGCCTGAAAGTCTTAAATAAGCCAAAAGTTCATTATCAATTGGAAAAAAACCACAGGTTGCGCCGTATTCAGGTGCCATATTACTTATGGTTGCCCTGTCTGCAAGACTCAGATTATCCAGACCGGAACCAAAAAACTCAACAAAACTACCTACCACACCATATTCTCTTAACATTTGAACAATTTTAAGTACAAGATCTGTGGCTGTTATACCAGGGCTAAGTTTACCATCAAGACGAAAACCCACTACGTTTGGTATAAGCATTGTAAGGGGCTGTCCAAGCATGGCTGCTTCAGCTTCTATACCTCCCACACCCCAACCGAGAACGCTTAATCCATTGATCATTGTTGTATGGCTGTCTGTCCCTACAACTGTATCCGGAAAAACCAGAGCTGTATCAGCATCTTTCTGTGCAGTAACTACAGAGGCAAGGTATTCAAGGTTTACCTGATGAATTATTCCTGTTCCCGGGGGAACAACCCTGAAATTATCAAATGCCTGCTGGCCCCATTTAAAAAACCGGTACCGTTCCTGATTACGTTCAAATTCCAATTCAACATTTTTTTGGAAGGAATCGGCAGTGCCTGAATAGTCAACCATAACTGAATGATCAATTATCATATCAACAGGAATTAAGGGATTTATTTTTGATGAGTCACCCCCGGCATTGCTTATAGCCTCTCTCATAGCTGCAAGATCTGCAATCGCTGCGCCGCCCGTTAGATCCTGCATTATAACTCTGGAGGGGTGGAATGAAATATCTGCACGTATATTCTTTTCAGACGGGTTCCAGTTTGCAAGGGCTGCCAGTTCTTCTTCACTTATATATTCTTTATCAGAATTCCTTAACAGGTTCTCCAGCAGTACTTTAAGGGAGAAGGGGAGAGGGTCAATATCAAAACCATTTACTTTTGCATACTCTGTAATGCTGTAATAATTGTATGTTTTGTTTCCGACTTTAAGAATTGTGGTTTTCATGTTGGCTCCTGTAAAAAATGTTCTGTATTTTATCCTTTTTTGTAATTTGAGTCTATTGGAGGATATTTGAAATAAAATTGAAAAAATATATTAGGTAAAATCCATAATCAATAACCCTGTCAATTGGGAATGTAATAACACAAAATGAAAACAAACGTTAGATAGTTTTAGTACTGTCAAGTAAAACTTTGCTTTTTAACGGTCTTATGTTATCGTTACAGGGGTAATTACCTTCATAGTAAAAGCACTTATATCTTTTACTAAGATTTCAATAGGTTGAGTATTATTGATAAGTGTCGGGGTGTGAGGTTGCTCCGGGTTTATTTGCCCATCCTGATTTATTTTCAGGTTGCCCTCACACCTCGTTTTCTCCTCTTCGATTATTTTAACATTCATAAGATCTCTAAAGAACCTGCGGATCAACGCTCTGCCAATTCTTTTATATGCCTCAGTATTTTTCATACCTTTATCCCTCAACATTCTATAATAACCAGAAAGATGAGAATCAGGATTGAATAAAGTATAGTTTTTTGCTGCAGTATAAAATGCATTTTTTAGACGGTGATTATAAAGAAAGGAAGGCCTCTCCCTATTATTAGTTCCTGTTTTATATTCTCTTCGACCAAATCCAGCATAAGATGCAAGATGATGGTTATTAGGGAATCTGTTAATATCCGCAATTTCTGCAAAAATCTGGGAGGCTGTTATTGGACCAATTCCTCTGTATACCATTAGCCTGGTTGTAAATGGATTTTGCTTAACTTCTATTTCAAGCTGTTGATGGATACGAATTACTCCTTGCTTCAAAGTGAGTGCTGTTGTTGCAGAAATCTGTAATTCCATAATCAGCATTTCAGGAATAGTATTTATATCTGCTGAAAGAATTTTAAGATCAGCAATAAGCTTTCTGATCGAAGGGTGCCTGGTTTCAGATGCTGTAATAAGTTCTTTCTCTGTAAGAAATTGCCAGGAATA
>DAOWEB010000380.1 GCA_030638735.1 Spirochaetaceae bacterium
TATTAAAGATAACTTTAACTCTTTTTCCTATATGTACGGTCTAAACCAAAACCTGGATATAATTCCATCTTTATTTCACAGAATAGATCTATCCATGTCCATAAGCGATCTTCTGACAAACCGGCTTAATTCTAAATTTAATCTTCCGGAAGACAAAGAAGTACTGCTCCATTTAGTGGTTGATTTTTCGAAAAGTATGGATTCTGCCGGAAAACTGGATCTTGTATTGTCTGCACTTAACAACTTTTATAAGTACATTACAGATATTTTATTAAATACAAAAATTAAACTTTATGTATTTTCCGATACATGTATTCCTGCAGCCTACCCTCTTAAAGGTTCTGAAATTAAGAGGGGAGACACTAATTACAGTGCCTTTATAAAAAAAGTACTCCATTTTAAGGATAAAGAAATTCATAATAAAATTATTCTGTTTACCGACGGTCAGCCTACTGACAGACTGGAAGCTCTTAAAATGGCTGAGCTTATAAAGAAAAATAAAATTGATTATACTCAGCTTATTTTTGATATAAAAGAGGAACAGCGACACGAAATTTTATTTTCTGATGAGAAAGCAACCATACCCGTTATTGATAATGTTGTAGATGAAGTAGACGACAGCATGACCCAAGTCGAACTAACTGACGAAGCTCTGGATAGAAAAATGGAGGGGATATACAGGGGCTTTACAGAGATTGCAGAAACCTCAGGAGGAAATCAGATTATTTTAAAAATTAATGAACTTATTAGAATAGTTTCCATAGAGTGCTATGACCGGTACATGGGACTCTTAACTCTGGCTACCAGGGAGCAGACTGAAGCAATATGTAATGAATCTCCTAAGGATGCGGAAGTCCGGGTAAAAAAATGGAATTTTAAAAGATTATAATTTAACAACTAATTCCAGAAATAATTTGAGTAATCTGAAGCAGAAAAGCATTTCCCCCTATGCTACACAGAAAAGAAGGATTATTATTATAGGGAGAAGGGTATGGCAATGGCATTTAAAAAAGAAGAGCTGCAAATAATTGGCGAGTATGTCCAGGAACATTTAACAGAATGGCTCCCTGAACAGACTTACAGATTTAAAGGAAGCATATACCCCATAGAGCTGGGAGAGCGAATGGTCCGGGTTGAAGAGGAACTTAAAAACCAGCGGGAACTGATGAAACAGGGTTTTGATCAGAATGATAAACGGTTTTATGAAGTTAATACCCGCTTAAAGGCTATTGAAACAAAGATGTTCCAGTTTATGGTCTGGTCGACCGGGTTTACAGCTACTGTTGTGGGGATTGTTGTTGGGGTTATTAAATTTACTTAGTTCTGTTTTCTTTCTCAGCCATGAAGGGGCTGGTCGGGACTTCGTCACTGCTCGGCTATGCGACAAGGGACTGGATTAACTGGATACCTTTTCCACATATTTTCCCGGTAATAAATTACCGGTCAATAGTCGGTTGAGGCTGTAGAAAAAGTGCAAATTTAACTATCTTTTCAGGAATTCCCATGATAAAATTTAATTAGACTGGGGGATGTAAAAATGGGAAGATATAAAGAATATTCTTATGAACAGACCGTTTTTCTGCCAATAAATTTCAATAAACAGATTCTTCCCGGAACCTTCGAATATACATTACATAATCTAATAGATAAGAAAATAGATCTAAGTCTTTTTTATAAGCGGGTTCATAATGATGAGACAGGAGCCCCTGCTTATGATCCAGCAATACTGTTAAAAATAATTCTTTTTGCCTACAGCCGTAGTATTAACACCAGTCGTGCAATCGCAAGACTCTGTCAGGAAAATGTAATTTGTATGGCTTTATCAGCAGACACATCTCCGCATTATACAACAATAGCAGATTTCATCTCTTCGAATGCGAAGGAGATAATCGATCTTTTTACCAGGATCCTTTCAGTCTGTTACACCCAGAACTTAATCGGTAAAAATATGTTTGCAATAGATGGTTGTAAGATATCATCCAATTGCTCAAAAGAATGGAGTGGAACAAAAAAAGAGTTACTGGAAAAAGCAGGAAAGATTGAGAAAGCTGTTAAATACCTGGTTATAAAACATGAGGAAGCAGACAAAAATAAATATAACAAGAGCCAGGAAAACAAAGAGAAAGAATCCATAAAAAAGTTAAAAGTACGGGCAGAAAAGATATACAAATGGCTCGATGCAAATGATGAGAAAATAGGAACACAGGGGAAACCTATAAAAAGTAATATTGTAGATAATGAAAGTGCAAAGATGTCCACTGGTCATGGAGTCATTCAGGGATATAACGGAATTGCAGCAGTAGATGATAAACATCAGGTTGTAGTGTGGGCAGAAGCCTTTGGAGACAGTAATGAATCGAGCCACTTGCCTGAGATTTTGAAAGAAGTAGATAAAAACTGCAGGGAAGCAGAAGTCTCAGATGCAATATATGAAGAAGTGGTAGTTACAGCGGATAGTGGTTTCCATAGTGAGAAAAATATGAAACTAATTGACGCTGATGGAATAACAGCGTTCATAGCAGATAATAAATTCAGGAAAAGAGATGTAAGATTTAAAAATGCAGGAAGGTATAAAAAGAAAGTAGTAAACTGGAAACCCAAAAAAGGTAAGAACTATTTTACAGCAGATGATTTTGTTTTTAATGAATTAACAGGAAAGTTAGTTTGTCCTGCAGGATTTCCAATGTGGATGAAATGTAGAAACTTTCAAGCTGGAAACTATCGGGGTGTTTCCTATATGGGGCATATTAAGAATTGTAAAAATTGTTCTCTAAGAACTAAGTGCATTCGTAATAAAAATACAAAAGCGAGACAGGTAGGAAAACTGGATCTGACAAAACTGGAAGGAAAAGAATCCTTTACAGCAAAGATGAAGCAAAGATTTGATACTCCTGAAGGACGAAGCATATACTCTAAACGCATGGGCACGGTTGAACCAGTTTTTGGACATTTAAGAGGAACCCTTCATCTTGATCGGCTTACTTTGAGAAGTAAAAAGAAGGTAAATAGCCAGTGGTTGTTATATTGCATTGTTCATAATATCGGGAAGATCCAGAGA
>DAOWEB010000006.1 GCA_030638735.1 Spirochaetaceae bacterium
CGAATTTAGTAAAAGAACTTTCTGAAATAGAGAGAAAAATTGATATATTCCCTGAATCAACTTCAGGTACCGGAGATAACACTGAACAGTTAATTTCTCTTCTGGATACAAAATTACTTATTAAAGAGGTTATTGCTTCAGATTCTATCCGGGAGGAGTATCCTGATCTCCATGAAAAAATGGAACTGTATCTGGAAGCTTATGGGAAGGAAAAAGAGCAGGCAGGAAGGGATGCTGCTCTTAAGGAGATTGTAGTCTTAACTGAATATCTTTCCCGTGGCGGTGGATCAGCTGCTGCCTTTACTACTCCCGAAGAGGAGCAGCAGAGGGAACTTTTCCTTCAGTTTTTACAGAACCTGAAGGGGTTGTTTGAGCTTGGCGATTAGTTTCTGTTATTCATCTATAATGTAATATATTACCAGATAGAGACATTGAGCAAATTATATGATAATTTGATTTAATCCAACATATATAGTTTATGAGGACAAAATGCCTACACTTTTTTTTATGCGTCATGCTGAAAGTAAAGCTAACAAAGCTAGATATCTGGCAAGTCAGACTGATGTTTCTCTTACTCCGGAAGGAATGCAGGCGGCATTTGATGTTGCAAGAGATTTTTTAAATGACTTTGCTATTAATTCTATAATCGCTTCACCCCAGCTTAGAGCCTGTCAGACAGCAAATCCTTTCGAGAAGATGTCAGGTAAAAAAACAGAAATTGATAAAGCTTTATCAGAACAGCATTTTGGCAGATTTACAGGAATGTCATATGATAAAGTAAAATTGGATCCTTCTTATGAAAAGGATGTTACAAAAAGATGGAACTGGATCCCGGAGGGTGGAGGAGAATCCTATAAAATGCTGGCTTCCAGAATTAGCCCCTTTTTTAAGAGATTTGAGAGTCTGGATGATAATTCAAATTATTTAATTGTTTCACATGCTGTAACCTTACGAATAATTAAAGGCCTGCTTGAGGATACTCTCCCTTTATATCCTGAAAAAATAGCAAACAATGGAGAAATATGGCAGGTTGCTTTTAAAGGGTTAGGAACTAAACATCAAGTAAAGTCACTTTTTTACGGGAACAGTGCTTCTATGGTTCATAATCCTTAAAATTAACAGAACCTTTCCTTGACATAGGGAAGAAAACCGTTAATTCTTTCTTTATAAAAAGGAAAGCTATATAATTATGTTGACTAAATACAGTTTTAGGGTACTTTCTCTTACCGCTTTTATCTTTTTGCTACTCAATTATCACAATTTAACCTATCCATTATATTTTAGTGGTCCTTTATGCCTAATCCCCTGGTTTATATATGATATAATTCTACCGGCCCATATTAAGTCTGGAAAATATACTGGTATTATTCTTGAAACAATATCCTTAATTTCTGCTATGACTTTATTAAATACCTATCTGTTTTCCGGTTTTATGATTTTAACAAATTTTACTAATTTTAGAATGTGGAAATTTAATACTGCTGTTTTTATTAATACTGGTTTAACTATTGCTTTTGTTTTAGTTAAGCTGATTTTGGGATTAGAACTTGAAACCTTTGTAGTTATTATTCCAATTAGTCTTCTAAGCTTTTTTTTGAATAAACTTAGTATTGAAACAAAAGCTGAATTGAATGCAGAAGTTGAAGCTCAGCAAAAACAGATTGATGGAAAAAATAAACTTTTATCAACTCTTTCTCATGAACTTAGAACACCCCTTGCAGTAATTAAAACATCTACAGAAATTATTCTGGAAGAAAGGCCTGGAAAAATTAATACTACACAAAAAAGATTTTTAACAGCTGTTCTGGAAAATACAATGAGGATGGTTCGATTTGTTGATACCATTCTTGCCAGTATAAAAGTTGAGTATGCATGGTTTAGAATGAATAAAAACCCTATGGATATTCGGACTGTTATAAAAAAAGTTTGTACTGATATGCTTCCTTTTATTGATTCCAGGGATCAGGAACTAAAGTATACCTACCCTAACTTAATAAGTAAAACTATAGCCGATGAAAACTGGATCCAACAGGTTCTTATCAATCTTATTCACAATGCCAGCAAGCATGTTGGAAAGCAGGGTAGAATTATTATTTCAGTTACAGAGAATGAACAATGTATTGTAATCTCCGTATCGGATGATGGAAGCGGTATTACCAATCAGGAGAAGCCAAAAATATTTTCTGAATTTTATCAGGGCAGTGAATCAGAGGATGAAAATATGGATGGTGCGGGTTTGGGTCTATCTATTGTAAAAAATGTTATAGAGAAACATAATGGAAAGGTTTATGTCGGCGCTGTTGCAGTACCAGGAACGACGCTTTCCTTTACACTTCCAAAAGAGGGAGATGCCGGATGC
>DAOWEB010000257.1 GCA_030638735.1 Spirochaetaceae bacterium
AAAAAAATAATGTCAAGCCAGCTTGTTGCAAGAGGTCTTACCCACGCAAAAAAAACAAAAACCCATAAATTAAATGATGGTATCAATTCTCAATTGGACGAGATAAATGAATACCATCAAAACACCTTTAACCAGAAAGCAGATCTTGAAGACTTTATTACAGAGAGCAGCACATCTGATATTGTAAAAGATGGTTTGAGAATGCTAAAAAAGCGAGGTGTTTTAAGTAAATGGCAAAAAGATATTCAAGGTCTTCCTCTTGTTAAAGATGAAAATGCACTCTCTTACTATGCAACCCATGGAGACAGAAGGCTTTATTCACCAACTGCAGATCAGAACATTGTTGTAGCAGGAGCTGGTCACTGGGGTTTTGCCCTTGCTTCATATATTGGTTCAAGGCTTCTTGATGATAAAAAATATAATAACGCAAGCCTCACTATTTATGATTCCAGAGTTGACGTTGCCCGGGAAATGGGATTAACCCGCCATGGAGCAGGTCGTTTTTCTGAAAAGATGCTTCCAAAGAATGTTTTTGTCACCAGTGATCTTCCCTGGGCTTTCAGAAAGGCCAGTGAGATCATTATAGCGTCAAAACCTGAGGACTTTGAAAATCATGCAAGAAACATCATAAAGGCCTCGGAGCAACCAATAAAAATAATAGTTGCAACCCGTGGTTTTATTCCAGGCACAAACAGCCTTCCATATCATGTCCTTACTGATCTTATTTATGAGTATAAAAGAGATGATATAGAGATATTTGTTCTTGCAGGATCAGTAGATCCAGAAGCACTTGTAGATAACTATAAAATTAACGGGATTTTTGCAGGGATATCAAAATCAGTAAATCAACTTGTAGAAATGTTTGGATTGTCTTTAGAACAGGTAATGGTTTCAGACGATCCAATTGGTGTTCAAGCCGCAGACATTCTTGCACGAATTTATACGATCTGGTTAAACTTCATGATCAGTTCAAATAAACTTAAAAATTCATCTGACATTGGTTATCTTACAGCATCAATTGGAGAGGAAGCAAGGCAATTTGCCCTGGCCTTGGGAGGATCTCCTGAAACATTTAACATAGGCAGCATCCCCTGGACAGCAACATTTGTAGCAGTTTCCATGGAAGGTCCCTGGTATGAATTTGGAAAAAAAGTGGGTCAATACGCCGGGAAACGAAATAATAAAGCCTATAAATATATAAAAAAGCTAAAAGATGAGTTGAGTAGTGAAGGAAAAGAACTACAGGCATTGGTTGATATGAGAGAATGCCTTAAGTGTGCTGAAATTTTAAATATTAGTATGCCAATAATGAGAAAAGCGTATCGGACTTTTTCTAGTGATACTTTCGTATAAAACATAGAATTATCACTATTTGAATTAATATGATTTGATACTTTGATATAGCCCTTAGCCAGAACCCATACAGTATCTGAATGTCTTTTCCTTCACCGCTTAAACATTTTTTAAAAACCAAAAAAATGATAAGCGAATGTTCAGGAAAAGACAATCAGACACTGCATTAGTTGTTTAAGTTCAATGTGAAAGGTCATAAAACCTGAAGGTCACACGTAAAATGAAATGTGACAAATGCAAAACAGGTGTAATTCAGGGAAATAGATTGAATATTAATAGAGTTACTGAGGATTAAATAAATTATAGCGTCACTGAATGCTGTGCATGTTTTGTTTAAATCGCTATAGCAATTATCCAGAGAACTTTAAGTTTTACTTCTGAAACCGATTCAATTTAGCAGTTTTACTGAAGAAGAAGTAGTTGTATTACTGAAATAGGTATTGATGTAGCAGGATCGGGCAATACAGCTATTTTATTCCAGGTGACACCATTGTAGTGAACAACAAATCCAGGGCTTTCAGAACCATAATACAGGCCTCCAACAGCATATACATCAGAACTGGAACTTCCCCAAACATCACGTAAATAGTTTGAATCCGAATCTGGATAGTTCATTTCCTGAAAAGCACTACCATCATAATGGAAAATTAAATTAATATGCCCAGGCGGTGGGGTCTGAGGCCAATCAACAAAATCACCAACCACAAAAATGTCAGTACTGCTGCTTCCCCAGATAGCTCCTCCGTCATTATAATAATCCATTTGTTCTTTAATGGTGGACCAATATGATCCATTATATTTATAAACGCCACCTAACAGATCAGTCGCATAAACGTTGGAAGATGAAGTCCCCCAGATACCAGTTGCTCTTGATCCCGAAGAAAACACCATTCTTGTCCAGGCAGTGTCGTTAAAATGTAAGATACAATCATCGCATGGAACACATTCATTTCCATCACATACCGAATAAAAACCATCAACAAATACATCAGTGCTTGAGCTTCCCCATACAGCACTATAATAAGGTGAGGGATCTTCCTCTATATGTATTCTGCCCCATACACTTCCATCGTAATGCAAGATAACACCACAACTATTGTTATCAATTATTTTATGGCCAACTGCAAAAATGTCAGAAGCAGAGCTTCCCCAAATTTCCCGCAAACCATCTGCCAATCCATTCTCCAATACAATTTGCCAGGCAGTACCGTTATAATGCCAAATTTTGCCGTAACCACCTACTGCGTACACATTTGTACTGGAAGTACCCCAAACACCTTTAAGCTTATCAAGATTAGTCACCTCCATTTCCTGCCAAACATTGCCATTATAATGCAAAATGATACCTGGCTCAGGTTGTGGATATGTAGAGCGATTTTTTCTGCCAACAATAAATATATCATTTGCAGAACTCCCCCACACACCAGAAAAAAGTATATCGTCAGCCCAGATAGGGGAAGCATAACTTAAAAATATAGTAAGACAGAACAGAACCTTAAATAAATTTAATGTATATTTTTTCATTTTTATTTTCTCCTTTTAATCCTATCCTAAATATTATGGAAATGTAGTTAACCTTCTATAAAGAAAATCAGGAGAAGAAAACATGAGCATTAAATCAAGAAGAAAATATGATCCGGATTTTAAGAGAAATGCAGTACTTTATGTGCTGAATCCGGAAGATCCTCAGTAGGATCATTTATCTGAATTTTGAATAGTATAAAGCTAAACTAAGCTGAAATACCACATCAATATCTGTATTAAATTATTCTATCTTAATACATAGTTGCTGTAAAGTTGTTTTTCAGCAGGGGCAATACTGACCCTTCTATAAGCAACTGCAACAACTTCTAACCAATAGGTTGTATCCTTTAAAAGTTCTGTAGCGTTGACTGTAAGTTTGCCTTTTTCATAGCCTCTAAATCATAATATCGTGTGTATTGTCACTGAATGCTGTGCATATTTTTTAGAATCGCTATAGTAAGCCTGTTGCTTTGTCTAACCGACTAATGCCTGAGTCTGGTTGTCTTTTTAGGAGCATTAGCTTATCATTTTTTGTTTTTAAAAAATTAAGCTGTGGTGTGACCGGCATGGTCATAAACTAGCTGGTGCAAGTCCAGCCATAACCCTGAAAGGAGGGAATGTGTAGACAAAGGCAAGGGTGCCCGAAGAAACTTTTCTGATCTGCCCGAAGAGGG
>DAOWEB010000023.1 GCA_030638735.1 Spirochaetaceae bacterium
ATTTATGACACCAGGGTTCCAGACAAGTGAATTATCAATTACAATAGTTCCTGTCCCGCCTGCCGTGAAATCAACATACGAGTTCACGCCACCGCCACCTGCTTCTGTGGCGTGGAAAATACCGTTGCCAATTCTGATGGTTCCATAAGGATTACCAACCAGGTTAAACTTTCCGCCTACTTCCACACTACCGTTAACAATATTTAGTTCCATAGGTTGAAAATCTTGGGACCAGAATGTCAATATGCCCGAATTCTTTTACAACCTGAGTAATGATTCCCTCAATGGGATCAATTGAAAGAAGGTCTGCCTTAATACCCAGATACTTCCGTCCTCTATCCTTTACAAATTCAGCAGTCTCAGGAGCATCAACATAATCAATACCAACTATGTCTGCACCGGCGTCAGCCAGCCCGATAGTCATGGCTTGTCCAAGACCTGTTGAACAGCCGGTAACAACTGCTACCTTATTTTTCAGTTTAAAATTATCTAATATCATTTTTTTACCCTTATTTAATGTCTTTCATATCTACACCGTCCATATCTGTGAAGGTCTGGTTTTCTCCAACCATACCCCATATAAAGGTGTATCTATTTGTTCCTGCACCTGAATGAATTGACCAGCTTGGAGAAATTACAGCCTCCTCATTTCGTACAACGATATGTCTTGTTTCATCAGGCTTACCCATAAGGTGAAATACGACAGTATCTTTTGCCATGTCAAAATAGAAATAGACTTCCATCCTTCTTTCATGAGTATGAACCGGCATAGTATTCCAGATACAATTTGGTGCAAGTATTGTCATACCCATACAAAGCTGACAACTTTTAACAACAGCAGGGTGAACATACTGATGAATTGTACGTTTATTTGATTCTTCCAGACTTCCAAGATTAACCTCTTTAGTCTCACTCAGGGGAATCCATTTTGATGGAAAGGAAGCATGTGCCGGTCCTGATAAAAGGTAAAACTTAGCTGGATTTATGGCATCTTTGCTGGAAAAAGAGAGTTCTTTTGTTCCCTTTCCAATATAAAATCCATCATTACGATCCATTTCATAAGACTTTCCATCAAGTAAAAGTCTTCCCGGACCACCAATATTTACAACACCGCCTTCTCTTCTTTCAAAGAAATACTCACTTGCAAGCTCTTTTCCATCATTAAGCGCGAGTGTTTTTTCAGCAGGGCAGATACCTGCAACAATAATCCTATCAACATGACTATAGGTAAAATTGATTAGATTTTTAGTAAAAAGATTTTCTATAAGGAATTCCCTTCTAAGCTCCGCTGTATCCATTTTCTTCCCGTGTTCGGGATGTACAGGATATCTAATATCCATCATATATTACTCCTTAAAAATTAAATTACATAAATAGTGAAGGCAGCCAAAGAGTCAGCTGCGGAATAAATGTTATGGCAACCAGGGTCACCAGATTTGCTACAAGAAACGGCATTGCAGACTTAAAGATTGTCCCTATTTCAAGTCCGGATATGGATGATGCTACGTTAAGGCACATTCCAACCGGTGGTGTAACAAGACCTACAGCGAGACCTGTGATTACAATTACACCAAATTGTACTGCATTTACTCCAAACATCTGTACAATTGGAAGAAATATTGGTGTCAGAAGCAGTATCGCAGGACTTACATCAAGGAAGGTTCCGGAAAGAAGGATAATAAGGTCAATTAACAGCAAGATCATAAATGGTGCAAGATCAAGCCCTGAAACAAACATTGCCAGAGCTTCGGGCACTCGTTCTATTGCAAGAATCCAAATATACAGTTTCGACAATGCAATTATTATCATAACCTTTGCTGAAGTAATCGCTGATTCTTTTATTAGAGGGGGGAGATCTTTTAGTTTAAGCGTCTTAAATACGAATGTTCCTATTACAAAAGCATATAGGACACCAATACCAGCCGACTCTGTTGCTGTTGCAATACCAAAAACAACAGAACCTATAACAAAAAGCGGCATTATAAATGCAAGTATTGACCTCTCAATGGTTACAAACCTCTCCTTTTTGGTAAGAATCTTTTCTTCACGAGGATGCTTTTTTATATGGCTGATACCAAAGGTAATCGTAAGCATTATCAGCCCGATCATTATACCCGGAATAGCACCACCCAGAAAAAGTTTCCCTACTGATTCCTCAGCTGCCATGGCATATATCACCATTGGGACGCTTGGTGGAATTATCATTCCCATTGTTGATGATGCTACTGTTATTCCGCTGGCATATTCCAGAGAGTATCCTTTTTTCTTCATTTCCGGAATAAGTATAGCTCCGACTGAAGCCGTATCTGAAACAGACGATCCTGATATTCCACCAAATATCATGCTGGCAAAAACATTTACCATACCAAGACCACCTCTTAATCTGCCTACAATAAGCATACTGAAATCAATAAGCCTTGTTGTAATACCACTTGCATTCATAAGTAGTCCCATTAGAATAAACATAGGAAGAGCAATCATTGAATAGGACTGCATCCCTGCAAAAAAGCGCTGAGGAAGAACAGAAATAAGCTCCGGCTGATCGAAGAAAAAATACAAAAAACCTGACACACCAAGGGAGTATGCTATAGGTACTCCAAGGACTAGAAGTACTACAAGACTGATTAATAGAATAGCCATGAATTACCCCCTCTTTCCAATGCGTCTAATTACCTTGAAGCCATTTAATCCACAGTAAATTACAGATAAAATACCACTGACAGGTACGCTCATCTGAATAAATCCCATTGGAATACGCATTACAGGCGATTCTGACGAACCCACTTTGGAAATCCATGAATAGCTTAAAACAATAAATACGATATTGATAAAAACTATACATACAATTCCAAATAGATCAGTAATGACCTGTTTTCCAGGACTCAACTTTTCAACAAAGTAACCTATTCTGATATGCTTATTATGCCCTAAAGCAACTGCTGCACCGATTGCAGTGGTGTAAACAAAAAGGAATTCCATAAGTTCATTACCACCGACAATACCGGTATTGAAAACGTACCTCAACACAACCAATAATATGGAGGTCACCACAATTACAAAGAATATTATTGTAATTACAATAAAAAAAAGGCGATTCAACCACTCTTCAAATCTGATAATACCAGAAGAATTTATCTCTTCCATTGAGCTATTTACTCCCTTTTTTATAGGATAAAATTGCCGGGAAGATTTTCCCGGCAATTTTTAAAAATTATTTTGCAGCCTCAAGCACTTCGTTTATATCATCCCAGGTAAAAATACCATCATCAACATAACCTTGCCAAACAGGTTTTACAGCATTAACAAATCCTGCACGATCTGAAGGGCTTACGACATTAACATCTAAATTGTCCTTAAGTGTAGCAAGATAGCCCTTTTCACTACCAAGCCATATCTCATTGGAATATCTCATTGTCAGTTCAGCAACTGAATCAAAGATCATTTTAAGATCGTTAGGAAGAGAGTTATACCAGTCAGGATTGACAAAGAAAGGATCCGGATGAATCTGCCAATTAAGAATTGAAAGATACTTCTGTGCTTCATAAAATTTCATGTCTACAATGTTTGAAAATGGATTTTCCTGTCCATCAACTACACCGGTTTTCAGTGCCATATATGTTTCTGTGTAGGGAACCTGCTGGGCATTTGCGCCAAGAGCCTTGAATGTCTTAAGTGTCATATCGATCGGTGGAGTTCTCATCTTTAAACCTTTGAGATCCTCCATAGTCCTGATCGGTCTTACATTATTTGTAATATTTCTGGGTCCCCCGGCTACTGCTGTAGCAGGAATATAAAGACCATTCGCCATAGCACCTTCGTTGATCTCCTGGCCGATAGGACCGAACATTACTTTCTGAATTTCATCTGTACTATCAAACATGAAAGGCAAAGTGTAAATTAGAAACTTTTTGTTTGCCCTTTCAAACAGACCACCTCTACTACCCTGAACAGTTCCAAGCTTAACCATATCAAGAACTTCAGCTTCTTTACCAAGAACACCATTGAAGAACAGTTCAACTTTAATTCTTCCATTACTTGCTGTTTCAATCTTTTCCTTGAAAAATTCCATTGATTTGCTTCTTGGATGATTCTGAGACTGTGTATTCGCATATTTGAATACATATGTAGTCTGTTTGTCAGTATCTCCAGAAGCCTTTTCCTGATCGCCTCCCGCAAATACAAAACCGGCTATTATAACCAGCAGCAATACGGATACCAAAAATTTTTTCATTTCCTTCCCCCATAAAGTTTCTCATTAGAAACTATGTTTCTAATTAAAAACATACTAACACAGTTATTATACTCTGTCAAATAATTCTTCAAGACATCCAGATCTTTATGATTATTTATCTTATTTGTACTAAGCTATCTGATTTTATCAACAGCTTTTGCCGAGTTATGATTATTTGTAAAATCTTTAACAAATAAATTAGTTACAGGTGCAATTGATTTCTGATTAAAAATCATGTCATGACCAAGACATAATCCCATTGATATATTTAGTCCCGTTTTATTTATATTTAAGAATTCAACCTGACTTGCCGGATTACATAATATTTGAAAACCTGGTCCTCCCAACAACAAACAACTATAATATTTCATGCATTCAGGACCTCTGATTATTATGCGATTCATGGTATTCACTGAGAGCTTTATAAAATAGTGATGCAATAACCAGTATTCCTCCTATGATAGAAAATAGAGATGGGATTTCTCCGATTAAAAGAGCAACCCATAGGGAAGCCAAAACAGGCTCAAGAAGCTTGAATAGGGAAGCTTCCATTGCTCCCAGCTTCTCTTGACCCTTGATATATAAAAAAAATGGCAAAGCCATCTGAAGTACACCGAGAACAATGAAAAGACCGATATCCTCCGGGAAAAATGCCGTGCCTTTTAGCTGATATGGCAGTGTAAACAGTACCGCAATAAGATTGCCCCAAAAAATAGCCTGCATTGTATCTGAAAGACTCCCTTTCTTCATAAGAATTGCCAGAATGGAAAATGATAATGCAGCTAATAGGGCGAAAACATCTCCTTTTGAACCCTTTATTGACATCCCCCCCTTAAAACAGAGAACAATACCGATCATAATTATAAATAGTATAAACAAGTCCTTTTGTGTTGGTTTTTCCTTCAAAAAAATTATACCCAGAAATGCAATAAAGAGAGGAGAGGTATTGGCAAGCACAGTAGCATTAGCCGCAGTAGTATAACCAAGAGATGCATAGAAACACAGCGACGTCGCAGCATAAAAAGCCCCACTGATGATACTTAATCGTTTTGGTCTGCGAATAGAGTTTACCTTAAAAAAGAATGAAGCCACAGCAAGAGCAATAGCCCCCGACAGGCCTCTAAAAAAAATAAGTGTCATTGCAGAACTACTGGCATATTTGCTTATAGGAGCTCCAATGCTCCATAGTAGAGTTGCTGAAATTACTAGAACTATTGAATTCAGCTTACCATTACTCAAATGTTTTTATCTCTGAACCCTGCCGGAAGCATCACCACCTGACAAACTTAATACTTCGTCTACTGTTAATAGAGGTAAATCACCCAATATTGAATGTTTTAAACACGAAGCTGCAACAGCAAAGTTAAGAGCTTCCGCATCATGATTATATGTATTAAGGCCATAGATAAGACCAGAGGCAAAAGAATCTCCTCCCCCTACTCTATCTACTATATTCTTTATTTCATATTTTTTTGAAACAATAAAATCTCCACCATTGTTCAGAACTGCAGACCAGCCATTATTATTGGCAGAATGACTTTCTCTCATTGTAATAGCAATCTTTTTTATATTCGGATATCTCTCCATTACCCTGTTTGTAAGAATTTTATATTTATCAGAATCAAGGCTACCTCCCTCAATATTCACATCGAGACTAATACCCAGAGATTTCTGGCAGTCCTCTTCGTTTCCAATAACAATATCCACATACTTTACAAGTTCACTCATTACTTCAGGCGCTTCTTTACCATATTTCCAGAGCTTGTTTCGATAATTAAGATCACAGGAAACAGTTAGACCAAGTGACTTAGCCTCCTTGACTGCTTCCAGAGATAGTTCTGCTGCAGATGTTGAAATTGACGGAGTTATTCCTGTAATATGGAACCAGGAGGCTGAAGCAAAAACAGTTCTCCAATCTATATCTCCCACTTTAGCTTCTGAGATTGAAGAAGAAGCTCTGTCGTATATTACCCTGGAGGGACGCTGATTTGCACCTGCTTCAAGAAAGTAGATTCCCAGCCTGTCACCCTTTCTAATTATCTTTGCTGTATCAACCCCGTGTTTACGAAGCTCTTCAATACAAGCATTCCCAATCTGATTATTCGGAATTAATGATACAAATGCAGCGTTAAACCCATATCGGGCAAGACCGACGGCAACATTGGCCTCTCCTCCTCCAAATGTTGCCTCCAGCATGGGGCTCTGAAAAAATCTTTCATTTCCAGGTGATTTTAATCTCAGCATTATCTCGCCAAATGTAACTATTTTAGACATTGTTTTCGCTCCTTAGGTTGCATAGCCGAGCAATAGACGAAGTCTATGACCAGGCGACGAAGTTCCGACCAGGCTGTTATTTGCTATTTCTGCAGCAGATGAATTGCAAATCCCGATATCTCTTTGTCCAGGTATACTGCAATCATTCTGCCGTTTTTCTCTTTTGCTGTTTTCGGCAGTGTGTTAACCCCATTCCGCCTAAAATAAGCAATGGCTCTTTCTATACTGTTTGTGCCGATAGCTATATGCCCATGGGCGCCCAGAAATTTTGTCTTCATTATCTCAAACTCTGTCCCTGCAAAAAAAGAACTGCTTCCCTCTTTTACAGGAAAAGAAAGTAATGAAGCAAAATCATCCGCAGCAGATTTTGCACTACTCTCAGTATCCTCATTTATTCCAAGATGCATCAGTTCAAAACCAAGCATATTTTTTACGGCTTCTTTGGTAATCCTTGTTATCTCCTCAAAGTTCCCGGAACTTATCAGATCCGGCTTTACCATCCAGGTACCGCCGCATGCCAGGACTCTCTCTGACTTAAGATAATCGTTTATATTCCCTGTATTAACTCCACCAGTAGGCATAAATTTAAGATTTCCATAGGGGGCTGCTATGGAATTCAACATTGACAATCCACCGGAAGCCTCTGCCGGGAAAAATTTTAAAACTGATAAATTCCTCTTTAATGCCATCTCAATCTGGGTAGGAGAGTTAACTCCCGGAATAACAGGAATATTTTTACTAATACAGTAATCAACAACTTCAGGGTTAAACCCGGGAGCTACTATAAATTCCGCTCCTGCTGCAACAGCCCTGTTTACCTGATCAACAGTTAAAACAGTACCTGCTCCCAGGAGCATATCAGGAAGTTCATTATGTATTCTTCTTATAGCCTCTTCCGCTGCATCAGTGCGAAAAGTGATTTCTGCAATAGGCAGGTCACCCTTTATCAATGCTTTTCCAAGATTGACAGCATCATTGGCATCCATAATCTTTACTACCGGAACAATCCCTAAATCACCAATTTTCTTTATCATTGCTTCCATTATTACTACCTCGATCGAATTTTTCTGCCTACTTTCATTAAATGAAAATTGACTGGCACATCTGCAGATTATAAATAGACAATTTTCTCTCAATTCACGGCTTTAAGTTTCTAAATAGAAACTTAGTTTCTTATATAAAACATGTTACAGTAATCTTTTACCTTTGTCAAATATTTTCACTCGTGTGTAAGGATTTTACAACCTTAGTACCAAATATTGCGTACAGAGGTCGAATAAGGTATTTAGGTTCAAAAGATTTCGATAAGCTGGCCTGATCTTTAATTATCCTTTTCCTGCTATCTCAGGAGAGCTTTTTAAATTCTTCAATCATAATGGCAAAGGGCGAATTTTCTTTTTTAAGTTCCTTTGATCCTCTGGTAATATTGCACAAACTTAAACCAAGTTCCTTTGCAATATTTCTCTGACTCATACCAGCATCCAGAAGCCTGACCAAAGCCCATCTGTTGGCAACCCCCATAGATTCTGAACTTGTAAGAAGGCTCTTTAGAAAGTCTTCAATAAGTACCGGGTCGCAGCACGCTGCCAGAGTTTGAGAGAGTTCCTGCATAGCATTTTCATTTATTTTCCGCTCTTCCATACTATTTAATATACAACACTCAGCGATTCTGTCAACAGAAACAATTAATTCATATTTATCTGATAAACAGAGACGTAGCATGCTTTATTTATATGCTTTTATTCTTTCATCAACCCCGAAGGGGGTGCTTTATCTCAATACAGTGCGATATATATGGATGTATGCTACTTTTCTTTTTTGGGTGTATGAGTATAGATAAAAATCTAGAGATGATCCATTGGAATCACAACTATCCTGTGATACATTATTAATATCAATAAAAAATAATGCTGCTGCCTGGCAAAATCATGTAGATCTGATAAAGGTACAGTCGGGGTTTACTGCAAGTTCAGAAGGAAAAAGTCTATGATTATAAAAAAACAATCTATCGTGTGGAGTGTA
This sequence comes from Spirochaetaceae bacterium, assembly GCA_030638735.1. Taxonomy (GTDB): domain Bacteria; phylum Spirochaetota; class Spirochaetia; order B11-G9; family B11-G9; genus JAJRQE01. Next base: position 8,528 of record DAOWEB010000023.1, read on the forward strand.
ATTACTTTCTCTATTTTACTTGTTCTAACGGGCTGTCCTGATCTTTTTCAAACAGAAGAACCAGAAGATAGAATTCTAATTTCAAGCCTTACATTTACCGATTCAAGTCTTGCTTATGAAGTAAACAGAAGCGGTGCAACTTATGTTGATGAGTTAACAAGCTTTGACGGTAGTTATTCTAGCATAACTGATCTTTCAGGTATCGAAAATCTCACCTATCTTACTTCCTTAAGTCTGTATAGCAATAGCATAACAGATGTAAGCCCGCTGGCATCCCTCTCCAGCCTCGCCTACTTACATTTGAGCAGTAACAGCATAACTGATGTAAGCCCGCTAGCATCTCTCACTAGCCTAACTAGTCTATATTTGGACAACAATAGCATAACAGACGTAAGTATGTTGGATTCCTTTACAAGCCTTTCTTCCTTAAGTTTGGGTGACAACAGCATAACCAATTTGAGCTCGCTGGCATTTCTCACAAACCTTACTTACTTAAGTCTGTATAGCAATAGCATAACCGATGTGAGTCCACTAGGTTACCTTACCAGCGTTACTGGACTATATTTGTCCGACAATAACATAACCGACGTAAACCCGTTGGCCTCCATTACCGGTCTTGTTCATTTGGGTTTGGGAAAAAACAGCATAACTAACCTTAGCTCACTATCTTCCCTTTCCAACCTGACAACCATAAGTTTGGATGACAATAATATAACCGACATGAATCCATTAGCCTCTCTCACAAACCTTACTTTTTTGAGTTTGGGTGGCAACAGCACAACCGATCTTAGCCCACTATCTTCCCTTTCCAGCATTACTTACTTGGATTTGCAAAACAACAGTATAACAAATATAACTCCGATAGCCACCCTAACTAACCTTACTCACCTATATTTGGATAACAACAGTATAACCAATGTGAGTCAGATGGATTCCCTTACAAAACTTACTACCCTCTCTTTGGACACTAACAACATATCCAATCTTAACTCACTGTCACCCCTCACCAGTCTTCAATACTTACATTTGAACGAAAACAGCATTACCGATGTGAGTCCACTTGACTCCCTCACCTACCTTGATCACTTATATTTGAACACCAACAGTATCACAACTGGTGTGGCTTCCTTAGTAATCCTGACAAATGCATCAATAATTGACTTCACCGGAAATTCAGGTATTCCAACAGCCGATCTTGATACACTGGAAGCTGCTCTAGGCAATGGGATTGTGGTCCGGCCTTAAACACATGCAGAGATGTCCACATAGGGGCATCTCTACCGGCGTTCCTTGAAATGGTAATAAAAATAATATATCCTCTTCTACATATGAATAACTTCCACACTCACACATGGCGATGCAAGCATGCAACCGGAACAGTAAAAGACTATGTTGATGCAGCTGTAAAAAATAAAATGAAAATACTGGGAATGAGTGATCATACACCACTTCCGGACAATAGATGGTCCCATGTAAGAATGGATATGTCTGAATTGGATGCTTATGTAGAAGAATTTAAAGAAGCAAAAACAGAAGAGCTTATTCTTCTTAAAGGTCTTGAATGTGAATGGGATCCTATATATGAAAATTTTTACAGAGATGAACTATTGGGAGAAAGGAATTTTGATTTCCTTGTAGGTTCTGTCCATTATATAAAAAATAGTGGAGACTGGGGATACCTAAGTGAAATTAGAACAGCAAAACATCTTGCTAATTATGCTGAGATTTTAATTACAACCATGAGAACAGGTCTTTTTAGTTTTATTGCACATCCCGATGGTTTTGGAGCCGGTTATAAGGAATGGGACAGTAATACAGAAGCCTGTTCTATTGATATTCTCACCGCAGCAGAAGAACTTTCAATACCCCTGGAAATAAATGGGTATGGACTGAGGAAAAATAAGATATCAACATCAGAAGGAGACCGATCCGTCTATCCATTATTAAAATTCTGGGAATTGGCATCCGGATTTAACATAACAGCTATCTGTAATTCAGATGCCCATAGACCTGAGGATATAAGTGCCTCTATAAAAGAAAGTAAAGAGATTGCAGATAGATTTAACATAAAACTTATTGATGATATTAGAATCTGAAAACTCCGGAATATTAAAAAAAATCTATAATTTATATTGATTTATCCCTCAACATAAATTATTTTTAGAGTATTGAGGTATATATGCAGGAATGTGAATTAATTAAGAGTTGTCCCTTTTATAATGGTCAGTTAAAAGGGGATAAAGATAATATAGATAGTATGAAAGAAAAATATTGCAAAGCAAATAATTTAAACTGTGCCCGTTATATGGTTTTCATGGCACTGGGAAAAGAAAGTATGCCAAAAGAACTTTTTCCCCATGAGAAAAACAGGGCATACGAAGTAATCAGCCTGGGATAAAAAAAACAGGATTATTTTATAAATATTGCAATCCTTATGTAGATCTGTATAATTACAAAAATATTCTTTTAATCTCTAAATTAGAATGTTATACTGCAGCTGTTGTTATAAATATGGATGGAAAAGGTGGAATCCCATGGATCTAAATAAACACTGGCAGCATATAATAGCATCTTTACCAGATGGGATTACCATAACTGATACCAAGGGCAAAGTTGTTTTCGTTTCGGATATTATAATCCGGATTTTCGGTGCAGATTCAGACAAAGAGATTTTAGGTACAAATCTAATAAACTGGATTCATCCTGAAGATAGAGATAAAGCCGCTTTCTATATTTAAAATGCATCAGAAGGGATTTCTACCAGTGGTGCGACAGAATATAGAATGATCCGATTGGATAAAAAACATATTTATCTTGAAAGTAAGGGAAAAGTTTTTAAAGATGAAAATAATAATATTCTCGGAATGATTTACAGCAGCAGAGATATAACCGAAAGAAAAAAACTTGAGGAAGATCATTTATATAAATCAAAACATCAATCTATTGAACTACTGGCAGGCAGCATTGCTCATGATTTTAATAACATCCTTACTGTTATTAAGGGACAGATTAGTTTACTAAAAATGGATCTTCCAATAAAAAGTGATTCACATGTAAGTATTCTGGAAACAGAAAAAGCCATTAAACAGGCAAAATTAATTACCAATCAACTATCTGACCTTGCAAATAACGGTTTGCCTGTACTTTCTACTTTTTCTATTTATGAACTGATTCAAGATATAACAGGACAAATTATTACAGATACCAGAATTGATTACAGTTTAAATTATTATAATAAAAATATAAATGCTGACAGGGTCCAAATTAACCGGGTTATAAGTAATCTTCTTATTAATTCAATTGAATCAATGCCTGATGGTGGTAAAATTGATATTGATTTAGTAAAAATTAAGGGATTCAAACATAAATTTCTTGATGATAAAAGTGAATATCTTTGTTTATCCGTTAAAGATAATGGCAAAGGAATAAGCAAGAAGGATATGTCACGGATATTTGATCCTTACTTTAGTACAAAATCAAGAGGAACAGGACTTGGTCTATTTTCTGCTTTTTCAATAATTCAAAATCATAAGGGACATCTGACTGCTTCATCCAATCCACCTGATGGATCAGTTTTTACAATTTATCTTCCAACAGAATAAATGACAGAATAAATGAAAATTATTTAGTCTAGAATTATTCAAAATATTATATTAAAATGAACTCCATATATTTAAAGGGTAGGATAAATGGAAAAAAACAACATTGAAACAGCTGGGAATTTTATTGAAAAGATAATTGAGAAAGATATAGAAAATGAAAAGAATGAAGGCAGGGTTGTAACCAGGTTCCCTCCTGAACCTAATGGATATCTTCATCTTGGACATGCAAAATCTATTTGTCTGAACTTTGGTCTGGCAGAAAAGTATAATGGAACCTGTCATCTTCGTTTTGATGATACCAATCCGGCAAAAGAAGAACTTGAATACATAAAATCAATTAAAGAGGATGTAAAGTGGCTTGGTTTTAACTGGGGTGATAACGAGTATTACGCTTCCGATTACTTTGATAGACTTTATGAAATTGCAGTGAAAATGATTCAGGACGGCAATGCTTATGTTGACAGCCTAAGCCCTGAAGAAACCAGGGAATATCGGGGAACTCTTACTTCTCCAGGAAAAAACAGCCCGGACAGAGACAGGTCTGTTGAAGAAAACATAGATCTTTTTAAACGAATGAAAAATGGTGAATTTGAAGATGGGAAATATCTACTACGAGCTAAGATAGATATGACTTCTCCTAATTTAAATATGAGAGACCCTGCTTTATATAGAATTAAAAGGATGAACCACCACAGAACAGGTGATAAGTGGTGTATATATCCTATGTATGATTTTACCCATCCATTATCCGATGCATTTGAAAATATAACTCACTCTGTCTGTACTCTTGAATTTGAAGATCACAGACCTTTGTACAACTGGTCTGTAAACGAGTCCGGAGTAGAAGCAAAACCACAGCAGATTGAGTTTGCCATGCTTAATATCAACTACACAATTATGAGTAAAAGAAAACTTCTGAAACTAGTGGAAAAAGGAATTGTATCCGGTTGGGATGATCCCAGAATGCCCACTATTTCAGGTATAAGAAGAAGGGGATATACTCCTGAATCAATCAGGGATTTTGCATCCAGAATAGGTATTGCAAAATCTAACAGCATGGTAGATTTTGCTTTACTGGAACACTGTCTACGGGAGGATCTTAACAAAAAAGCAAAAAGAGTTATGGCTGTTCTTGATCCGTTAAAAGTTGTTATTACAAACTATCCGGACAATAAAACTGAAATGATGGAAGCGGATAATAATCCTGAAGATGAGAATATGGGAAAAAGAGAAATCCCTTTTTCACGAGAAATATACATTGAAAAAGATGACTTTATGGAAGACCCTCCAAAAAAATATTTTAGACTTTCTCCGGGTAAAGAAATAAGGCTGAAACATGCCTACTATGTTACCTGTACCAATGTAGTTAAAGATCCCGATACTGGTGAAATTATTGAAGTTCACTGTACTTATGATCCGAAATCTAAAGGAGGTTGGACAGATGACGGGAGAAAGGTTAAAGGAACAAGTCACTGGGTTTCTGCAAAACATTCTTTTAGTGCTGATATCAGGTTGTATTCAAATCTTTTTAAAAGTGAAAATCCTGAAGAGGCTACAGGTAATTTCTTAGATGATTTAGCAGAGGATTCACTGGAAATTATTACAGGATGCAGGCTGGAACCTTCTCTGGCAGAAGCTGTTCCGGGTGATTCCTTTCAGTTTCTACGAAAAGGATACTTCTGCGCAGATACAGTTGATTCAAAACCAGGAGCACCTGTATTTAACAGAACAGTATCCATGCGTGACACCTGGGCAAAACTTCAGAGAGATGCTGCAAAAAAGGCCAAAAATGATTCAGGTAAGGGTAATTAATGAATGTCCCCAATATAAGCAGCAACCCTTTTGGGGATACAGAAGTTGACTATCCTGTAAAAGTAGCCATGAAAGTAATTACATTCAGTAGGGGACGCAGATCTGCGCCCTCTACTGATGATAATAAATCTGCAATTGAAGGTGTTCTTGAAATATTACAGCTGAAAGCAGTTGACTGGAAAAAGAAAAACAGTAATGCAGAGAAATATGTGAGTTATTCATTTGCAGTAACAATTTTATATGCTGAACAATTGGAACTACTATATAAAATGTTAAATGATCTGGATGTGGTAAAAATACTGCTGTAGAGACTGTAGAGACGTAGCATGCTACGTCTGTACAAGAGAATATGGGGTTTTGGGCGGGGGCAAGCCCGGCCCGTACATTGTTTTTTATACCAATATTTGTTTGGTTAGATTGATTCCTTTTCTATTTGCCAGCATCTGTGGGGTTTATTTTTTTTGGAAAAATCTTCATCTATTGTTGTATTAGTTATATTTTTTAGATGAATATTTTTAAATCTACTGGGATCAAAATTGAATTTGGTATAATTTGTAGAAAAAATTATATAACCATCTTTATCAAGAAGATCCAGGCATGCCTTTATTAAAGATATATAATCTCTTTGAATATCAAATATCCCTTCCATCTTTCTGCTGTTAGAGAATGTGGGAGGGTCTACTATAATTATATCGTATCTTTTTAAGTTATTGCGTGCATTCACAAGAAAGTCTGCTGTATCTGAGGAATGGAATTTGTATTCTTCACCTGCTAATCCATTTAATTGCAGATTTTGTTCTCCCCAGCGGTTATAGTTACCTGATAAATCTACTGTATCTATAGATTTTGCTCCACCTGCTGCTGCATAAACAGAAAAAGAAGCTGTATATGCATATAGATTCAGTACCCTTTTATCCCCTGCACTATCTCTAACCATTTCACGTGTCTTGCGGTGATCAAGAAACAGACCTGTATCTATGTAATCAGAAAGATTAACTAAAAATTTCAGACCGTTCTCTTTTACTTCTATAAGGTTTCCTGAATTATCAAGTTTTTTATGCTGATCAATACCCTTACGGGTTTTTCTATTTTTATAAAAAATCTGCTCTTTTTTTACATAAAGCATTCTTGAAGCTGTATCTATTATCTCTTTATATTCAGGGGAATTACTTTCCGGTCCTTCTCTAAAGTCCAGTATATAGACAAAGGGTCCATAAAAATCCACAGTTAACGGAAGGGAAGCTATATTTTTATCGTAGACTCTGTAGCTGTTTGTATCTAATGGTGAGAAGTATCGTCGCATTGCAAGATGGTTTTGTTTTAACAGCTTCCCAAAATCTTTAAGTATGTAGTTCATAAGTGTAAGTTAGCACGAAATACAATTCTATTCCACTGCGTCAGGGATTGCAGAGGAAATCCCGCACCGTGGGTGTATGCTGCTGTAGAGACGTAGCATGCTACGTCTGTACCCTGAAAATCAAAATGTAGTCCAGTATAAGAATCCGGGAGGAATTGGAACGTAAAGCCCGGCCCTTTTGTAGAGACGCCCCTGTGTGGGCGTCTATATAAAAGGGAGACGCCTGTATAATCCAAATCCCATTGCCTTTTCATAAAAAATCAGTATATTATAACGAAACTGGAGGAATATATGAAAGCACAAGTTGAATGCAGCTGGAATGGAGGCATGTCCTTCGAAACAGAGATGGATGGACATAAAATTGTTATAGATGCAACACCTGAAGTAGGTGGAAAAGACCTTGGTCCAAGACCTAAACCATTTATGCTTCTGGCTCTGGCAGGATGTACTGGTATGGATGTAATTTCTATTCTTAATAAAATGGGTCAGGAAGTATCCTGGTTTAATGTAAGGGTAGAATCTGAAATGACAGAAGAACATCCTAAACACTATTCCAGTTATCATATTGTTTATGAATTTAAAGCTTCTGATGATCTAAACAGGAAAAAAGTTGATAAGGCAATTGTACTTTCTCAGGACAGATACTGTGGTGTTAGTGAAGTTTTAAAAAAAGCTTCACCAGTAACTCACCAAGTCGATTACTTATAGGATATGGAAATGGATGAAGAAAGCAATAAACTTCTTGCTAAGATGGAACTGGAAAATGGTGGTAAACTTGAATATAGAACCTATACACAGTTTTTAGGAAAATCCGGAGAGGGGACAAAAAACCTGGGGGGACTTCTTTTTTATGTTGGCGACAGGCTTATTTTTGAAGACTTTGAACGACAAAGCAGTACAATGCTGCTTCTTATGCGGAAAAAGAAAGAATACATAAAACTTAAATTTCAGATTAGCGTTTCGGATATAGAAAGAATAAGTCTGGTTAATTTATCTCAGGCAATAAAGGTTGTAAAATACAATAAAAATCCAGGGGATCTTAAAGAAGTATCTACAATAATAAGAATACTTTTTAGACATGTTACTCAGGTTCTATTAAAAGATGGAAGTGCATACTATTTTGAAATTTTTGATTTAAAGGGATTTAATTCTTTTATGTCTGAGAGGATTCAGTAAAGACATAGCATGCTACGTCTCTACGCCTTTCTAACGGATAAGACCATTACGCTGGGTCCACTGGTTATGAATACATCCCTGCTCTATATTCTTTTTGGAATTGGAGCAGGAACTATTTTTTTAACTTTTGTAACAAAAAGGAACAAACCTTCCAGAAAATTTTCTTTTGATATTATTACCAACTTTTTTTTAATTATTATTCTTACCTGGAAACTTTTACCTGTTATTCTTGCTCCGGTAGATATAATTTCTAATCCTATTTCTATTCTTTATGCATCCGGTGGTACTGTCGGGATTGGATTGGGGATTGGAATTGGAATTGTTTATTTGGTAATTAAATTGTTTTTGTATGGAAAACATTCCGTGAGGAACATGCATGCCTGTTCCCTACAGGATGGATTGAAACCTGTTATTGTGTTTTTTACGGTGGCCGGAATTGTTTCGTCATCTTTATTTTTTGTGTCCTGGATGGTTCGTAATGGGGATGTTGAAAACAATAGAACTGAAGACGTAAGATCTTACGTCTCTACAGGGGATATGGCGCCGGATTTTGAATTGATGGATACTGATGGAAATTTAATTTCTCTTGATGAGTATAGAGGGAAATGGGTTATTCTTAATTTTTGGGCAACGTGGTGTCCTCCATGCCGGGCGGAATTACCTACTTTGAATCGTTTTTATGAAGGAATGGATATAGATAATGTTGTTCTTTTAGGTATAAATGCTACAGGGACTGAAAGAATTACAGGCGAATGTAGAGACGTAGCATGCTACGTCTCCACGTTTGCTGTAGAAAATGGAATTAGTTTTCCTATACTTTTAGATACAAAAGGGATGGTGTCTGCTGTTTATGGGGCAGGAACTCTGCCTACTACGGTTGTTGTTTCACCTGAGGGTGTTATTACAAAATTTAAAACAGGGGTTGTTGATTCGTTTTGGCTGCGGTCTGTTGTGTCCGGGAATTGATTTGTGCCTAAGTAAGGAATGCAGATCTGCGGTTCCTACATGGGAATCAATACATATCGGACATTTTCATAAAAAACATTCTTATACTGTCAAATAACCGTCTGAAAAACCCACCTTTGGAAATATCTTCTGCTGCGGTAATATAATATCTGCCAATAATTTCTTCTCCTGCAGTCTGAACTATTTCTCCCAAGATATCCCCCTCTTTTATGGGAGCAATTATATTTTCGGGAATATTTACTTCTGTTCTTAATATTACTGCTTTCTCTGTAGTCAGTGTTAGAACAGGTATTTCAGGATATTTAAGTGCAACTGAATTTTTTAAACCTTTCCAGATTTTTGGAGATTTTATTTCGGGAACTTCACTTTTTATGTTTTCAAAATTATAAAATCCATAGGATAACAGGTTTATTCCGTCTATAGCCCTTAACAGTGACCCTTCACTGCTATTTTCTCCGGAACCTCCAAGAATAACTGCAATTAATCTTCTTCCGCTTTGTTGTGCTGTTAGTGCAATATTATAACCGGATTCATCAATATATCCTGTTTTTAAACCGTCTACCGGAATATATACCGATAGAAGATTATTCCTGTTATATTGGGTTATTGGTCCATAAACGGAGGTTCCATTTGTATTCCAGTTTTCCTCTTTGGGATAGGTAAAGGAGCTGACAGAATGAAGTTCTTTCAAAGCTTTGGGATATTTTCTAACATATTCTGCACAAAACTGAACAAAATCTGCAGCTGTAACCCTATTTTCTGAACTTAAACCAGAAGCATCTTCAAAGTGGACAGAACTTAAGCCAAGTTGTTCTGCTTCAAGATTCATCAGTCTTACAAAACCTTCTACACTTCCTGCAATTCTTTCCGCAATTGCAATAGCTGCATCATTACCTGAAGGAACTGCCAGACCAAGCATTAGATCCAGCATAGAAACCTCCTGGCCCTCTTCTAGAAACATAAGGGATGAGTGTGGAGGGAGAGACCTAAAGTCTGCATTTTTACTTATACGAATAATCTCATTTTTTGAAACTGTTCCCTCTTCTATTCTTTTATAAACCACAAAAAGACTCATTAACTTTGTCATAGATGCAGGAGGAATAGAAAGTTGACTGTTTTTCTCAAAGAGAACTGTTCCTGTAAAGCTGTCTATTAAAATTGCAGCCCTGGCATTGATAACCGGAGTAGTTTGAGAAAGTAGGGGTAGGGTTTGCCCCTGCCCTATTGTTATTAATATAAGTAAAATAATAAATAGAAAAGATGATTTTATTGTAATAAAGTTTTTTATATTCAAAGTTTCTATCCAGATTGAGTAGTATTTAAAGATATACTATACTAAAAATTATTATTTTCAAACAGTGGGGTTGATTTATAATGGATACTATAAATAGTGATGAAAAAATTGGTGAATGGTTAATTAGAGCAGAAGCAATGTCATTGACTGATGTTGAAATTGTACTTAAAGAACAGAGAGAAGGGAATGAGAGCCTTTTTGGTATAATTGCAATGGAGCTTGGGCTGATAGACCCTGAGGTGCTCCTGGCATTCGCAGAAATGAAAGGACTGTAAAAAAATGGAATTAGCTTTTAATAATCTTGTACGTGATGTGATGGCTGCAGGTAAATATGCTGCAACCCAGCAGAATAAAATATCCAGGGGTATAAAAAAAGATGGATCAATTCTTACAAAAACTGATACTGAGCTGGATAGGCTTATTACAGATAAAATTAAAGAATACTTTCCTCTGTCTGTTATAATAAGTGAGGAAAACCCTTTACCATTACAAAACACAGCTAATGGTGAATGGATATTTACCATTGATCCTATTGACGGGACAGACTCCTACAGCCAGGGAATGCCTGGATGGTGTTTAGCTGTTGGTATTCTTAACTCTGAATTTGAACCTGTAGGAGCAATTGTTTTTGCTCCCCGCTGGGGGACCGAGTCTGAAGGAGGCAACCTTCTTACCCTTTTCCCGGGTGGAAATATAAAACTTAATGGTAAAGATCTGGATATTGATGCTCTGGATTTCAAGGGGAAAAGTCATGAAAGGAATCAGATTATGATAGGTTCCGGACTGCACAGATTTTTTGACTGCAGCAGCTATAGCAGCAAACTTAGAGTTTCCGGCAGCGCTATATTAAATATAGCTGCAACCCTTCTTCATAGTGATGTAAAGGGATCTATAATTACCCCATGTTATATTTGGGATGTTGCTGCGGCACATGCACTTATTAGAAAAGCAGGATTGGATCTTGAATACTACTCTGGTTGGAAAATTGATTATAAAGCTCTAGCGAACAGAAGCAAGGCACCGGATCATTTTATATCAGGTACAGCTGAAACTCTTGAGCATATTCGTAAACACTGTGTATTAAAATAGAATGAACTGTGGATTTTAAGCTTTGAAAAAGAATATCTCTCCCCTACTACTGACAAAAAACCTTAAACTGGTAATTTTAAAGGAAAGTTCTTCTGGAAAAGTTCTGGACTATTATTTAAGAAACAGAGACCACTTTAAGATATGGGAACCCCTTCGAGGTGAAAAATTTTATACTATAGATTATCATAAGACCGCATTGAAAGAGGGTGTAAAAAGAGTAAAAGAGGGAAAAGAATATCGTTTTATGGTATTTGAAAAAGACGATTTTGATTTAAATAAAATTATTGGAATACTTACTTTTTCAAGTATTGTTAAAGGTCCTTTTTTATCATGTTTTGTTGGATACAGTATTGATAAATCCCTTCAAAATAAGGGTTATATGGCACAGGCTTTAAAAGCAGGTATAGATTTTATGTTTGAATCGATTGGTCTGCACAGAATTGAAGCTAATATTATGCCTAAAAATGTTCCCTCTTTGAAAGTTGTTACAAAACTTGGTTTTAAAAACGAAGGAATAAGCCCTTATTATTTAAAGATAAACGGAGAATGGGAAGACCATAGACACATGGTATTAAGAAATAGAGAGCTGGAGTAGAATTATGAGAAAAATATTATTTATTTCAATTTTAGTAATTATTATACTAATTTCCTGTGCAACTAATATTAAAGATATGAATATTGCCCAAACAAAAGTGACAATACAGGATATGGATAAAAATACCTTAAAAAAGCTACTTCCTGATTCTATTTACAATATTATTATTAGAGTTACAGATACAAATGGAGTTGAATATGCAAGCCCTAACTATCGCAATTTTAAGATTAATAATCTTAAAAAACTAAAAATTGAAGATCAGGCTTTTTTCAGTTTTAAACTTAAGACAAGCAGTGAGACTTTTCATGCTGCAGGAACAAATGCTTATAGCTTAAATATATATGTAAAAGAAAATAATTACCCTGTAATGACTTATGAATATACTCTGGACTGGGACAACTATGATACTCTTAAATTCAATGGAAGAAATGGTTTGAATGGAGATGATGGTGACTCAGGTTTTACTGCCTCCGGAGATTCTATTGATAGTGTTACCGGGAGTTCAGGATATGATGGTACTGATGGTAAAAATGGATATTCAGGTAAAGATATAGAGCTTCTTGTTTTAAAATATCAGTATGGAAATAGTGAAAAAATACTTTTTTATGAAATAAACAAGGAAATGGTATTCCTGACTGATTTAAAAACCATAACTATAGATACTTCCGGAGGTAATGGTGGTCAGGGAGGATCAGGAGGCAATGGTGGTTATGGTAATTCGTTCACAGAGGAATTAACAGACGAGGTAACTGAAGGTATACCTGGAACCCCCGGAGATGGTGGGGACGGAGGTAA
>DAOWEB010000268.1 GCA_030638735.1 Spirochaetaceae bacterium
ATATTACGGATGAAATTCCGTATTTTGCAACTTTTAGTGGTGTATCTACAGAAAAACCAGTACCCATAACAGGTATTTGAAACGAATGTGGTTCAATATGATAACTATTCATTTTTTCCTCTTATTATTAACAAGTCATAAACTCAATTTTGTCGGTTTAGGACTGACTTGATGATAGGCCTATCTGCTAAAGAAATCAATAGATTCAGGAGCATTCACCCGGAATTTGCGTTACAAACTCAGGAGTGGATTCCCCTACAGTCTTTTCCAAACTGACATTGTATACTAATATACAATCTACCTGATAAGGAATCCAATGAAAATTAAAGATTTAATAATTAACGGAGAAGCTGCAAAAACCACAATTGTATCGAAGATGATACATGCTTTTTATGACTCAAATATATTAAAATCATGTGGTGGATATATAATCACCTATAAAATTTACAATAATATAACATATATAGGGGTTAAACCTTCAATAATTGACGGGCAGCGAAGTAATCACTACGATTTAGAAGCTGGTCCGGAAACAAAGGTATATCTTACAGGCGGCATTAATAGTACTGGAGAAATATCTCTTCTTTTTAAGATTCAAAATACAGAACTCACAGAAAAAATAAAATCTGAACTAAAAGAATTATATATTCAATTTGCAAACCTTCTTACTAAAAATAAATATAAGGGATCTGGTGAATTAGATTGGATCACAAAAAAAATAATTGAAGAATCCAGGTTGTTTGAACCTGTTCCGTCAACAATCTATGATTTAACCTCAGGTTCAGGTCTTTCGTTTTGAAAGTATCCTACCAAAACGACTGGCAACAGTACTGGCTTTTCGCATACTATCATTACCTGCATTTTTAGTATTTGTATAGGCAGCCTTTTTATCTGGAACAAAAACAACATAATTCATATCTGCAGAAACATTATGGACAGGGTAACAGGTTATTTTAGTTCTATTACTTTCTTTTTCTACAGGAACATGCTGCCGGGAAAGTTCCAGCATCAAAACAGGAATATTTAAATCAGGGAAAATAGAATCTATTTTTGTATATTTTAAATCACCCTTTGTAGAATTATATTTTTCAGAAAATGCAGAACTTGAATATAATATACTACCTGTAACATCAGTTACCAACATAGGTAGATTGATGTTATTCATCATAAACTCATTTAAATTTGCAAGAGCACTAATTTTCATAGTTTTTCGAATATTCAGATTATTGATATTTCGATAGAGAAGCCTAAGACGTTTCCCTAATGGTCCCAAACCAACAAAATGCTTGGCTGGATAGATATCACTATAACGACTCATTTCTATAAGCCTGTCTAATTTATTATCCACATTACGAACTCTAATTAGAAGAGAAGCAAAACCTGTTATTAAAACAATTGCTGTAACAAAAAAGTAAAATAAAAAGATTTCTGCCTGAAATCGTAACTCTTCTCCGGAAAGCCCTTCAGAACCAAGTATTTTATAGTAACCAAATAAACCTGCCCCCAGAGAAGCTGTTATAACAACAATAGCAAGAATTATCAAAAGCTTTTTGTTTATGAGTATCATTAAATTATCCTTTTATAATCTTCTGAAACCATCAAGATCTTCGTTTTTTCCTACTATAAGGAGGATATCAGATTCCTGGAGTACTTCATCAGCATCAGGAAAAACTACATTATCAGTTTTTACAGGATTCCCCTCCTCGTCTACACTTAGTACAGTTCGAATTATGGCTACTATATTTATATGCATTTTAGTACGTATATTAAGCTTTGAAAGAGAATTACCAATAAAATCCTTTGGAACATAGACCTCAGCAACACTTATATTCTCTGTTATAGAAATTCTATCCAGAATCTCCGGTGATATTAACCTTTGAGCAATACGCTGACCCTGATCAATCTCTATATTTACCACCTCATCAGCACCAACCTGCCTGAGCACCTGGTGATGTATCTCAGAGACCGCTCTGGCAAGAATATATGGAATACCCAGACGCTTGAGTATAGCGGTTGTAAGTATGCTTGCCTCTATATTTTCACCAATAGCAACTACCGCAACATCTATATCCCCATAGGGAATCTGATTCATTGCTGTTTCATCTGTAGTATCCAGAAGTATTGACTGAAAGACAGTATCCTTCACTTTCTCAATAAGATCAGGCTCTTTATCGATGGCAATAACCTTACCACCTTTTTGTGCCAGAACTTCGCATACATTGCCGCCAAAAGTACCAAGCCCCAATACTGCAAATATCTTTTCTTTCTCTTTTGCCATTACCTGCCCCTACTTAACCTATGGATATATCCGCCCGGGGATATGTTACATTTACTCTTTTACTGACCGTGGACGCAGCAGCAAGAACTGTTAACGGTCCAAGACGCCCTATAAACATTAAAATAATTATTACAAACCTGCCAAACCCACTTAACCCGCCAGTAAGCCCTGTAGATAATCCAACAGTCCCGAATGCAGAAACAACCTCAAACATAATATCCTCTAAAGGTGCATTCTCAGAAATGGCAAGAAGAAAAGTACCAATAGAGATAGCAACAACACCAAATAGCAGGATCATAAACGATTTGAGAACTAATTCTGAAGGTATTGCCTGTTTTAGAAGCACAACATCTTTCTCATTCTTCCAGGCAGATTTAACTGCAGAACCAAGAACTGCTACAGTATTAACCTTTATTCCTCCGGCTGTACTTCCGGAAGCTGCTCCTATAAACATATATATCATCATTACTACCAGCATAGAAGGGGCAAGAGATCCAAAACTTACAGTATTAAAGCCTGCTGTTCGAAGGGTAACCGATTGAAAAAATGCTGTAAGGTACTGGTTTCCAATATTCATGTTTTCTAATGTACCGCCATGTTCCAGGGCATAAAAAAGCAATGTTCCGGATATTAAAAGAACAGCACTGAAAGAAAGAACTATTTTTGTATTAAGCGTTAACCTGGATTGTCCACCTGGAGTTTCCCTATTCTTTCTTCCTAATTTGACATTAATTACAGACCGCAAATTGGTAATTACAGAAAAACTTATTCCACCTGTAATTATAAGTAAAGCTATTCCGCCAGAAAGAAGAAGGCTGCTCCTGAATCCTTCCAGACTATCAGAAAAGAGAGCAAACCCTGCATTACAAAAAGCAGAGATAGAATGAAATGCAGAATAAAAAAATAAAGAACCTGTACTCAGAGTTGTATTTTTTACAAACCCTGCAAATAAAATCAAAGCACCTGCACCTTCAATTAGAAAAGTAATTCCTACTATAGATCTCATTGTTCTGGAAATACTGCTCATATCATCATCACTAAGCATATAGGAAATAAGAACTTTATCCTCTACAGACATAGCTCTTCGTAATACAAAAACTGTAAAATAACTCAGAATCATTATTCCAAGACCGCCAATCTGTATAAGAATTAATATAATTGCCTGTCCCCATATACTAAAATATGTAGCAGTATCTACAACTATAAGCCCGGTAACACAAACAGCAGAAGTTGAAGTAAACAATGCATTTAGAAAGGGTAAGCCATTCCCTTCTGCAGCAGTAAAAGGCATCATAAGGAGTAGTGTCCCCCCTAAAATTACCAGTAAAAAACTCATAAAAATTGTCTGTGCAGGATGAGCATGTATACTTTCAAGAATAGATCTTAGTCTCTTAAATCTGCTTAGTACCTTTAAAAGTAAAAATAAATTACGAATTATAAGAATAAGAAGTGCATTTCCGGAATTTTCAAAATTAAGCGATGTAAATAGAAGTACTTTATTATAAAAAAATAAGGATATAAAAACAGCTACAAACAAAAGGGAAAAAATGTTCTTCCTGATATATATTGTTTTATACACAGAAAGCCTGAATTCGAGGACAACTTCTGTAATTAGAAAACCCAGAATCATAAAATCGAGAATATTGGTAAGAACAAGAAAGATATTCCTGGAAAACTCCATTTGGGAAATAAAAAGAGAACCTATACTTAAGAGTAGTGTGGAAATTATCAGTAAATTTAGTTTACGCTCACCCTGATCCAACGAAAAACCCCTCTGTTGTGCAGAGACGTAGCATGCTATTCAGCACGCTACGTCTCTACCATATAATCACAAAGAGTTTATTTGTTAAAGGGGATTTTCTACGAGAAATTTTTCTGCATCAAGTGAAGCCATACAACCGGTTCCTGCTGATGTAACAGCCTGGCGATAAACTTTATCCTGAACATCACCTGCGGCAAATACACCAGGAATACTGGTATTGGTTGTACCAGGTTTTGTTAAAATGTAACCTGTTTCATCCATTTCAAGCTGTCCATCAAGAAAAGCTGTATTTGGAGTATGTCCTATGGCATAAAAAAGCCCCTTGGCTTCCTGGTTAAATTCTTCACCTGTTTTTACATTTTTAAGGACAACATGTTCCAGAACTTCAGAACCGCCAACATCAAGCATTATAGTATTCCAAAGAATTGTTATTTTTTCATTTGCAAGAACTCTTTCCTGCATTGCCTTGGAAGCTCTAAGCTCATCACGTCTATGTACAACATAAACCATGCTTCCGAATTTAGATAAATGCATAGCTTCTTCCATTGCAGTGTCTCCACCACCAATTACAACAAGAGGTTGATTTCTAAATAAAGGAAGTGCCCCGTCACAGACAGCACAGGCTGAAATACCTTTCTGCCAGAACTTATCTTCATTAGGAACACCCATTCTTCTTGCAATTGCACCTGTTGCTATTATAAGAACTGATGCTTCCATCTCTCTGGAAGGAGTTTTTACCTTAAATGGTCTTTTGGAAAGGTCTACAGACTCAACAGTTTCAGTAAAAATTTCAACACCCTGACCAACAGACTGTTTTCGAATAGTAGCCATCAGCTCCGGACCTGTCATTCCTTCCGGGAACCCAGGAAAATTCTCAATTTCATTTGTGGTTGTCAGTTGTCCACCCGGTGCTATACCACCAGCCATCCAGCCTTCAAATAATGTGGTGCTTAGACCTGCTCTGGCTGAATATATTGCAGCAGTGTGTCCGGCAGGGCCTGAGCCTACTATAATTATATCTTTCATATAAAAATTCTCCTATTGTAAATAATTGAGACGTAGCGTACAAAACAAAACCTGTACAGACGTTGCCTGGTCGCAACTTCGTTGCTGCTCGGCTATGCATCCTTAGCATGCAACGTCTCTACAGGAATATAATAAAAACTATATATATCGTCAATATTCTTACTATTTTAATATCCTAAGTCCAGCATTGCATCAGCCACTTTTCTAAAACCGGCAATATTGGCTCCCTTTACATAGTTAATATAACCATCAGCCTCAGTGCCCTCAGTGACACAGGCTTCATGAATATCTTTCATAATACGACCCAGCTTATCGTCAACATCTTCTGAAGCCCAGGAATATTTCATAGAATTCTGTGACATCTCCAATCCAGAAACTGCTACACCTCCGGCATTTGCAGCCTTTCCGGGACCAAAAGGAATCTTACCTGCAATAAATTTATTTACTGCATCTGTTGTACATCCCATATTTGAAGTTTCAATAATATATTTTACTCCTGACTTTATAAGAACATCTGCATCATCCTCATTCAGCTCATTCTGAAAAGCGCAGGGAACAGCTATATCCACTTGCAATTCCCAAGGTTTTTTCCCTTCATAAAACGGTACACCAAACTTCTCTGCATATGGCTTTACTACATCATTATTTGAAGCTCTTAATTCCAGCATATAATCCCATTTCTCCTGTGTAGAAACACCATCCTTATCATGGATATAACCATCAGGACCTGAAATTGCAATAACCTTTGCTCCAAGCTCAGTTGCCTTAATACATGCACCCCAGGCAACATTTCCAAATCCTGAAACAGAAATCAATTTATCCTTAAGGGTATCGTTATGGGCTTTGACTACCTCATCAGCAAAATAGATTGCACCAAAACCAGTTGCTTCCGGTCTAATAAGAGAACCTCCCCAGTTTCTTCCTTTTCCTGTAAGAACCCCGGTATTTTCCCCTCTAAGTCGTTTATACTGACCATACATATATCCAATTTCCCTGCTTCCTACACCAATATCCCCTGCAGGAATATCTGTTTCAGGACCAATATATTTTTGGAGTTCTGTCATAAAAGATCTGCAGAACCTCATAATTTCATTATCAGACTTACCCTTTGGATTAAAATCAGAACCACCTTTTCCTCCTCCCATAGGGAGAGTTGTAAGACTATTTTTAAATATCTGTTCAAATCCAAGAAATTTCAATGTACCCAAAGTAACGCTGGGGTGAAATCGCAACCCCCCCTTATAGGGTCCGATACTGTTGTTAAACTGAACTCTGTAACCCTTATTTACCTGTACTTCAGCATCATCATTTTCCCATTCAACCTTGAACATAAAAACTCTGTCTGGTTCAGTTATTCTCTCAAGGATTTTTGCATCCAGATATTCAGGATCGTTATTCACAACATCAATTATAGATTCCAATACCTCACTTACTGCCTGAATAAACTCAGGTTCTCCAGTATTTCTCATTTCCAAATCAGACATAAATTCTTTCTGGTTATACATCTTCAAATCCTCCAAAAAACGCTAACAAATATCTATAATCGTACAGTAACGCGACTTACTGTGACAGTCAAGATAATAACTGAAAGAATATTACTTTATTTATTTTTGTATTGATTGATAATAGAAAAATTATGGGAATAACATATAAAATAATTCTTCAATAATTATTCTTGTGGATCGGATGGGAATATCATATCATAAAGTATATGTGTTAACAGAGGAATAACAGATGGAACAATCAGCTTTTGCACTAAAAGAGACTGCTTTTCATGAACTCATGTCAAGGAGGATCAGAGAAATACTCCTTGTCTGCAGCCACTATGATAAATTTATGCTGGATGAAGATGGTAGAATTGATGAACAGCTTTTCCAGGAATATATGGCTCTCAGTCTACATTATCCTCCCCGGATGACACAGGCTGCTACAGCAGAAGAAGCTAACAAAGCACTTGGAAATAAATATTTTGACCTGGTTATTCTTATGCTTAGTGTTGGAGAAGATAATCTTGTAGATTTAGCTGAAGATATAAAAAGGAAGTATCCTTTAAAACCAATTATTCTTCTAACCCCCCTTTCCACAAAAGAAACCATGCAGCGAATTAAAATGGAGGATTCCAGTTCAATCGATTATATTTTCTCCTGGCAGGGAAATACAAATATAATGCTTGCCATGGTTAAGGTTCTGGAAGACAGAATGAATGTTGACCCGGATGTAAACAACGTAGGAGTTCAATCTATTATTCTTGTAGAAGATTCGGTACGTTATTATTCCAGTTACCTTCCTGTTATTTATGAAACACTATTTAAACAGGCAAGAAGTCTTATGAAAGAAGGGTTAAATGAATGGGAACAGACTATAAGAATGAGAGGAAGGCCCAAAATTCTTCTGGCAAGATCCTATGAAGAAGCTTTGTCATTGTATGAAAAATATAAAAAAAATATCCTGGGTGTTATTTCTGATATTGCATATCTTAAAAACGGGAAAATAGATAATGAAGCAGGATTAATTCTTTGTAAACATATTCGGAAAGAAAATCTGGACCTCCCAATACTACTCCAATCTTCACAATTGGAACATAAAGAGGCAGCTCTAAAACAAGGAGCATCATTTATACACAAGCATACAAAAACTTTACTTAAAGAACTTGATCACTATATTCGAATCAACTATGGGTTTGGAGACTTTATATTCCGAAACCCGAAAACAATGGAACCTGTAGGAACAGCTACAGATTTAAAAGAACTGCAAAATCTAATTATGAAAATTGATGATGAGGCTTTTTCCTACCATGTTCAAAATAATGAAATATCCAGATGGCTGAAAGCCAGAGCATTGTTTAATCTGGCAAATTATTTAAGACCAAAAACCATTAGTGATTTTACTAATATTACAGAAATGAAAAAATTTATATACAAATCAATAAAAGACTTCCGGATCCAGCATGGCAGGGGGGTTATTGCAGAATTCAGTAATAATAGATTTGATGAATTAACTTTTTTTTCCAGAATTGGTTCAGGATCACTTGGAGGAAAAGGCAGAGGCCTGGCATTTGTTGATCAACAGCTTAAAAAATATGAAATAACCCATAAGTTTAATAATGTAATTATTTCTATTCCAAGAACTATTGTGTTAACAACAGAAGTTTTTGATGAATTTATGATGGCAAACGATCTTTATGATATTGCACTTGCTGATAATGAAGATACATTAATTTTAGATTCCTTTTTAGCGGCAAAATTCCCGAAACAAATTATTTCAAATCTGGATACAATTCTGAGTAATATTGAGCAGCCGATTGCCATACGATCCTCCAGTCTCCTTGAGGATTCCCATTATCAGCCTTTTGCAGGAATATACAGTACATATATGCTGCCTAATAATGGAGAAAATCTTCTATCAAGACGTAGAGAATTGTGTAAGGCAATAAAAAGTGTTTACGCATCAACCTATCTTAGACAAAGCAAAGATTATATGAAAGCTATAAATAACATTGTTGAAGATGAAAAAATGGCAGTTATTATTCAGGAAATTACAGGAAATAATTTTGAGCAAAAATTTTATCCCAATATATCCGGTGTGGCAAGGTCTCTTAATTTTTACCCTATAGGATCTGAAAAGGCGGAAGAGGGTATTGTGAACATAGCTTTTGGACTTGGGAAAACTGTAGTTGATGGAGGAATTTCTCTTAGATTTTCACCTTTTCACCCCAAAAAATTATACAACTTTCAAATCCCGGACTG
>DAOWEB010000024.1 GCA_030638735.1 Spirochaetaceae bacterium
AAAAATTCGATTAAAAACAGGTGAGGGTGTTACTGGTCGATCTTTAAAGGAAAGAAGACCTGTAAATATTCCACGGGGAGCAGATGATCCCTCTTTTAAACATATCCCGGGATGGGATGAAGAGCAGTATAATTCAATACTGGCAGTTCCTATTCTTTATCAATCAAAAATACTTGGTGTTTTAGTTTTAGAGGATCCAACTCCTGATTATTATGATAATCATGATATTAAATCTTTACAGGCAATAACTTCTCAACTTGCAACTTTTCTGGAAAATGCAAGTTCATTAATTCAACTTGATAAAAATGCAGGTAAAAATCTAAAGAAAAATAGTAAATTGAGGAAAAATTACTATAAAGGGACCTCCGTTTCTGAAGGTATTGCAATTGGTAATGCACTTTTTTTATCATCAGCTAATGATGATGTCTTTTTAACTACCACTAATATTAAATATATAGAAACTCTAAATGCTTTTGAAGAGGCATTGGTATCTTCCATAAATCAGTTGGAAAAACTTCAGGCAAAGATGGATGAAAATCTGTCAGAAGCCGGATCATTAATTTTTGCATCCCATTTACTTATGTTAAGTGATGATGATTTTTCCGGTTCTATACGAAAATATATAAAAGATGGAGAAAATCCTTCTATTTCAATAAAACGCGTAGTTAATGAATATATCGAACTATTTATGAATAGTCGAAATCTTTCTGTTCAGGAAAAAATACTGGATCTGAAAGATTTGGGTCATAGACTTTTACGAAATTTAACCGAAGATGAAAGAGAAGAGGGTGATTATACCGGCCAGATCATTATAGCAAAAGAATTAATGCCCTCAGAGCTTGTAAAACTTGCTGCTCAGCATACAGAAGGTTTTATTATGTTTGGAGCCGGTTCAACCAGTCATATTTCTATACTGGCTAAATCCCTGGATGTTCCGGTTATTTTTTTAAATGACAGTGATTTTTTTAATTCAACAGAAAATGATCTTATTATTATTGATGCTTTTCAGTCAAGTATTATCGTTGACCCCAAAACAGAGTTAATTGATAAATATTTAACAAATTTAAAACACATAAAGGAAAAGAATACAGAAAAACCGGACCTTCTGGAAAAGGCAGTAACTTTAGACGGTCGAAAAATTAAGGTTCAGGCAAATATTAATATTTTAAGTGATGCAAGAACAGCAAAGGAATTTAAAACTGAAGGTGTAGGCCTTTATAGAAGTGAATTTCTTTTTCTTATCCGTAATAATTTCCCTTCCGAGGAGGAGCAGTATATAATATACAGGCGTTTACTGGAACAAATGGAAGATGTAGTTTTTCGAACTCTGGATATTGGTGGAGATAAGATTCTTGGGCCTGCCACCCAAATAGAGCAAAATCCATTTATGGGATTACGTGGACTTAGATACAGCCTGAGAAATCCTGAAATATTTTCTGTTCAGATTCGTTCTCTGCTAAGAGCAGGTGTCGGGTATAAACTAAAAATATTATTCCCTTTAATTACAGGTATAGAAGATTTCCGTGAAGCTGTTGGTATTGTTAACAATTCGATTAGTGATTTAGCTGCCGAAGGTATTGAATGTGTTAAAAATCCGGAAATAGGTGTTATGATTGAACTGCCTTCTGCTGTAATGATGGTGGAAGAATTAGCCGAAGAGGCAGATTTTCTTAGTATTGGAACAAACGATCTGGTTCAGTACTTACTTGGGATAGATCGTAATAATGATCAGATAGCAGATCTGTATATTCCTCATCATCCTTCTGTTTTACGTGCATTGAGGCGTATAAGTGAAGCTGCAGATAAGTTTAATTGCCCCTTATCTGTTTGCGGAAATGCTGCGGCCGATCCTGATATGCTGGAATACTTTATAGGCCTGGGAATAAGCACTTTTAGTACAAATCACAGCATGATCCAGTTTATTCGAAGGCAGATAAACGAAATGAACTACAGTCATGCAAGATATTTTGCAAAAAAATCTTTGAGTGCCAGAACAGTTAAGGATATTCAGGAATTAATAGCAAAAAAAAGAGTTTTAATTAGCTCTTAGTAATAATTTCTATTGATATAACTCAAAAACTGAATTCTCTTGAAACATTTTTATATTTCAAATAATATCCGTACATGATAGAAGACAGCAAAAGAGATATTAAAAGCTATGTATTAAGAATTGGGCGATTAAGTAAGCTTCAGCAGCGTGCTGTTGAGACTCTTTCAGATCAGTTTTGTATCCCTTTTAATGATAATATAATTAATTTTGAAGCAATTTTTGGAAATAAAAATCCTGTAGTTTTGGAAATAGGATTTGGAATGGGACATGCTACAGTTGAAATTGCAGAAAAGAATCAAAATAAAAATTATATTGCTGTAGAAGTTCATACTCCGGGTGTAGGTAAAGTTCTAAGCGAAATAGAAAAAAGACACCTTTCAAATCTTCGGATTATACAATATGATGCAGTACAGGTTATAAAGAATATGATTCCTTTGAAGACTCTTGAAGGTGTTCATATATTTTTCCCGGATCCATGGCCTAAAAAAAAGCATCATAAAAGACGTCTTCTACAGAAGGACTTTTTAAAAGAACTTATTTTGTTAATTAAAAAAGGCGGTTATATATATATTGCAACAGACTGGGAAGATTATGCTCAGCAAATTTTGCTGGTTTTAGATGGATTCAGCGAATTAAAAAATCCATATAAAGATTTTACAGATAGAATTGAATGGCGGCCAAATACAAGTTTTGAGAAAAAAGGGTTAGCCAAAAATCATATAATAAGAGATATCTGGGTTGAATTAAAATAGATAAACTAAGGAGATTCCAATGAAGTCAGTTAATGAAAAAGAATTAAAAAAATATAGCGAACTAGCCGGGAAAAATAATGTTATAGATCCTTCAAGGTTTGGTAATTATGATGTTAAAAGAGGTCTGCGAAATAGTGACGGTACTGGTGTTTTGGTCGGTCTTACCCAGATAGGTGATGTTCACGGTTATATTGTAGACGAAAATGAAAAAGTTCCTGTAGAAGGACGGCTTCGATATAGAGGTATAGATATAAATGACCTTGCAGAAGGATTTTTAAAAGAAGGTCGTTTTGGTTTTGAAGAAACTGTTTATCTGCTTTTATTTGGAGAACTCCCCCGTCAGGAGGAACTTGATTCTTTTGTAAATATACTTGCAGACAATAGAAAACTACCAAAAAGTTTTATTGAAGATATGATACTTAAAGCACCAAGTACAAATATAATGAACAAACTGGCCAGATCTGTCCTTGCAGCCTATTCATATGATGATAATCCGGAAGATCTAACATTGGAAAATTGTTTAAGACAGAGTATTCAGCTAATTTCCTGGTTTCCTATTTTTGTTGCTTACGCATATCAGGCAAAAAGGCATTATCATGAAAACGAAACATTGTTTATACATGCACCTGATCCTTCTTTAAGTACATCAGAAAATTTATTAATGCTTATTCGTCCGGACAAAAAATATACGAAAGTAGAAGCAGAACTTCTCGATTTATGCCTGGTACTGCATGCAGAACATGGTGGAGGAAACAACTCTACTTTTTCAATTCATCTAATCTCTTCTTCATCTACAGATACTTATTCAGCGGTGGCTGCAGCAATAGGTTCTTTAAAAGGTGCAAAACACGGTGGTGCGAATATCAAGGTAATTACCATGCTTGATAACATAAAGAAAAATGTTAAGGACTGGAAAAATAAAGATGAAGTTGCTGCATATCTTGCTAAAATTATAAATAAAAAGGCTTTTGATAAAACCGGATTAATTTATGGTATGGGACATGCTGTTTATACATATTCTGATCCCAGAGCAGTCCTGTTAAAGACTAAAGCAAGGAAACTTGCAAAATTAAAGGGTGTTGAAGATGAATTTGATCTTCTTAACCTTGTAGAGGAACTAACTCCTTCAGTTTTTGCAGAAGTAAAAGGAAGCACAAAGGTAATTTCTGCTAACGTAGACTTTTATTCAGGTTTTGTTTACAGACTGCTTGGGATTCCTGAAGATTTGTATACACCTATATTCGCAATAGCAAGAATAGCAGGATGGAGTGCACACAGAATTGAAGAATCTCTAAATGGTGGAAGAATAATGCGTCCTGCATATAAACATATTAAAATACCTGGAAAAGAATTTATTCCACTTTCCGAAAGATAAAAGCCCCCCCCTCAGGGGGGCTGGGGTCTATTCTTTAGAGGCCTCTGCAGCTTTTATAACAGAATCAGCTATTTTCCCGGAAATAGTGGAATAATGATCAAACTCCATTTCAAAAGACCCAGTTCCTGAAGTAATTGATTTTATATCAATTGAATATCTTTGAAGCTCCGCCTGGGGAACTTCAGCATCAACTTCAAGGATTCCTCCTCCAAGATCTTCCTGGCCAAGAACTCTTGCTCTTTTAGAGCTCATGTCTGATAGAATATCTCCTATATACTTTGCAGTAACAAAAACCTTAAGTTTCATAATAGGTTCAAGTAGTTTCACCCCTGCTTTTTCCAGAGCAACCTTCATTGCACCCTTTCCTGCAAGCTTAAATGCCATTTCCGATGAATCAACCGGATGTTCTTTACCGTCAACAATTGTTGCCTGAACATCATCAATAGGGTAGCCGGCTAAAAATCCTTCTGCCATAGCTTCAAGAATACCTTTTTCAATACCCGGCATATATCCTTTGGATATTGATCCACCTTTAATTGCATTGACAAATTCAAAATGAGAACCTCTGGATAAAGGTTTAATACTCATCAATACCTTGCCATACTGACCATGACCGCCGGATTGTTTTTTGTGTGCATACTCAGCATCAGAGGATTTTGTTATTGCCTCTCTATAGGCTATTTTTGGAATTCTTTTTTCTACACCAATTTTCTGTTTATCAATTATTGTATTTAGAATAATTGTCAGATGAAGTTCTCCCATACCTGAAATTACATTTTCTTTTGTTTCTTTATTAAATTCCATGTTAAAAGTAAGATCTTCTTCAGATACTCTATGTAGAAAATCATTCAGCTTGTCTTCTTCCTTTTTACTCGAAGCAGAAACTGCAATTGCATAAATTGGATGGGGCAATGCCAGTTGTTTAAAGTGAATATAATTATCAGAAGAACAAATTGTATCATTTGTTTTAACAGTATCAAGTTTTACAAGTATACCAATATCTCCTGCTGGCAGCTCTTTTACTTCAACTAGTTTTTTACCAATGGCTTTGTAAATTTTAGAGTTCTTTTCTTTTTTCTCTTCTCTCGAATTGTAAATTTCAGTATCGGATTTTAAAATTCCGGAAACTACCTTTACAAAAGATAATTTACCGGAAAACTGATCTATACTTGTTTTAAAAACAAATGAACTGAATTTCTCTTCTGTAGAAATAGCTACATCTACATCTTCAGAATCTTTACCAACGGCAACTTCAGTATAACATGCAGGAGATGGAGCAATATTTGTAATAAAATTTAATAGAGAAGTTACTCCATTGTTTTTTAGACTGCTTCCGCAAAGTACTGGAACTATTTTATAACTCTGAAGTCCTTCTTTAAGTCCAAGTCTTATATCATCCGGAGATAATGTACCTTCTTCAAAATATTTTTCTATTAAGTTATCATCACCTTCAGCAGCTGATTCAATAAGTTTTAATCTATATTCTTCTACCATGTCATGAATATCTTCAGGAATATCAATTGGGTGATCAGTCTCACCAACAAGATAGGCTTTATTTTCAATTAAATTTACAATACCCTTGTAATTTTTACCCTCTCCTATGGGAATTGTAACTGGTACAAATGTTTTATCAAATTTTTCGTTAAGATCATCAAAAACAGTATCGAAATTTGCTCTTTCCTTATCAAGTTTGTTGATAAAGACCATTCTTGGCATCTTACGATTATTAAGTCTTCTCCATAATTTTATGGTTTCAATCTGAACCCCGTCACTTGCATCTACTAGTACAATAGATGATTCAGTAGCCCTGTAGGCACTTACAACTTCACCGACGAAATCGGCTACTCCCGGAGTATCCAGGAAATTGATACGTTTGTCATGCCATTCAAATCCAGCCAGTGTAGTATGTATTGATATTTTTCTTTCTATTTCCTCGTCTGTATGGTCACTTACACTTTTCCCTGAATCAGGGAGTTCAGCTTTTGGAATAACGCCACCTACAAAGAGCATCTGCTCTAAAAGTGAGGTCTTTCCAGTGCTTCCGTGTCCAACAAGAGAGATGTTTCGAATGTCAGCAGTGGTAAAACTCATAGTTCCTCCATGTAATTAGTAACAAGATTTCTAACTATAAGAGCAGAATTTGGAGTTGTCAACTAAAAAGTTGTCTCGATCACTTCGATACACGACTTCGTCGCACTCAGTGACCGAAAAAGAGCAAAAACACTCAGCAACTGCGGTATAAGAAACACCGCTCTCTGAGTGTTTTGCGTTATGCCCAATAATTTTCTATAAAGCAAAATGTATCGAAGAGAGCTGCTAGATCCCGCCTTCTTTTCTGGCAAAATAGGAGAATTCCATGGCAAAGGTACCTCTGCCCTGTGTAAGGCTTCGGAGAGCTGTAGAATAACCAAACATATTGACCAGAGGAACTTCGGCTCGAATATGCTCTATTGATGGTTTACTTTCAAGGCTGCTAATAATTCCCTTTCGCGATGTAATATGGCTTATTACCTCTCCTACAAATTCTTTGGGTGTTAAAATATCTACATTCATTATTGGTTCTAAAAGAGCAGGATCAGCTTTTCTGCAGGCTGCATCAAAACCAAGAGCACCTGCTGTTTCAAAAGCCAGAGCAGATGAAGTCTGCTGATCATACACAGCATTTGTCATTGTTACTTTTATATCTATTGTTGGATAACCATACATAATACCCGAGGAAAAAGCATTTTTAATACCTCTTGCAGCAGCATCTATAAACTCTCTTGGTAGAATATCATCAGATACTTCAGAGATAAATGTATTACCTTCTCCTTTCCCTGCAGGTTCAACACTCATAGTAATTTCTGCCGTGTTTTCTTTACCTGCAACCAGTTTATGAAATTTTTCTGTATGGGATACATTTGTAAATATTGATTCTCTGTATGTAACCTGAGGCTTACCCACATTTGCAGCTACCTTAAATTCACTAATTACACGTTTAACCAGTACATCAAGATGAAGTTCTCCCATTCCTGCAATTATTAACTGCCCTGTTTCTTCATTTTCTTTTACAGTAAATGTTGGATCTTCACGTTTAAGAGTTTCCAGAGCCTTTATAAGTTTATCCTGATCAGAAATAGTTTTGGGTTCAATTGCTACAGATATAACAGGTTCCGGAAAATTCATGTCTTCCAGAAGAACCTGGTAGCCTTCGGACCCAACTGTATCTCCTGTTTGTGCAGATTTAAAACCAACAACCACAGCAATATCTCCTGCATGGAGTTCATCTATAGCCTCGTGCCTGTTTGAATGCATTCGCAGAAGTCTGTTAATTCTTTCTCTTTTATGTTTGTTTATATTGAGAATAGCAGTCCCCTTTTTAATAGTACCGGAATAAACCCTTATAAAACATAAAGATCCTGCCTCTTTGTCACTCTGAATTTTAAAAACAAGTGCAAGTGCCGGCCCTTTTTTATCATGAGAAACTATTACTTCAGAGTTATCTTTAAGTTTATGACCTACAATAGGAGCACCCTCAGTAGGAGATGGTAAAAAATCCAGAACTCCATCAAGAAGGGGTTGTACTCCTATATTTTTTAAAGAGGCACCTACAAAAACAGGAACAAGGTTTCTGTTTAGTGTATTTATACGGATTGCTTCTTTAATTAGCTTTACCGGAATCTCTTCACCTTCAAGAAACAGATCTGTAATTGCTTCTGAATGTTCGGAAATACTGTCAAGAAGTTTTTCATGCCATTCAGCTGCCAGATCTGTATACTCTTCAGATATTTCAGATTCAATAATTTCACTGCCTTTGGAGTTTATCTCAAACCTTAGTTCTTTCATTTTTATCAGATCGATAATACCAGTAAAATCATTTTCGCAGCCCATGGGTAAATACAGGACAAGAGGATTAGCCTGTAGTTTTGTTTCTATATCTTTTATAACATCAAAAAAATTTGCACCAAGACGGTCCATCTTATTTACAAATGCAATTCGGGGAATATCATAATGATCAGCCTGATGCCAGACTGTCTCGGATTGAGGTTCTACTCCTCCAACGGCACAAAATATTGCTATTGCTCCATCAAGTACCCGTAATGCTCTCTCTACCTCAGCTGTAAAATCTACATGTCCGGGAGTATCAATAATATTTATGTGATGTTTATTCCAGTAACAGGTAGTAGCAGCTGAGGTAATAGTTATTCCGCGATCCTGTTCCTGCTCCATCCAGTCCATTGTAGCTTCACCATTATCGACTTCACCAATTCGATGGCTTTTCCCTGTATAAAAAAGTATTCGTTCTGTAGTCGTAGTTTTTCCGGCATCAATGTGAGCCATAATACCAATATTT
>DAOWEB010000417.1 GCA_030638735.1 Spirochaetaceae bacterium
ATGAATCTGATATTGGAAAAGAAAAATCGACCGCAGCAGCCGGGAAACTAAAAAAAATTAACTCTTATATTGAAATACATAGTTACAGACATCTTCTTTCATTAAATACCAAAGTTCCATATATAGATTTAGTTATAGGATGTACAGACAATATTAAAAGCCGCCTTATTATTGATGAATTGTTCTCTAAAAAAGGTATTCCGGTGATTCATGGAGGAGTTTATCAATTTTGCGGACAGGTAACGAGTGTTATACCGTCTAAAACAAGTAGCTATGAAAAAATCTTTGGAATCGACATGGATTCTCCTGAGCCGGACGATCCTAACGATATTTTTCCTCCGGTAGTTACAATAACCGCTTCAATTATGGTTTCAGAGGTCATTAAATATTTTGCTGATGATTTAGATAGTATGTTGTTGAATAAAATATTGATGATTGACTTGGAAAACAATCTATTTGAAACAGTTTTATTGTACTATAATGATGAGTAATGAATCTTAGAAAAAAACTGCTAATATCATCTTTTTTTACAATTCTAATTCCAATGCTAATTATTGGCTTGTATGGAGCCTACCTTCTGTACAGGAATACTGAAATTTCCCAGTGGGAGTTTCTGGAGAGTATTAAAAAAAATATAGAAACAGAAATTACAGAGATAGAGAATAAATATCTTGTGCAGGCAAAAGAACTTACTGATTATGATTATCTTCGAAATAAGGTTTATGTTTATAGTAAATATTGGGATAAAATGAGTGAAAGCATTATAGATTACGATCTGACATCTTTTAAGGACTTTATTGAAAAAAAAGCTCTTCTTAATAATATAGAAACAATTGCCGTCTATAGAAAGGGTATTTCAGGTTTCAATTATGTTTCCAGTGTGGGGCCTGTGGATTATCTCCCGGATGTTCTTTTTCAGACCGATATGTCTTCTAATTACAGACAGGTTATTTATAAGCGTTATTATGATGGAATATACCTGAGGGTTGTTTATCCTATATTTTCCAATGGGCGTCTTGTGGGGTTGATTCTCTTAATGAAAGGATATAATGATTCATATTTCTCTAAATACACTTCTGCTTATAACATTGATATTGCAGTGGTTTCCAAAGGTGTAGCGATATTTAATTCCAATAGGGATACGGATGAGGCCGTTGAACAACTTATTGCAACGATAGATAGAAAATCAAGAGTTAATTTTAATTCAAACACAGAATCTTACACTGCTTTTATATTTTCATACCATTTAGGTGAAAGTGCTGTTGGTGAACTGGTCCTATATAAAGAAAGAATAAATGTGTTATTTCAAAGTGGATTTGTTGTTCAGAAACTTCTTTTATTGGTAATTGTTTGTGTTATGATACCGGTTGTAACCTTCTTTATCAAAGAGATTCGATTGATAAAGGCAATAAATTCTATTGTAGATGCAACAGAAAATGTATCCAGGGGAAATTATAATTCTCAGGTAGAGATTAATAGTAATGATGAAATAGGTATTCTGAGCAGGAATTTTAATTTAATGGTTATGGCCTTAAAAAAGAATAAAAATGAACTTCAAACGCAGAATATGGAACTTGCTCAAAAAAATATATATATTGATGCGGTTTTCCAGAGCCTGCAAATTAATATAATTATTGTCGATAAACAGAATAAGATTCAGGTTGTAAGCAAAAATACCAAAAGCAGGTTGGAATTATCAGAAGAGCAGATAGGGAAAAAAATATTTGATGTACCCCCTTTTAATAATAAAAAGGATATTATTGAAAACACAATAAAACAAATCTGGAATGATAGAGAATTTAGAAGGCTTTATTCTATACAGTTCGGGAGTACAAGTTATGAGATAGACTTCTATCCGGTGAGCGAGGAAGATAATGAAATAAATGCAGTAGTTATAATTTTAAATAACATAACTGAGAGAATGGAGATGGAAAGAGCTCTTGTAAGATCAGACCGTCTGGCTTCAGTCGGACAACTTGCTGCCGGACTCGCTCATGAAATTAATAATCCAATGAGTATTATATTAAATCATGTTCAGCTTCTAAAGTCAGGAAAGCTTTCAGAAGAGGAAGAAAAACGCTTTATGGGACGGGTAGAAATTGAAATAAATCGTGTTAGTCATCTTATTAATAATCTGCTTAAATTCTCTCGTGAAGATATATCCAGGTTGGAACTAATAAGTCCCGAAGAAATTATTAAAGAAGTAATATTTCTTTTTGATCCAAAAGCAGTATTTGATAGTGTAAATGATTTGTATGGAATTGTATACAAATCAAAAAAAGTAAATATCTTTCTTATGAATAATCAGAATGTAATAAAAATATTCTGCGCAAGGGACAGTTTTAAACAGATAATATTAAATATTCTTAAGAATTCCCTTGAGTCATGTGGAAGTATGGACGGTATAATCAGGATTAGCTTTAGAGTCCTCCCTGTTGGAGTAGAGATCAATATTGCTGATAATGGTAATGGAATATCTGAGTCTGACCTTGAAAGAGTATTTGATCCATTCTTTTCACAGCAAAAATCGGGAAAAGGAACTGGGCTTGGTCTTTCTCTCTGCCGAAGTATGATGCACAGATTCGACGGCTCAATTAACATTGATAGTACTGAAAACTCAGGAACAACAGTTTGTTTGTTTTTTCCTGTCAAGGAGAATATTCATGAGTAAAGATAATTTTATTATATTGGTAGTTGATGATGAAGAAGGTATTTTGGAGGGACTTGGGAAAATTCTAAGTCTTGGAGGATATTCTGTTGTAACAGCTTCAACCGGTATGCAGGCAATAAAAATAATGAGTAATAAAAAAATTGATCTGGCGTTTGTAGATCTGAAACTTACTGACATAGATGGAATAGAGATTGTAAAAAATATTCAGCCTTCTGATATTCCAATTGTTATAATGACTGCTTTTGCAAGTGTTGAAACGGCGGTCAGTTCCATGAAGATTGGTGTTGTCGATTATATTAAGAAACCTTTCAATAATGAAGATATTATATCAATTGCTGACAGGTTTTATTTGAAAAAGAATACAGAGAGCAGCGCCTTACGAAACAGATCATCAGATTTAAGCGGTTCCGGTTTTACTAATATTATTCTGAAAAGTAAAAAAACCAGGGAGG
Source organism: Spirochaetaceae bacterium (assembly GCA_030638735.1). GTDB lineage: Bacteria > Spirochaetota > Spirochaetia > B11-G9 > B11-G9 > JAJRQE01. The sequence continues at coordinate 3,124 of DAOWEB010000417.1, forward strand.
CTTTTAATATTGTAGAGAAGATTAAAGACTATAATATTCCTATTTTACTACTTGGTGAGAGTGGTACGGGGAAAGAGGTCTTTGCCAGACTTATTCATGAAAGCAGTAAAAGAAATAATGAACCTTTTATTGGTATTAACTGCAGTGCCATTCCGTGTGAACTTTTGGAATCAGAGTTTTTTGGATATGATAAGGGTGCATTTTCAGGTGCTGAAAAATGTAAGCCTGGAAAGTTCGAAATTGCAAAAGGAGGAACCCTATTTCTCGATGAGATAGGAGATATGGATTTGAAGCTTCAGGCAAAACTATTGAGAGTACTTGAAGAAAGAACCTTTGAGCATATAGGAGGACTATCTTCCATTTCCTTTGATGCAAGAGTTATCGCTTCTACCAATCGGAATCTGAGGCAGTTGGTTAAGAATAAAGATTTTAGATCAGATCTGTACTTTAGACTTCAGGGATTAGAAATATCACTTGCTCCTTTAAGAGAACGTAAGGAAGATCTGGAAGAATTAATCTATTATTTTGTGAAATTGTTTGTGGATAACTATGGGAAGAATGTTTCTATATCTTTGGAAGCGGTTAATTATCTTAAAGAATATAATTGGCCGGGGAACATAAGAGAGCTCAAGAATATTGTTGAATCTGCAATTATCCTGGCAGATGATAACTCTTTGCTTCTTCCTGATAATTTCAGAATAGAAATGCTCCAGGAAGAGTCTGAAGATGACTTATTACTTGATGAAGCAGAGAAAGAATATATAGTTATGACCCTGGAAAAGAACCGCTTTAACCGTACCCTGGCTGCAAAAGACTTGAAGATTTCCAGAAAAACTTTGTACAACAAAATTAAGAAATTTTCTATTGATTAGAGTTTCTGGTATTACCCATTTTTACCCGAATTGTGAATAATTTATGGTAAGTACATGAACTTTTTGTATTATATTATTCACTCTCTTAAGTAATTCCTTATATATTAACACTTTAGAAAAATAATATTAGATTTATTTTTGGCACGGTTTATGCTTATAAAAAGTTAACTAAAAATTTATGGAGGCTTTTAATGAAAAGAAAAAAACTTATTGGTGTGCTCATTATTGTTGCAATAGTAATAGCACCGGCACTATTCGCCGGTGGTCAGCAGGATAATGTCGATGGTATCCCTACTTTTGTAATGGTTCCTAAGCTTGTTCATCCTTTCTATGAACCCTGTATTGAAGGTTTTAAGAATGCAGGTGAGAAATATGGTGTTAATATTGAAATAGAGAGTCCGCCAAAGTTTGATATTGCTCTTCAGGTAAAGGTTATTGAAGATCTTATTGCCAGAGGTGTTGATGGAATTGCTATTTCAGCAGTTGATAACAAGGGGCTTGTAGCAGTTATCGACGAGGCTATTGCCGCTGGTATTACTGTAATTTGTTTTGATGCTGATGCTCCTGATACTGGTAGCGCTTGCTATATTGGAACAGTTAATAAGGCGGCCGGTTATTCAGCCGGAGAGTATATGTTTAATCTTATGGGTGGAAAAGGTGAAGTAGCTCTTTTGGGCGGCCTTGCACCTAATCTGAATGAACGTCAGGAAGGTTTCAGAGAAGCGGCTGCTGAAACAGATGTGAAAATTGTAGCATTTGAAGATTTTCAGGCAGATTTTGCTATGGGTGTAAATAAAACTGAGGCTCTTCTTGAGACCTACCCTGGCCTTGATGCAATATTTGGTGTTTCCGCATACGGAGCTCCTACTGCTGCTACTGTCATTCAAGAGCAGGAAAAAACTGATGATGTAATCGTAGGTGGATTTGATGATCTTCCGGAGACAATCAACGGAATAAAAGAGGGAACAGTTAAGTTTTGTCTCGTACAAAAAGCCTACAAGATGGGATGGCTTTCGGTTGAGATAATTCTTGATCTCATAGCCGGAAAGAGTGTTCCGGATGTTATTGATACCGGAATAATTATTGTAAACAAAGAAAATGTAGACAGTTATATGGCTGAGGTTAAAGCAGAAGTTCAGTAAAGACTTTTATTATACAGCTAAAAGGGGACAGGAAGCAGCCTGTCCCCTTTTAATTATGGAGGAAATCAAAATGGCTGAAACTAAAGCTGTAGCAGCGACACAAAAAAAGGACTTATCAAAAAGAGATAATCTGTTTTATAGATTTATTAAAAAAAAAGAATCAACAATTTTTCTGGCTTTACTGGGTATAATGCTTGTTATTACTATTGTAGCCCCTAAATTCGCTACTGCCGGAAACCTTTATCGGGTTGCCCGACAAATTTCATTTGTTGCAATTGCAGCTTTGGGTGTGTTCACAGTAATTCTTACTGCTGGAATTGATCTTTCGATTGGCTCACTCATTGGTTTGAGCGGTATAACCTGCGGACTGGCAATGGCTTCCGGTTTAGGTCCGGTTCCGGCTGTTTTAATTGGAATGAGTACAGGTTTTGGTGTTGGTATGATAAACGGGATTCTTGTATCATATGTCGGAATAACACCCTTTATTGTTACACTTGGTATGCTGAGTATGGCAAGAGGTACTATCTGGATCATTACAAAAGGTTGGCCTATCGAGGATATTAACAGGAAATTTATGATTATTGGACAGGGTTCCTTCCTTGGAATACCGGTTCCTGTAATTATCATGATAGTAGTTTCATTTCTGGTACATTTTTTATTGCAATTTACTGTTTTTGGACGAAGGTTGTATGCTATAGGCGGTAATGAAGAGGCAACAAGACTTTCAGGAATAAATGTAAAAAAGATTAAATGTCTTGCTTATGGGATCTCAGGCCTTATGGCTTCAATCACTGGTATTATACTGGTTGCACGGTTTAGTTCGGCACAAACCTCCAGCGGTGATGGGTGGGAGCTTGATGCAATAGCTGCTGCTGTTATTGGAGGAACATCGCTTATGGGTGGTTCCGGAAGTGTAGTCGGTGTTTTAATCGGTGCCGCAATAATGGGAGTAATTAGAAATGGTCTTGTTCTTATGAGAGTTTCGGCATACTGGCAAACCGCAATTATGGGATTGATAATTGTTCTTGCGGCAGTAATAGACAGTTTTAAGGGCAGGAAGGCTTAATAATGAGTGAATTCCTGATAGAAATGAAAGAAATCAGCAAGCAGTTTCCCGGAGTAAAAGCTCTGAATAAAGTAAAATTTAATATAAAAAAAGGTGAAATTGTATGCTTACTTGGAGAGAATGGAGCTGGAAAATCTACTCTGATGAAGATTTTAACCGGAGTCTATAAGTTGGATAAAGGAACCATTATCTATGATGGTAATCAATTAAATTTGCAGTCCACCCGGGATGCATATGAAAGAGGAATTAATATTATTTTTCAGGAGTTTAATCTTTGTCCGAATCTTTCAGTTATGGAAAACCTTTTTTTGGGAAATGAAAACAGAATTTTTGGAGGATTACTGTCATATAAAAATACCCGGAATCGGGCAGCGGAAATATTTGAAAGATTGAAGATGGATATTGATCCGAATATTACAGTTGAAAAACTTGGTGTTGCACATCAGCAGATGGTGGAAATTGCCAAGGCCCTGGCTTATGATACAAAGATTCTGATTATGGATGAGCCTACATCGGCTCTTGCAGCAAAAGAGATAGAAAATCTTTTTTTGATTATGCGCGATCTGAAGTCAAAGGGAATATCAATTATTTTCATTTCTCATAAACTGGAAGAGGTTCTTGAAATTACTGACCGGATTGTTGTTTTAAGGGATGGTGAAAATAGCGGTGATGTTCTGACTGCAGAGGCAGATCAGGATAAACTTGTATCAATGATGGTGGGTAGAGAATTAAGCCGGTTTTATACAGATAGAAAAATGATACCTTCAGAAGAGATAGTTTTAGATGTCCGCAATATCAGTGGTCCACCTAAAATAGTGGATGTTTCTTTTACAATAAGAAAGGGTGAAATATTAGGTCTTGCCGGACTTATTGGTGCGGGACGTACTGAACTTGTAAAGCTGATAATAGGGGCAGAAAAGAAAACAACTGGAAAAATCTTCATCAATAACAAAGAAATTTTGATTAATAGTCCAAAAGATTCCGTAAGAAACAGGATTGCATACCTGCCTGAAGACAGGAAAAATCTTGGACTGGTTCTTACTATGACGGTTCGTGAAAATATAACCCTTAGTATTCATAATAAGGTTCAGGGGTTTTTAAATACAATCAGTTCAGAAAAAGAAAAAGCAGTAAGCGATAAGTATATTAAAGATCTTAGTATCAAAGTAAGTTCCCGTGAGCAAGTGGTTGAGACGCTGTCTGGAGGTAATCAGCAGAAGGTTGTTATTTCAAAGTCCCTCGCCGTTGAGCCCATTCTGTTAATTCTTGATGAACCTACCCGAGGAATTGATGTCGGGGCCAAGGCAGAGGTTCATAGAATAGTATCAGGTCTTGCTGATCAGGGAATGTCAATAATTGTTATTTCATCTGAGCTAAAAGAGTTGATTCACCTTGCTGACCGTATTCTTGTAATGCATGAAGGGCAGCTGACTGCAAATCTCATGAAAGAAGAAGCAGACCAGGAAACTATTATGCATGCGGCTCTTGGTGGGGGTTCAAGGTGATTCTATTACACAATTTTTCTCAAACTGGGTAAAAATTGGAATACTGAAAAAATATGAAACTGAATAAAAGTAAATTCTAATAGTAAATCATTACTGTATAAAGAGATAGAAATTATCGAAAAAATTGTACCACTTGGCATGCTTATTGCTTAAATGTAGTTGAATAAATCAATGGAGGTTCATATGAACAAAAGATGTTTCACAATTCTCATGATTATGTTTTCACTTATTCTGATCGCCTTGCCTTTATTTGCAAATGGGTCCAAGGAATCAGCCGATACTGAAGAATTAAGGTTTGCTTTTATGGTGCACGATCTTGGTAATCCTTTTTGGGCAACACAGGCAAAGGGAGCAAGTGATATGGCATCTGAATTTGGAGTAAAACTTACAATTATTGATTTGCATGTTGATGCGGCAAAAGAAGTAGATACCTGGGAGAACCTGATAACCAGCGGTGTTGATGGTATCATTATTTCCTGCGTTGATGAAAAGGCCAGCGAGGAATATTGCAAAAAAGCACAGGCTGCCGGCATAAAAGTCATGGCTGCTGTTCATCCGCTGCCAGGAGCAGATGCATCAATGTCCAATGATGAATATCATTATGGATACCTTGAGGGTGTAGAAGCAGGAAAATTTATTAAAAACAAGCTTGGCGGAATAGCTGAATTCGCACTTCTTGCAGCCGACTGTACTGCTTTTGTAATTCCAAGAACAGATGGAATAAGAGATGGTATACTCTCTGAAGCTCCAAAAGCAGTTCTTGTATCCAGACAGGATGCATATCAGACTGATGTCGGAATGAGCGTTACAGAATCTATTTTACAGGCTTATCCGAATCTTCAGGTTATTGCCTGTTTGAATGACAATGGGGCTCTTGGCGCATATGAAGCTATGTCAGCTGCTGGTAAAGATCCGGCAACAACCTGGATAGGGGGAACAGACGGAGTTGATCAGGCTTTGAAGCTTATTAAAGAAGGAGGAATGTACAAGGCTTCTGTAAGCATGGCTCCTTATGAATCAGGAAGAAGCGAAATGGATATTCTTTACAAGCTTGTTAATGGCGGGGCAGTTGAAGCACACCAGAAAATAGAGAATGTAGCAATCACAATGGATAACGTAGCTGAATTTATTAAATAAAATATTCCAGACCCGTCCCAATTAAATTTGGGAGGGGTTTGTTGTTTTTTTTGGACATAGGGAGTCTTTTATATGCAGGAAAAATCTGCACTGTCAGTGAAAGGAATTGTAAAACGATATCCGGGAGTAACAGCTCTTGATAATATTAATTTAGAATTCTTAAAAAATGAAGTGCATGCAATTTGTGGTGAAAATGGTGCGGGGAAATCAACTCTTATTAAAATACTTACCGGGGCTATTCAGGCAGAGGAAGGTACGATAGCAATAGAAGGTATTGAGAGAAAAAGTTTTACTCCGTTTGAAGCGATGTTCAAATATGGGATAGCTGCGATCTATCAGGAATTCAATCTGGTTCCTTATTTAAGTATCGCAGAAAATATTTTTTTAGGAAATGAAATAAAAAAAAAAGATGGATTCCTGGATATAAGGAAAATGAATCAGGAGGCAAAAAACGCTCTTGATATTCTGGGAATAGATCTTGATCCCCGAGTGAAGGTTCAATCTTTAACAATTGCATATCAGCAGATTGTAGAGATAGCAAAAGCTATATCGCATAATGTGAAAATTCTCATAATGGATGAGCCTTCAGCTCCATTAACAACCAACGAGGTTGACAAACTGTTTGAACTTGTGAGGAATTTAAAAAAAAGAGGAGTAACAATAATTTACATTTCCCATAGAATGGCAGAAATATTTGAACTGTCTGATAGAGTCTCAGTATTCCGGGATGGTCGGTATATAAATACATTTATCACTGCTGAAACCGATAAAAAAGAATTAATCCACTGTATGGTGGGCCGGGAATTACTGGAAACTTTTCCGCAAAGAAAATGTAAACCTTCTGAAATTATGCTAAGTGTAGAAAATCTCAGTTCAGTAGAAAATATTAAGGACATTACGTTTTCAGTAAGAGCAGGTGAAGTTTTAGGTTTTGGTGGTTTGGTCGGAGCAGGTCGAACAGAGCTTGTAAGAGCGGTTTTTGGAGCTGATAAGGTAACAGGCGGAACTATCGAGATAAATGGTAAGAAAGTCGCCATTGCTAATCCTGTAGAAGCTGTAAAACTTGGTTTGGGTTTAATTCCTGAAGATAGGAAACAGCATGGAATAATTTCTGAGATGTCAATAAAGGAGAATATCTCATACAGTTCTTTTAAGAAAGTTAGCAGAATGAGGCTGATAATTCCTAAATATCTAAAAGAAATTGCTGACAAGTATAAAAAGCTGCTGAATATTGTTACCCCTGATATTGAAAAAAAGATAAAAGAATTAAGCGGTGGGAACCAGCAGAAGGTGGTTCTTGCCAAATGGCTGGCTACTGATTGTCAAATTCTTTTATTTGATGAACCTACACGGGGGGTTGATGTGGGTGCCAAACAGGAAATTTACGAACTGATAAACAAGCTGGCAGAAGATGGAAAAGCAATCATTTTTATTTCTTCCGAAATGCCGGAACTGTTGGGAATGACAGATCGTATTATCGTAATGCACGAGGGTGAAATTACAGGAGAACTTACAAAAGAAGATGCAACTCAGGAAAAAATATTACAGCTGGCATCAGGAGAATAAAATTATGATAAACCAATATATAGTTTCAATAAAAAAATATGCAATTGTCGGAGTGTTATTATTGTTAGTTGTCTTTTTTTCAATTGTGTCAGATTCATTTCTAACAACCAAAAATCTATTAACTGTTGCCAGACAGGTGTCAATGCTTGGTATATCCGCAGTAGGAATGACTTTTGTAATTCTTACTGCAGGGATTGATCTATCAGTAGGATCAGTAATGGCTATAACTAATATTACATGTTCCATGATGATGGTTAATGCAGGAATTCCAATTCTACCTGCCGTAATATTAACGTTGCTTATAGTTGCTGTAATAGGTTATATAACTGGATTACTCGTAGCTTATGTAAGGGTACCTGCTTTAATAACAACTTTAGCCATGATGACGATACTCAGAGGTTTATCGTTTGTCTTATGTAAAGGAATGCCGATATGGGGTCTTCCTGAATCTTTTAAGAAGCTTGGCCAGGGTTATGTCGGGGAAATACCAATTCCGGTAATAATAATGGTTATTGTATTCATTCTAGGCTGGTTTTTTCTAAACAGGACAAAAACCGGGCGCTATATATACGGCCTGGGCGGGAACAAAGAGGCAGTACGGCTGTCCGGAGTTAATATTAAAAGAATTGAAACCCTTGTCTTTACAATTTCTGCTTTACTTACAGGTTTAGCAGGAATAATAATGCTTTCCAGAATAAATACAGGTCAGCCAAAAATTGGAACAGGTTATGAGATGGACGTAATTACAGCTGTTGTCCTGGGTGGTGTCAGTATAATGGGAGGAGAAGGCTCGCTTATTGGTGTTTTTTTGGTGTTCTGATAGCAGGTGTATTGTCCAATGGAATGATTCTAATTGGTGTGGGTGAATATCATCAGCAGATTACAAAAGGATTTGTCCTTTTACTGGCAGTTATTTTTGATACAATGGCCAAGAGAAAAGAATC
>DAOWEB010000073.1 GCA_030638735.1 Spirochaetaceae bacterium
AGAACATCCGGTTTTAGTTCTAAAACAGATGCAACAGCTTTTTCCCCGTTATCAACTGATTTACAAATCTCTATACTGTCTCCATAATATTGCTTTAAAAGTGAATTAAGGGCTTCTCTTTCAATCTCTTCATCTTCTGCTATTACAACAGTAAATTTATTCAACTGTACTCTCCATCCAAAGGCAGCTTAATAGTTACTTCTGTTCCTCCAATATCCGGAAATTGATACTTAATTGAAGCATCATTATTGTAACGTAACTTAAGTCTTTGTTTTACATTAGTCATTCCAATCCCTTTCCTGTTTTTATACTTTTCTTCTGTTTCAAAACCGGGACCATTATCCACTACACTTATAACCAGAAAGTTATCCTCTTCTGATACAGTAATAGCAATATCAAGTGATTGTCCAACAGTATCTATTCCATGTTTTATGGAATTTTCTACAAGAGGCTGAATAATCATAGGAGGAACCTGATAATCCAGCAGTTTATCTAAAACATCTATATGAAAAGATAAACGGGATGAAAATCTTGTTTTTTGAATAAACAAATACGACCTGACTATATTTATTTCCTCTTTTAATGAAACAAGTTCATTAGGATGTTCCAGGGTATACCTAAGTATTAAGGATATTGATTCTATTAATTCAAGGCTTGTTTCTGTATCATTCAACACTGCAGATTTCCCAATTATATTCAGGGCATTAAATAGAAAATGGGGATTAATCTGGGATCTAAGTAAGTCCAGCTGTGCCTGTTTAAGCATCTTGTCTTTTTTCTCATTTTCCAGATGCTCCCTGTGATATTCAATTTCCAATTCAGATTTCTTCTTTAATTCCTCAATATAATGATTTATATCCTTTTTCATGGTATTAAAAGCCAGAGAAATATCATTTAATTCTTTATAATCAGAAAGAGGAAAATCTTTTTGAATAACCTTTCCTTCAGAAAAAGTATTTGCAGCTGTAATAAGATTAGTTGTCTTTGTAAGTATTCCGTTTAATGTAAATATTATAAAAACACCAAATATAAGGAATATCAAACCCAGTATAATTAGAGCCGTGCTCTCCCATGAACTAACCTTGCTGTAATATGTACTGTATATTTCCATATTAAAACCCTGTTCAAGGACAGCCAACTCCTGTACCTGCTGATTCATATGCTTGAACAGTGTAGACAAGTAAGAAATTTCCTCATAATGTTCCGGAGTTAAATTATCCAACCCAAATAATTCAAAAGAACTTTTAAGCTGATAATTCTGCATGTTTCTTATTACCCTAAGGTAGGTATCCGTTTTCTCAGTATTAGCAGTATCATTTTCTAAAGTAATCAACAGATCATCCAGACTTCTGTTTAGAGAGAGATATGCTCCAATATTCTCTTTTGCCGGAGCCCGAAGGCACAGTTCAAAAGATTTATGAACTTCAGTCTGCAATACAAGAAGTTTTGCAAACTGTCCTGTCCGCATAAGCATACTGTTAAAATGGGTACTTATGGAACTATTAATAAAAAATGAGAATGTTGTAAATAAAAGCAGATATATAAATATAAACAAAAAAGAAGTGTATAGCTGGCTGCGTAATGAAAATTGTTTTTTCTTCAATGTAATGCCCTTAAAACATAATATAATGCTCTTCTACCAATCTACATCGAAAGTATAGCTGTTGTCACTAAAAATAATTATCCGGAGTATTTCAGATTTATTGATCAATTTGTCTAATCTAATAATAAAAAATATTTCAGTATTTTCCTTATAAAAGTTTTATTATTATTCTTTGTATGATAACTTTAATTACAACAATGCTTTCAAATTAATTATTTGCTGAGGTTTTAGAGAATGAAAAAAATAAAAAACAAGGCCATAGCTTTTGATTTTGACGGAACCCTTTTACAAGGAGGTCTGGATAAAGGTGTTCATATAATGTATGCATCCTGGATGGCATGTTATAAAACCAGTTTCAGGAAATACTTAAACCCGAAAAATCCTTCCGGCGATATTGAAGACATGTTATCGGCTTATCTTAATTATCCAGGCTCACCCAGATTTCAACAGCTCTCTGCAATTGTAAATGCTCTTGTAAACGGAAGTCCTGAGTCAGTGAATAATCCTGCAGAAATGAATGTCGGGGAATCTCTGCAAATGGAATATTCAGAAGTAAAAGAACTGTTTAATACAATCTATTCGGATTTAAACTCAATAGCTGCAGATAAATACTGGAACCCATTTCCTGTTATTAAAGAAACACTTCAAACACTTTTCCTGTCTTATGATCTCTATATAGCCTCTGGAGTAACTGAAGATATCCTTCAGAAAGATTTCGATCATCATTATTTTGATCGTTCTCTTTTTCGTGGAATATTTGGAGGAAACAGCAAAGGAGGTTCCGATAAAGGAAGTATTCTAAAAAAGATAAAGCAGTCAGGATATAATGATATTCTTTTTGTAGGAGATTCAACAAAAGACCTGGAATATGCAATTGAGGCAGAAGTAAAATTTTTCCGGATAAAAGAGAACAATGATTATTTAAGACTTCTTTCCATTATTAAAGAAAAATTTCCAGATGAAAAGAAAAGATGGTTCTATTCACAAAAAGAAATTAATTTTTTCAGGGAAAAGACACTCTTTATTCTACAGCCGAGGAACGTGAATATTAGTCTTTCCGGAATAATTGATTATATCAATGACACAGTTTAATTTTGCACATCTAACATGTTATTCAGCATTTCCAGATTATTTAGAGGATCTGAAGCAGCTTCAACAATAAATATTGCACTACTGTTTTTTACCATAATTGCAAGAGATTCCCTGACTGGAACATTTCCAGTTCCTATTGAATCATGATCATCACTATAATAGGGAATTATTCCGCTGATAGATTTATTATCATGGATATGAACACTAACTACCCGATTTGTCAATGCAAGCATATGTAAAGCCTTAAAAAAATCAAAATTATGAACAAGAGATGAAATCCACAAATGCCCTATATCAATACAAATAAAAATGTTGTCAATTTCTTTGGTCAACCTGATAAAATCTTCAGGCATCTGAAAAAGGTAGGTTAATCTGGGATTCAGGTTTTCTACAGCAAGCTTAACATCCATATCTATACAGATATCTGCAGCTTGTTTAAGATTCTTTAAAGTTTCATCCATATGTATTTTATACTCATCAGAATTTACATAAATAGGCTTACAGATTGAACCCTCTTTCAACCAAAGATAAGAACTCTGTTTTTCATATTCTTCAAGTACTTGCTTTCGTTTTACATACCTGGTAAATACAGGGCTATCCAGAGTATAACCGGCATGAAGAACCAGAATTGATCCGCCAAATGACGCTACCGTCTCTGCACTTTTACGTATGGAAACAAGACTGTCCTGAATAACTGAAAGATCCCTGCTTCCCAGATTTGGCAGATACTCCCCTCCGGGACATGGGGCATGTGCAGATAATACATTTCCTTTGATAGATGCAATATCTTTTAAATACTGTTTATCCGTTTGATATGAAAGCTCAAAATTGGGATACGTTCCAGTCTTTCTGTACCATGATTTAGAAAACTCCAGAACCTCTGCAGATGTTTGTAAAGAAACAAGTGAAAGTCCTGTTTTATTGTTCATCAATCATCTCCAGACAATCTATTAATGCTAATCCTGTATGAAATCCTGGATCAGCATCGGGAACTGCAGGGATAATATCAACAATTTTTCCCTTTTTATCACGGGTCTGGACAGCAAGTAAACCTGGAGAATCCTCTTTAATATAATTTTTTAATAATGAATTATTGCAAAGGCTGTAAGCCTTCATACAAAAGGACCTGTCAGCCCTATCCTTCACAATCTTATAACATCCCAGTGCAGCCCTCATTGTTTCAGGGAGTGACCACCATGGCATCTGGCTGTTCACAGGCTTCCGGGTTATCAGATCAAATAATTTTATTATTCCCTTTGCTTTCCGGTTATATCCATTAACAAAATTCCTGTGGAAAATGGGAAACATAAAAGAAGTTATTTCTTTTATTTCCAACTTCAGTTTAGCATCTGTTTGTTCGAGGGATTCAGCAAGAAAACAAAACTGCAGAGCCAGGCCTACAAACTCAAGGGCATGTCCGGGATCACACAGCACTTTTTTTTTGTTATACCATAAATCACCATCAGTTCTAATATATTCAATAAAATCAAATTCCTTAAGCTTTTCCCATTTCCCATTAATATTTACATGATTTTCAAGAATGTATCGAATTGCATATATCCCGGATTCCAAAGCCTCTTGAACACCATGCTTTAGCAGCAGAGTCATACTCCCAATAAGAAGCATCCAGGGGGAATGGCTTAAACGACCATCAATAGCTGATACTGGATTCCCCTCTGCCAAAGGCTGTTGATCAGTAACAAAATCCCCATGTTTAATACCATTTAAAACATTGATCACATATTTAATTGATAAAACCCTGTCTTCCTCAGATCCCGGGATTAAAGAAGCTGCAAAAAGTCCTCTGGAAACAAACATATCACTTGTATTACAGGGATCTTCAGGTTTTATCTGTTCCTGTACCCAGCTTCCATCATTTCCCATATTCAAGGCCTCACCCCGGTCATTCATAAAGAAAAAAAGATGTCCCCGGTTAAGTTTTTTTGCTTTTTTCACACTTTCAGAGACTTCCAGGATAATATCTTCCAGTCTATCTGCCAAACCCAAAACAGTTTTATCGGAATATGTTTTTTTTATCCAATTTCTATGAAGAGTAAGTGATTCAAGACCCCTCCCCTGTATCCAGGGATATACTATATCTCTATTCCCAAGTGGATCCCATTGGGGAAAATCCTCTCCAGTGTTTATATTTAATTTTGTATCAATCCAGTGGTAATCAGGATTTTTTTCATATCGATCAGCAATCAGCTTCATTGTCGAAAGCAGAATTTTCTGATAATCCCCTTTTACTGTTTTTAAATCTTCCAAACGGGGATTCCTTGTCAGCATTAGAATGTACCGGCTACTTTAACAAAGGCATCAATATACTGATCTACCAAACTGCCATCATCTCCCGGGAAAGCAGGGAGGGCTATGATGCGTTCATTAATTTCTCTTGTGACTGGCAGATCTTCCGGATTACTACCCCTCTCTACAAAGTATGGCTGCTGGTGTAACAAAGGATAACGATCACGACGCACTATTGCCCCTTCTTCTTTCAGCATCTTAATTAAATCCTCAATTGAAACACTAGTTTCTTCTTCCCGGTATACAATATCATTTTCGTAATAAACTCTTTTGATATGTGAAGGAGGCCAATAGATATGAAATCCCGGTAGCTCTTCCAATGCCTTTAAAAGTTTTTCAATATTGTTTTTCCTGAGAAAATTTTTCTCATCCAGAGTTTTTAATTGAACTCTTGTAATGGCTGCATGAAGAGGTGACATTCGGTGTTTAAAGCCCAGACATGTGTGTTGATACTTACTGTATTCGACAGGCAGCTCTGCTGCTCTTCTGTAATGTCCAAGGGTAGTGGCTTTATACAGATAATCCCTGTTATTTGTAATAAGCATCCCACCCTCCCCTCCTGGAAGGTTCTTTGAAGCCTGAAAACTGAATATACCAAAATCCCCTAAAGTACCTGTTTTTCTGCCTTTGTACTCAGCACCATGAGCATGACAGGCATCCTCAATAACTGCTATATTGTTATCTTTTGCAATGGCAATAATTTCATCCATTTCACAGGGAACACCCCAAAGATGAACAGGAATAACAGCCTTTGTTTTTGATGTGATTTTCCTTTTAAAATCTTCCACATCCAAATCAAGGCTATCCGGATAAACTTCACAGAATATTACTCTTGCACCAAGGGTTGCCGCCGGCATAGCAGATGCCCAGTATGTATATGAGGGACATATAACTTCATCACCTGGTCCAATACCAAGAACAGACAATGCTGCATAGAGAGCCGATGTTCCATTTATTTCTGCCAAAGCATATTTTGCTCCCAGATATTCAGCAAACTCTTTTTCCAGTTTCAGAGGCTCATCTGATAAAGATGTTTCGTTCCTCCGCATTACTCCAAGAACAGCCTGTTCATCTTCTTCTGTTAATACAGGCCACTGTAAAGCTTTCTCCTGATCCATTGTAATAGCTTTGGGTCCACCATTTAAGGCCAGAGTATTGGACATACCATCCTCCAGGTTTATTATATTTTTAATATTTTGAGTGCATTATCACAGGTAATCTTTGTAAAAACATCCCGACTGATCAGTTTTTCTCCAAGGAGATTTTTCAGATAGGAAAGGTGCGGCATTTTCCCTTCCTTATCTGCAAAACATACATCCGTTCCAAACAGTATTCTATCCTGAAATTCTGTTAAAAATTTAATTCCATACTCCCTGTCCCTGCTTATTGCAGTATATCCACTGTTAGCCGATATATCTGCATACAAATTGGGATAGGTTCTTAGCAGTCTTTGAAGACTGCCCTCATTTATTACAGGTCCTTCGGGATAAATAAACTTATTCTCCGGAGTAATATCGTCTGATATTTCAGACCAGAAACCTGGTGCATGACCAATAATTATTGTATCCGGAGCACTTTTCAGTAAGTTCTCCAGCCGGGGCAATCCAATATCATCAAATAATCCATATACACCCTGACCAGGACCGGTACAATGAAAAAGTACAGGCATGTCCCATTCACCACATTGACGGAACATATTAATTACACGAGAGTCATCCAGAGACATATTGGCAACAATTTCACCAATACCAACACATCCCAGATCTTTAAATCGTTTTAAAAATGGAGAAAAATCTGTAACCGGAGGGTTAACTAACTGATCCTCTGTAAGATTACCATAACATCCCATTCGTGGATCCAGGTTCCCAAAAAGGATTAATCGATCTGAATAATTTGCTGCAGCTTCAAGCTGGCTGAGTATATCAGATCCTGGAGAAAAAAATAGCGGGGCCTGACATATTTCAGGACTTACATTCACAGGCATCAGTACAGCTTTATCAATACCTTCTTCATCCATACGTTTAATAAGATTCTTCAGGGTGACTGGTTTCCGATCCATTTCATCAGGTAATCGCAGATCTACAGCATGGGTATGAAAATCAATAATCATTTATTCTTCTTTTTCCAAATTTATGTCTATTGATTGAAGCACTGAAACATTATGTTCTTTTAAATTGTGAACTAGTTTATTACTTATTCTATCTGTAATGACAGCTGTAAGATCTGATGTTTGACAGATCCTGCTTAGGGAATTTTTACCGAACTTTGAGGAATCAATAAGAAGGTAGACATATTCAGAGCTTGAAATCATCATTTTTTTTGTTTCGGCTTCCATTATATCGGATGCAGAGGCTCCCCTGTCAGCAGAAAATCCTGTAGCTCCTAAAAATAAAATGTCTGCATTCATGGCATCAAAAAAGGAAAGGGATGAAATGCCAATCAACGACTGGGACTCATGACGAAGGGTTCCTCCGGAAACAATTAAATTGATATTTTCCAGACCGCAAAGTTCATGAACAACTATAAGTGAGTTTGTTATAACTGTAAGATTTATCTCTTTAAGATAACGGGGAAGAAAAGAGGTTGTACTGC
>DAOWEB010000426.1 GCA_030638735.1 Spirochaetaceae bacterium
AAGTCTGGTATAAGAACTTCGATTGAAGCACTGGGAGATGCTTTTTGAATTTCTTTTATAACATCTGCAAAGTGAAATGCTCCACCATCGGGCAGATCATCTCTGGTAACAGAAGTTACTACTACGTATTTTAATTTCAGAGCTTTTACAGCGTCAGCTATATGTTTAGGTTCCTGTTTATCCACATTCTGACCCGAGCCTGTTGCAATGTCACAGAAAGTACATCCTCTTGTACAGACACTCCCCAATATCATAAAAGTTGCTGTACTTTTATTAAAACATTCCATTCTGTTTGGACAACCTGCCTCGTGGCATACTGTTGTTAACCCAAACTTGTCCAGGGTTTTCTGAACATGGTTAAGGTTTTCGCCACCCTGCATTTTAATACGCAGCCATTCAGGTTTTTTCAGGTAAGGTCTATTATTCATTTATTATTTCAACATCCTCATAGTTAAATATTTCAGCAAGGTATTTCCCTGTAATATCTTTAATTTTTTCCATCTCCTGGTTTTTACCTGTTATTTTTTTTATTGAAGTAACTCCTTTATCTGTAATTCCACAGGGGATAATCCAGTTAAAATGATCCAGATTTGTATTTATATTAAAAGCAAATCCATGCATGGTCACCGCTTTATGGATAGATATGCCTATGGCTGTTATTTTTTCGTTGCCAACCCAGACTCCTCTGTGTTTTAGATCTCTATCTGCAGTTATTCCATATTCTTCTTTAAGTAATGTAATAAATATTTCTTCTACTTTGGCAATAAATTTCTTTAATTCTCTCTGTTTTTTATAAAGATGAAATATTAGGTATCCAACCAGCTGTCCTGGTCCATGATAGGTTGCTTCTCCGCCTCTGTCTATTTCATAGAGTCCAATACCCTGACTTTTTAATAGTGTATCTGAAAGAACTATATGATGATCTTCTGTTCTTTTCCCTTTTGTTATTACAGGAGGGTGTTCCAGAAGAATTAAGGTATCATTTATCTCTTCGTTCTGACGCTTTTCGAGAAGATTTTTTTGGAGTTCAAGTGCTTCTCCATAGTTCATCAATCCCTTGTTAAGTATTGTCAGTTTCATGGGTGGGATTATATATGAAAAAATATATTTAATGAAGGCTCTGAGGGCAGATGATAAGACGCAATTTCTCTAAATGAACTTTCTGCACAATCTTTGTATACTTACTGGAATTTGGGACATTTAGCTCTGGTTGGGGAAATTCAGGAACAAGGTGTCGAAACACTGGCTTTGGAAGGTCCTGGTATATATCTTCGGTCATTTAAAACAAATCTTGGGGTGTCTCTAACCCCTGTCAATTTTAGAATTGATAATTCAGATTCGGAAACAGGACAAATATTTACAGAGATGTCTTTTTTATGGTCTCCTTTCAACTTAACAGAAGTAAGCAGGCTTGGATTAGTTGGTATTGTGGAAACTCACTATTCTTCTGAGTTTTTTATCGATTTCAAAATAGGTGCAGAGTTTGTTTTTTCAAGTACATATATGTTTAATGGAAACAGACTATTTCCTGTTTTTGATATTATAGATCTGGGTGTTGATTATTCTATAACGAGAAGAACGGTTAGCTATCACATTGCTGTAGATTTATTGATGGTTGGTTATGCTGTCTTAATATCTTTGCAGGATAAAGCGCAGGAAAAAAATGATCAGTTTAAACCCGGAATTCCTTAGCTTTGTTAAGGATTATTAAAATCCAGCAATATCTGTACCCTCTTTCAAACATTCTCAAGTCCATCATTACTTGCTGTATCAAAATCTTCAACAATGTCTATATTGGCCTCTCTTACTTTCCGGGAAGCTTCCTGAATGTTTGATTTCAACTTTTCTCTATACAGATATTTTTCATATTCAGATACTGATCTTCTTATGAATTCACTCTTTGTAATTCGAAGTTCCTTGGCAAGTCTGGTTAGTCTGTCAAAAAAAATAGAATCTGTTTTTAATGTAACTGTTCTCACGATTGCCTCCGGTGCTTAAAAAGGTAATACCGATGTAATACTTTTGTGTTTATTTGTCAACAGAATTTAGAAAATGGGAAACAATTGTAAGACACGCGGCAGGGATAGGAGGGGCGCGCAGCGGTCGGTTTTGTAGGGACGTCCCTCGTGGGCGTCCATATAAAATCGACGGAACCCCCATATAGCCCGCCCGGCCGCCCAGGGTAAGAGAATTTATAACGGAATTAATTTGACAGTGAATCATTTTAGGGTGTATAATGTTCATATAAAAGAACACTGTTCATATATAGGAACGCAAATGGTTAATTCTGTACTAAAAGCTGTTAAAATCCTCGAAATAATTGGTAGAAGCAAACCTTTGGGTATCTCTGAGATTGGAAGGGAGCTTGAAATCCCTAAAAGCAGTACTCATAATCTTCTGCAAACATTGGAAAGTGAAGGTTTTGTAGAAAGGAATGAAGACACAAATAAATATAATCTGGGAACAAGGCTTATTGAACTGGGATACCGCGCTCAAAATGATCTTGCCATATGCAGAATTGCAAAACCTTACTTGAATGGAATAAATCAGGAAACTGATGAGACTGTGCATCTGACACTTCTGGATGATGATGAAGTTCTTTATGTTGATTGTGTTGAGTCAAAGCGGCGAATGCGAACATATTCTGTCATAGGTATTAAAGCACCTCTTTACTGTACTGCTGTAGGTAAGGCTATATTAGCGGAACTTCCTGAAATACATATAAAACAAATTATTATTAGTAAGGGTTTAGCTAAACTAACGGATAAAACTATAACTAATGAGGCCAACCTGTTTCAGGATTTATCAGATACCCGAACCAGAGGATATTCCATTGATAATAAGGAACATGAAGATCAGCTGATATGTGTTGGTGCGGTTATAAGAGATGCTGATGGAGATGCTTTTGCTTCTTTAAGTGTTTCGGGACCTTCAGATAGAATGACCGAAGAACGAATTGTTTATATCGGTGGTCTGGTAAAAAATGCAACAAGTGAAATTTCCAGGAAACTGGGTTTTAGAGAATAACAATCCTTGAGGATTGTAAAATATTTTAGGAGGGTTTATGAAAACCAAAGTAATGTTAATAGTAGCTGTTTTGTTTCTACTTGCTTCCTACTCCTTTGCAGGTGGTGGTAGTGAAACAGCAGAAGAGGTTGCAAAACCTGTCAGAATCACTTTTTCATCAGTAAGTGTTCCTGGTGATGCTCATACAAGAGCAATGCAGGTTTTTAAACTGGAACTGGAAAGAATTTCCGGTGGTGAGATGGAAGTGGAAGTTTACCATTCAGCACAGTTGTTCTCACAGGAAGGTGAACAGGCAGCTGTAAGAAAGGGTACTGTAGATATGATCTATACTTCCCCTCCATGGCTTGCAGAATTTATTCCTTATCTTTCTATGTTTGGAGCTGTTTATACCTTTAGCGGGTATGATCATATGACAGCTGTTTACAATGGTGATCTTGGTAAAAAGATTTTTCAGGATGTTGTAGATTCCCAGGGAATAAGACCTCTTGGTGCATTTTATCTTGGAACCAGACAGCTTAATCTTGTAGAAAAAGTTGGACCAGTTCGATCTCCTGCAGATATGGCTGGTGTTAAGTTGAGAACTCCAGGGTCCCCTTCATGGATAGCTCTTGGTAAAGCTCTTGGTGGAAACCCAACTCCAATGTCTTTCAGTGAAGTTTATATGGGTCTAAAAACCGGTGCTATTGAGGGACAGGATAATCCTCTTCCTACAGACAAAAATGCAAAGTTCTATGAAGTTACAAAATATATCGTTCTTACAAATCATGTTGTAGATACAATATGGCCAACTATGAACGAGAAAAAATGGCAGAGTCTTAGTTCTCAGCAGCAGGAATGGGTAAAACAGGCCGTTGCAGTAGCTGCAGATGCATGTGATACACAGGTTCTTGAAACAGAAGCTTCAATTCTTGATTTTTTCAAGGGTGAAGGTATGATTATAATTGAAGATCCTGACAGAGCAGCATTTCAGGAATACGCTAAAAATTCATACATCAATGACAGCCCTGATATTTCAGCAAGCTGGGATATGGATATTTACGAACAAGTTCAATCCTACAAATAGTAGACAGTAGTTATTTCGGCTCCGGTTACAATACCGGGGTCGGTTATTTACCTTTCTTCTACAATAAGGGGATATAAATTGAAGTCAGCAGGTTTTTTTAAGCGTTCCGGTTTACTGGTACTTGATATAATAGAAGTATATATTCCATCTTTTACATTTATGCTTTTATTTGTTGCATTTCTATTACAAATTTTTTACAGATATTTTCTTGTGCCCCTGACATGGCCTCTGGAACTTACTCTTCTTTGTTTTATATGGACTGCATTATTAGGTGGTCTCTATGCAAAACGGGATAATTCTCATGTCCAGTTTACTATTGTATATGATATGGTAAAACCAAAGACACAGCTTTGGATGAGGTTAGTTGGAAACTTTATGCTTTTTGTTTCCTTCTGTATTGCTCTCTATCCTTCGTATGATTATGTAGTATTTATGGCTTATAAAAAATCCAATGTTATGAGAGTTCCTATGAACTGGGCATACTCTCCTTTTATAGTATTCCTTGTTTTTATGATAGGCCGGTTGGGGTATGATCTCTATATTGATTTTAAGAAATTGAGAAGAGGAGAAGTATAGTATGAATATTGCACTCATTGTATTTTTCCTTTCCTTTATTTCAATTTTTATTCTTCGCATTCCAATAGCTCTTGGAATGATGATGACTTCCATTTTTTATTTTACTATAGCCCAGAGTCCGGCAGCGGAAATTGCTATGACAGCTACTCAGGTTTTAACTGGTCTTAATTCTAATTTTATCCTTATTGCTGTTCCTCTATTTGTTTTTATGGCCCAGGTTATGAACAGTGGAAAAGTAACAGAGATGATTTTTAAGTTTGCAAATGCGACTGTAGGAAATAGAAAAGGCGGTCTTGGACATGTAAACGTTGTTGCATCAATAATATTTTCAGGTATGACAGGCTCTGCTCTTGCTGATGCTTCCGGGCTGGGAATGATGGAAATTAAAGCTATGCGTGAGCATGGTTACGATGACGGCTTCAGCTGCGCTATTACAGCAGCGTCTGCGACTATAGGTCCAATTTTCCCCCCAAGTATTCCAATGATTTTTTATGCAATGTTGTCAGGTGCTTCTATTGGGGCTCTTTTTATGGGAGGAATGTTACCAGGCTTAATGGTTGGCTTTGCTCTAATGATCTATATTGCATTTATTGCAAATAAGAGAAATTATCCAAGAGGTGTTAAAATTGCATTCAGGGATGCTATAACCCTGACTGTAAAAGCATTCCCCGCTTTGTTTTCTGTTATAGTCCTTCTTGGAGGTATCTATTCCGGAATTGTGACACCTACAGAAGCAGGAGCCCTGGCTGCTCTTTATGCAATACTTATTTCTATATTTATCTATAGGGCTCTTGGATTGAAGGAGCTGGCAAAGATAATACTGGATACAGTAAAGACAACTGGCATACTTTCTCTTCTTGTTGGCAGTGCCTTTGCATTTTCCTATATTATAGCTATTGAACATATTCCGGATGCTGTTGCTAATCTTCTTTTGACAGTTACTACAAATAAATACATACTGCTTTTACTTATAAACATAATGTTTCTTGTTCTTGGTATGTTTATTGACACAATGGCAATAACTCTTGTATTTATTCCTATAGTATTGCCTCTTGTTGAAGCTTTGGGTATAAATCTAGTACATTTTGGTGTGGTTATAACCCTCAATATGATGATTGGATTATCGACACCACCCTTTGGAATGCTTTTATTTGTAGTGTCGGGGATTTCAGGGACACCATTAAAGACTGTAATTAAAGAAATATTTCCTATGCTTCTTGTTTTGTTTGCAGTCCTGTTTTTAATAACCTATGTTCCCTGGTTTGTTATGGTTGTACCTAATTTTCTTGGGATGTAGTTGAGGTAAAGTATGGATAAAAATCGAAAGGCTGAAGTCTGGCCCACAATGGTAACACCATTTAAAGAAGATCTTTCTATTGACTATAATGCTCTTGAAAAACTTGTGGACTGGTATATTGAAAGAGGAGTATCCGGGCTGTTTGCTGTCTGTCAGTCAAGTGAAATGCATCAGTTGAGTTTAAGGGAAAGAGTTGAATTATCTTCTGCTGTAATGAAGTTTACTGCAGGAAGAGTCCCTGTAATTTCATCGGGACATATTTCCAGCTCTCCTGATGATCAGATAGAAGAGATAAAAGCAATTGCAGAAACTGGAGTAGATGCAGTAATTCTTGTTACCAATCTTTTGGCACGTGAATCGGAACCGGATTCAGTCTGGAAAGAAAGAATGGAAACACTTTTATCCAAAATTCCTGAAGACGTTAAACTGGGTCTGTATGAATGTCCTCATCCCTATAAGAGGCTTTTAAGCAAAGAGTTGCTGCAATGGATCATTTCTACTGACAGATTTGTTTATCTTAAAGATACCTGCTGTGATCTGGATATGTTAGAAGAAAGAGCAAAAATGGCTGAAGGAAGTAATCTAAAACTTTACAATGCAAATGCAGCATCACTTCCTGGATCCCTGCAGGCAGGCTATGCAGGTTATTGTGGTATTATGACTAATTTCCATCCGGAACTTTACGTTAAGCTTTGTGATACCTGGTTTGAAGGTACAGAGAAAGTTAAGAATCTACAGAACCTGATAGGGCTGGCTTCAGTTATTGAATATCAGTACTATCCGGTTAATGCAAAGTATCTTCTGCAGCTGGAGGGGCTAGGTTTTACATTAAAAAGCCGAAAGCAGGATTATCTGGGGTTTACCGGTTCTATGAGAATGGAAGTTGAACAGATGAGAGATTTTTTAAAAAGCTACAGGTTTTAATTCTGTATGAGGAAACCTTATGGTCCATCTGTTTCCATGATTATAATCCGTCTCAATTGACCCTTGCAGCTGATCTTCTACTAATAGTTTTATAAGCCAGATACTGAAGGATACTGCCTTGTCTCCCTCTTTCCCATATGTTGAAAATCTGATCCCGTTATCAGAGATAATTATTTCAATATTCTCTTTTTTTCTTAGTATTATTGAGATAACTTTGTTCGTTTTTTCATTGCCGAATCCGTAGACTATTGAATTGGACACACAATCATTAAGAATAATTCCAAGAGGAACTGCAATATCGATTGCTACTTCTATCTCATCTGCCTGGATATCTGTTTTTATCTCTTCATTCTCTGAATGAATTTCAACCAGATTTCTGGTTATGTCAGTAAAATAATCAGTCAGGTTAACTGATTCGTAACCTTCACTCTGATAGACAGCCTCATGAACTGCAGCCATTGCATACAGGCGGTTTGAGTTTTTTTCTATGAAGTCGTTAATTACATCATTGTTATCATCAGAGCGCTGAAGGTTAAGAAGGCCATTTATAACTGTAAGATTATTTTTAACCCGGTGATGAACTTCCTGCAGCAGGACCTCCTTTACCGTTAGTGTGCGGCGCAGTTCTGTTTCAATCTCAGTTTTTTCTTTCAGATTTTCTTCAAGAATTCTATTTTTCTCTTCAATAAGTCTAGCCTGATCAGTAGAGATAAGACTTAATTTCATATTTTCTGAAGTTGTCTGATCCAACCGTTTCCTGAGTTGGTTTGTACGGATTAGATATATATTTATTTCCTCACTGAATACCATCCAAAAGAGGTATATTGCTGTTATGGAGAAAAGAATGGATGGTATTCCGGAGGGTAGTTTTAAATTGTTAATCAGAAATACATTTACAAATATAGTGAGTATATAAACACTAAGAATAATAGATATTTTGAGATGTAATCGGGTGGCAAAGAAACCGTACTGATAAGCAAGAGCCATCCCAAAAAATAAAATCAAGGTACTCGTTTGGTCTCCCCGATCATTTACTATGACTAATAATAGTCCGGCTAAAAGTATAATTACAACCTGAAAACATCTAAAAAATATTGACCTTCCAAATGCTGTTATAACCAGAATCAGGGAACAGGATAACGTCAGGAGTACAGTAATATGGGTAAATGCCTCAAAAGGAGTATTCCCAAAGTTCACCAGCCCACTTATAAAATTCAGGATAAAAGTTAAGAAACTAAAAATTGCTAGAATAAGACCTGTTTTATTCTGGATGGTGAAGGCAGTATAATTGTGCATTTGGTTAATTTTCAATTAGCGTTCCCAGACTCCCCTTACTGATGCATCCATTGACATAATTTCATCCATCTCTCTGCATTTGACAGATGTAATTATTGCTTCAAGTTGATTTTTCTCGTGTTCATAATCAAAAGCACCGGAATCAACAGGGTTATACTTTCCGAACATACGGTCTTCCTCAATATCTCTGGCATAGTCAGCAATCATGTTAAGAGCTATAAGGCTCATACCCTTCTGTATAATAGCCTGGTCTCCACCAATAAAGTTATTAATCATTTCAAGTCGGCGGAATAGATCAACATCATCTGTAGGCTGGCAGTTGGCCACTGTTTTAATTCGAATTGACAGTATATAGGCTCCAAGATGAGTTATAGCTGTACGGCCTGGATCTTCACATTCTGCAAGATAGGGAATGGACGCAATAAGTTTTGCAAGATTTTTGTTCTGAAGCCACTCACGGTCTTCTTTGTCCATGCGGAAGGCATCTGCAACAGAACCTGCAATATTATCCCATTCTGTAAATATACTGATACTTTTTTTTACTGCACTTTCCTGATTTCTCAAGTTTTTCTCCATAATATTTTCTCCTATAATTTTTTTTAGGAAAGAATATTTCGGTTTGCAGTCTATGAAGTATTCCTTCCTTTTGGGACAGTTTACTATGGATTTTAGAATAAAGATAATTAATTCTTAAGGATATTCAGTATTTACTAATTTCTATCCCAAAATCCTTTTCCCAAAAGCTGACTCCACAAAATGTATAAGAGGTGTATAATCAATCTGCCCCTCTTTAAGACATCCGGAAACATCAATTGCTCTCATTTGTTCAGATTTTGAGATAAGCTCCATTGCCAGATGAAGTTCCCTTGCTGTCAGTCCTTCGCTTGTATTACTGCCTACATCCTGACAAAAACTTAGATAGAATCCATGAGTGCCGGAACAGGCTGTTCTTAATGCTCTTCTTGTAACTTCTCTAATTCCAAGAAGATCAATATCCTCCATTGTAAAAACAGTCAGATTAAGACGTCGAATAAGATCAGATTCCTCTTTTTCTGCTTCCTGAAGTCCAATTATAACAATATTTTCAGGGGAGAATTCTGAACTCATGTTTATATTATCATCCACCAGGCCAAGGGCAGTTGAAAGAATTTTCCTGTCAGGTTTTGCAGATTCTGAAACCATTAAAGATGCATGTGAGTCGAGAATAATTAGTCCGCTTTGTCCAAGGGTATTTTTCATTGCAGTCATACCTAAAAGTGTTTCTCGCTGGGGACCGGCAATAAATGGCACTGTTCTATCCCTAAAAGCTTTTTCTAAATTTATAGAAATTGGAGCCAGGGGTCCTGTCACTTCAACCCCCAGAGAGGTCAGTCTGGATTTGATTTCAGGAGTATTAAATACAGGAGATGATCCAATCATAGCAATTCTGTTTTTTATTAAACTACTTTTTGGGAGGATTGGTTTTTTAAGTACATATGCAGAAGTCATTCCTGCAAGAAGTGCTCCATAATTGAGTGTAAAACCTACTTTATCACCCAATTGAGGTTTTTTAACAGCGTCTGTAATATTTAAAAGAAGATGATCACTGGATGCTCCAATGATGGATAAAGAGTTATCAGTCGGGGAAAGTCCGTCAACATCTATATCTTCTCTACCAATATTCAGTATACCCCGGATCATTTCTCCCTTATCTTCAAAAACAGGTTTACCCCCAAATGCATCCATCCCTGTCTCTCCAATAGGTAGAGATGGCTTTGTTTTGATCTCAATAAGTTCTGCTTTCAGGGTAAAAGAATCGAAGGATGTCCCCGGCCAGGTTCTACCATAAGCGGTTTCTCTTCCAAGCATTATTGCTTCACCTATTCTTAACTGATTAATCTCTTTTGGCATTTTCCCCTGACTTACAAGCTCCAGGGATGAAGAATTCCCTCCTGAAAGAATATCCAGTTTTATGTTCAGAGTATCTTCAATTTTATGTGCATAATCCACAAGCATCTGCATATTTTTTTCTGATGGCAGAACCCCTCCATAACAGGTTAGGTTTGTTCCAAGGCCTACCAGTTTTATTCCTGGAAGTTTAACTGTCTCGGTTGCAATGTGTATCAGGTCATCCGGCCATATTCCTTCCCGGAGGTCTCCAAGATCCAGCATTAGTATTACACCATGTATTTTACCTTTTTTATCAGCAGCTCTGGAGAGTTCTTTTATTACAGAAAATTCTGAATTTAAACTTATATCTACGGAGTTAACAATTTCATCAACTCCGGATAAAGGAGGAATTCTTAAAAGTGTAACAGGATGGTTTATTCCGCTCATCCGAAGTCTGTTAATATTTTCAATTCGGGATTCCCCTATCCCTTTTACTCCACCGGAAATCATGGCCTTTGCCACAGAAGGCATGCCGCAGGTTACCTTGGAGACGCCTATTACATCAATACCATGTTCTCCACAGAAATCTACAATTACTCTTGTATTATCTTCTATTTTTTTTAGATCGACTGTGATAACTGGTCCCGACATTATGCTTTCTCCTGATGTATAGTCTTATTTATTTGATATTCCTAAACTATGTTTAAGCAGTTTAACTGCAGCGACTGGAAATTGTTTTGAAAGAACACCAAGGCTGGCCATTATGTAGTTTTCATCAAGAAGAAACTTTATCCCCTCTCCGGGATAGAGTTTTTTGACCGGGGAGCCTGCAATTATTTTTTTCATGATCTGTGTTCCATTTTCAAGTCTTGTTAGAGCTCCCCCTGTTCCCACACAATACATAACTGCTGAAAGGTCCCTTCCTTCTGCAATTTTAGTTTTACCCTGAGGTCCATATAGGTCTCGATAAGTTCCTGCATGTCTATCAAGGGCGATGGCAGCAGCAGTAGTGGCCAGTTTCCGGGCTAATTTTTTTTCTTCATTAGTTTTTGGAACCGGACCTAAAATTTCAACAGATTTGATGAGTTCATCTTTTGACATTTCACTACCTGGATTAATACCGTTTTTATTTTGGAGATGAAGCTCCAGGACATTTTTTCTGTTCACATAAATCCCAAGATCACCTTCCACTGTTCTTTTAGCATAGGGTTCAGGGCTAATAAGGATTCGGTTTATCTCTTCACTGCCCATTGTAACTGAATGAATATCAGTTGTTGCGCCTCCCACATCGATTACCAACAGATCACCTATATCCTCTTTTAGAATTTCTGCGGCCAGCATAACACCTCCAGGGGTAGGAACTATAGGTCCATCCACCATATCTCTTATGTGTTCCATGCCGGGTGCATGAATAATATGGTCTTCAAACACCTGCTGTATTGTTTTTCTGGCAGGCAGAATTTGAAGATCATCAATCCGGGGATAAACATTATCTACAATTATAAGTTTACCCTTATAGTTTTCAAATATATTTTTAATCTCATTTTGATTCTCAATATTTCCTGCATAGATAACGGGTATTTTAAGTGAGGCAAGGTTTAAGGCATTGCATATAGCCTTTGAGTTTTCCAGAGAAGTATCTCTTTCCCCAAAATCCACTCCACCGGCAATCATTATAATATTCGGCTTAATGCTGATCATCCTGTTAA
Organism: Spirochaetaceae bacterium; assembly: GCA_030638735.1. Lineage (GTDB taxonomy): Bacteria > Spirochaetota > Spirochaetia > B11-G9 > B11-G9 > JAJRQE01. The sequence goes on from DAOWEB010000426.1 coordinate 11,762, forward strand.
TGTCACTCTGCCGCATTTTCCCTGCAGTTATCTGATGAATATTTGCCCCGGCTCCCAAAGCTGCTTCTTTGGCTGCCTTTACAGTCATGTCATAAACCAGACCATGGACAGTCATTCTTAATCCACCGGCAGCACTTGAAGTAGCAAAAAATTTATCCCAGGAAATTTTTGAAGGCTGGTCAGGGAGATCTTCTTTTAGGTTTTTGATAGCAGAATCCAATCCAATTCGTACATCACCTTCATTAATACTTGTTGGAGCTGAGCCCTGTCCTAAAAAAACAGGGCTTAAGCTGTCAATATTATTAAAAGCATTTACAAGAGTTGTAGTACTACCAATTTCAGCAACTAAAACATCAATATGCATTTTCTATCTATCCTATTTGGTCCCTGAGTGATTTTGCTCCGCAAAATTGTATCGAAGGGCCCTTCTCTTAACAAGAAAAGTTGCAACTCCAATCCCTTTTGTCCCCCGACCGAAACCGGCTTCTATACCCTGCTTTTCTGCAATTTCCGGAGAAACCTGGGTACCTCCTGCAACCAGTATTATCTTATCTCTTATTCCTTTTTCAATACATAAATTATGAAGATCTTTCATACTTTTATAGTGAATATCATCATGACTGATAATGGTTGAAATAAGTATTGCATCAGCATTGGTTTCAATAGCAGCATCTATTAGTTTTTCAAGAGGGACGGAGGTTCCCAGATATTGACAATCAATTCCGAATCCTTCAATTCCCCCATGTTTAATATCAATTATTTCTCTTAAGCCTACAGAATGTTCATCTGAGCCTACAGTTCCTGCAACAATAGTCATTGGATTTGCTTTTATTATAGATCTAATCTCATCCTCAGTCATAATTTCAGGTTCCGGTGGAATATCGAGCTGAGCAGTATCAATAGTAAAATCAACCCTGCCTTTAATCTCTACTCTGGTACCTTCAGAGGGATGCATTACTTCAACATTGATTACCTCAACATTTGCAAGACCCATCTTTTTACCTATTTCAATAGCTGCAAAGGATGCTGTGCGCCTGTCCGTTGGCAGAAACATCGTCGTCTGAACTATTCCATCACCCTGCCATTCCATTTCGGGCATTATTTTTGAAGTATTACGGAGTTCTGCTGTTCTCTCCATTCGTACATTCACGTTGTCTTCTTCGTCGAGTTCATCAATAAAAATGATCTTGTCCGGAACTTCGAAAGTACCTCCTCCAATAAGAGATGATGGATCTTTAACAGCTTCTTCTCCAAAGGGTTCAATATTATTGTATCCAAAGTGAGCTGTTACAGGAGCCATGTAGTCTGCGTCTCTTTCATAGACTGTGTCTACACCTATACCACCGTTAATTTTTCTTGAAATACCATCTCCGTTTCGTTCAGGGTATTCACCGGAATCAACAAAAAATCCCTCTTCTACAGCCTTGAAGTATCCTCCTTCTTTGATCATCTCTTCAAGAAAAAGTACAGCTCTCTCTTTTAATTCCCTTACTTTATCTCCAAGCTCACTGTTGTGACGTTTTATTTCCAGCATAGACCCCAGACCGTCCATTCCGGCAAAGGCCTGTTTTGCTGTATCTGTTCCTTCCATGTTGTAGATATGCCAGGGTACATTTCTCCCTTCGTCGGGAGTAATTGTAGACTGAATATCAGCAGAAGTA
>DAOWEB010000393.1 GCA_030638735.1 Spirochaetaceae bacterium
AAATATATATAGAACAGGAATAATCCCCACTGCAACACCTTGCTCAGGTCCTCTAGGATGGAGAGTCGCGACCAGTGGAAATACTGGTGGAAAAGCCAAAAGAATCTTGTTCCCCTCCAGTAGTAACTCTTAGCTTTTCCTCAAACCAATCACTGCCATCCCAGTTATATATGTAAGCAGATCCGGAATAATTTCCACTTCCATCATCCCCATATGCACCCACTATAATTTTATCTCCATCTCCGGAAATACTTACAGAGCCGCCAAAATTATCGCTTTCTGCACTATCGGAGGAAGCCAGCTTATTTTGCATCCAGTTACTGCAATTCCATTTATAAACATAAGCAGATCCGGAATTACTTCCATTATCATCATCTCCAACAGAACCGACTATTAAAGCTTCCCCATCAGAGGAAATATTAACTGATCGTCCAAATTGATCACTTGCAGAAACATCGGAAGCAATTAACTTTTCTTCAATCCAACTGCTGCCATCCCATTTATAAACATAAGCAGATCCCGACCAATTCCCATTATCATCATCCCGTGGAGCGCCAATTAATACTGTTCCTCCATTTGCGCAGATGCTCACAGAACGACCAAAGTCATCACCTAATTGACGATCAGAAGCTAACAGAGTTTCTTCTACCCATTCAGTACCATTCCATTTATATATGTATGAGTAATCCCAATTAGGAACACCAACTATTACTGTATCTCCATCTCCGGAAATACTTACAGAAGAGCCAAAATAACTACTTTCAGTACCATTAGTAGCAGTAAGTTTTCTTTCTACCCACTCACTGCCGTTCCAATTAAAAACATAGGCAGAACCGGAAAAACTTCCATTGTCATCATCCCCATAAGCACCAATCAGGATTGTTTCCCCATCATAAGAGACACTAACGGCACAGCCAAAATAATCACCTGCTGCGTTATCAGAAGCTGTCAGCTTTGTCTCTACCCAATCACTACCATCCCATTTAAAAATATAAGCAGAACCTGAAGAACTTCCATTATCATCATCTCCATAGGCACCTGTTATTACTGTTTCACCGTTACCGGATATTCTCACCTTCCGACCAAAGAAACTATCTGCTGCACTATCACTTGCTGTCAACTTTGTCATATTCCCTTCGGGATTAACACCGCTACAGGAATATACACCACTCCAGGCAGCTGTCCCCACCTTGTATCGATAGTAAATAGTAGGAACTTTGATTAGAAAATTATGTATATCCCAGGAGTTCATTGTTTCAGTCCGGGTTACAAATAACCCGCCAGAAAAATCAGTTTCACTGGAGGAGAGCTCCAGAGTGTATGACTCTGTGCCAATACAAAGGGAACTTTTAAAAACCAGATAGTTTCCATCCCACTCCACCGATTCCATAACCACAGCTTCTTCATCAGAGACTGTAGTAAATCCATCAAAATTATCCGAATCGGGATCCAGAGGATTATCAAACTCACCCAATACATTGGGACATCCCAAAATAAGAAAAAGAAGCATTATGCTGGCAGCAAAAATAATAATAGTTTTTTTCATTAGTATGTCTCCAGGCTAAGGGTACGAATCTGCTCGTCCAGATTTCTAATTTGTTCATCCATATAAGACGGATCCGGTGCGGTAATATGAAAGAAACCTCCTGCAGCAAGTCCAAGAACACTCCCCACAAGAGTCCCTACAAACAAAGTGCCATAGAGTTCAGCATCTGCTCTGCTGGATACAGCGTCAGCGCTGACAGCCGCATTGGAATAAGAATCGTATGCATCTGCCCCTAAAATGTACGATACTGCAGATCCGGCCCCCATAAGAGCTCCGGCTCCAAGAAATCCCCACCCCAGGGATTTTTTAACCTTCCTCTTTGATGAGAGAACCTCAGTGCTCGCAACTATTATGGTCCGTTTTTCTTCCAGCTCGCCAACCTTGTAAGCTGCCGAATAATCGAGACCGTTAAGGTCTCTTACAACAGTTTCAAATGATTTAATTATTACCTGTTCGGAAAAAGTATCTTTAACAGGGTCGTTATCATAAGCAGCCGTTAATTGATAGATTCCCGGAGGAAGAAGCATCTCCGGTGAAAGTTCCGGCAGTTCTACATCCGGATTTGACAGAGAAAAATTAACCGGTTTTTGAGGAAGGATAATATTCAGCCTTCCATATTCTTCAAAAACAATATCTGTATTAACTGTTTCTCTTTCTTTTACATTAATAGCCATCTTTGTATTTCGGGGTACATAATCACCCTGAAAAGCCAGGACATGTTCACCGGAAGATATACTGCCGGAAACAATATATTCTCCTCTCTGTTCAAGCTGGTCATTATATGGAACACCATCCAGAGTTACAGTTACACCATCAGGAATAAGGGGCAGGACAAATTTTCCAGTTCTCATTGTCGCCATTGCTGATTTATCCAGTCCTTCGGTATTAAAATAAAAATCACTCATTAAAGAAACCGAGGCATACGGAACCTGTTTGCCGCCTGTAAGATCCGAGACCTCCATACGTATCCGGGTAAGCATTCTGTTTACTTCCAGTCCAGGCTCTTCCAGATACTTTAAAAGTACTGATGTAAAAAGACCATTGTCCCCTGTTCCATCCTGGGCAACTTCTCCGGGAGCGGTCGCATAGATTACCAAAGATCCCCGGGCAGCGTTTACAACAGAAAGACCTCTGGAAAGACTTCTGGTTGCACCCTTAAATGGGTTATCTCTGCATGAATCCAAAATAACAATACTTGTTGCTGCTCCGGAGTTCTCCATAGAGCGGACAACCCTGTCCAGTTGAAGGGTTTCAAATTCTATATCCTCCTGGCTTTCCAAAGCTGCATCTACAGGAATAAGATAATTTAATCCATCCACCTGAATACCATGGCCTGCATAGAAGAAAAGTCCGGTATCTCCCGGACGAAGATTCGATTTAAATTCGTTTAATGCTTTAACCATCTCCCGAATTGAGCCGTTATATACCGGAGTGACAATAAAACCCAGAGATTCCAGAGATTCTTCCATTGCACGGGCATCATTTTCAGGATTTTCCAGGGGGCTGACCTCATAGTCTGAATTCCCCATTACCAGTGCATATCGTCCCTCAGCAGGGAGAACAGCTATCAAAAATAAAATACAAACTGTTACTAATAATAATTTCTTCATTAATTTTCTCCTCAATCTCTATTCCGGTACTGTTGTTATAGTAAGAAAGGCTTCACCCATCTTTACATCTGAATTCCCTTCTGTCTGCTGACGCCTTAATCCCCTGGTTAAAGCGACAACCGCCTTTGTAGAAGAAAAAACCTGATATTCCTCTCCGTCTATTATCTCCGGCACAATGTTCGGGGAAGGAGGTTTTACTGAATATGCAGTTACCATCAGGCGCTCTACACCCAGAGGGGAAACAATGGAAAAAGCATAAGGGTATCGCACAACCTGATTAACCTGATCAATACCAAGATAAAAAGATTCCTCCAACAGAACATTTTCTCCTGTAGCCAGATTATAGGTAAGCTGAAGATAGGCTGGTTGATTTACCCTGAAATAGATCTCCAGAATCTCCTCTTCACTAAAAACCAGGACATCCTCATTTCTGCCCCGGTTAGTCCACATTTCCAAAGAGATACCACCATCTGCCAGAGCTCCGTCAGCAAGCTCTCTCTGAGTTACAAGAGCCTGTTCAAAATTTTGGGGTTTTACTTTGTATTCTTTTGGAATACTAAACCGGGGAAGAGTGCTGTATCCACTCCCCAGTTTCTCTCCGGTATCCCTGTCCTGTGCAATTACAAGAAGCTCTATTTCGCTTCCCTTCTCCCAATAGGTTCCCCGGATAACAACATCTCTTCCACCTGCAGAAAGGCGGGACTGGATGACTGGTTCAAGATGATGAGAAATATAATTTCCGAATGGACTGGAAAAATCAGAATTCTGATACAGAAGAGCAGAAACATAAAAGCCTTTTCCCCATACTCCTTGAATCTCAAGCATGGTTACAATTTTGGAAAGAACATCATCCAGAGTAATTGGATCCTGTCCTTCAACCTCATGGATAAGCCTTTTTGTCTCCTGCTCCAGGAGGAGAATGCTCTGTAAATCCTGGTACTCCATATTACCAAGGGAATAAAAAAACCTACGGGTTTCTGATTCTGCCGGAAGCCCCTTATAGATAGCTCTGCATTCAAGAAGATCAGGAAATAAAGGAAGAATTTTTACAAACTCCTCTAAAGCATCTTCTCCTCGTCCGGAGACCAGGAAATTTGAACCCCTTTGATATCCTTCAAGTATTGCTGTTAATATTTCTCTGCCCCTGTCAATATAAATATCCCTAAGACGGGAAACTTTTGCATAGGCCAGGGTATACTGATTTCGTCTGTCTTTTTCAAGAAGAAAGTCGAGACCAGATAGATTTAAACTACTGACACTTTGAGTTACCACTGCTACGCTGGAAGAATAATCTCCTTCTATATCAGTCATCTCCATAGTGATCTCGCTTTTTATGTGAACCTGTATTTTCCGGATAAGATCATCCATTGCCAGATTTCTTGATGCTTCCAGAGCTTCGGAATCTCCCATATTTCGGGGAGCTGTACCAAATCCGGTAACATACAATGGAGGGGTATATGGAGAATCAGTTCCAAAACTCTCGACCCATGGAGAGAGAGAAAAAATAGAAGGAATAGATACTACTATAAAAAGAACAACAGCTATAAAATTTTTCATATTCACTTCTCTCACTTATTATCCTAATAGGTTTTCCATATTTGTACTTAATATACTTAGCAATAAATATGCCATATATAACTGTCAATATAATTTGTTGTAGGACAAGCAGTTAAAAATAAATAAATAAGAAATTAAAAACTTATGTCAATACAAGTTGACAAAAAGGAGCATAAAGGTAAATAAAAGTTGACATTTCTCCACCCCCGTTTTAAGAACCAAATACCTAAAGTCTTTCAGGATATTCAATTACATATAATACCAACACTGGCATAGTATATGCTTAATAAATACTGTACAGGATAATTGAAAGTGAATAATAAAAGTAACTTTAAAAAAGTAGATTTAAAAAGTATAGAGAAATTATGATTGCGCCTTAAGTCTTTGTGACATAGAATTAGAGGCATTGCAGATAAATTATAGATGGATAATATGGAAAGTTATTTAGAAAAACAGTGTTTACAACAAAATGAAAAGAGTTCAGTCTGGATTGCAAAAAATCCTCAGGGAGGAAGTGAAACTTTAATTAATTTTAATAAATCCGGACAAAAACCTGAATCCATTCTCAAAATTAAAGAGATGCTTAGTATCATAGAAGATAAATCTCCTGACAATGTCATTCTTCCTGATTATATATCTGAAACGAATCATGAAATATCATTTTTATATAAACAAAAACTTCTCTTTCATCCCAGCAACGGAAACGGAACAAAAAAACCTGATCTTGGTCAAATAATATTATTTGCAGGTAATATTGCCCTTGCTTTGCATGAAATTCACTCTGTTAATTTAATTCATGGAAGATTATCTCCAAATGTTATGATTAGAAACCAAGAATCACACAGCTTTAAACTCCTCTATTTTGGGGATTTATATTTATCAAATTTATTGGAGGATCTACCTTATATAGCGCCGGAACTGCTAAGTAATTCCAATTCAGATTCACGTGCTGATCTATATGCACTGGGTGCAATGCTGTACAAAATGACAACAGGTGTATTTCCATTTTTAAAAGATGAAACAATTAAGATGGTTCACCAGCATCTTGCACAAAAACCAGAGTCACCATCCAGTTTAGAAACTAACATTCCTGAACCATTGTCCCAATTAATTAGTAAATTATTGGAGAAAAATCCGGATGACAGGTATCAGACAGCCTATGGAGTGGCAAAGGACCTGATCGATTTAAATCAAAACATTGATACTCCAGAAATAAAAAATAGTTTTAATATTGCACAATTTGATATTGCACCAAAATTAAATTTCCCCGATAAATTATATGGAAGAGACAAAGAAATACAATTATTAAGAGATGAAATAAACCTATCTGATGAAGGCAAATTTAAAATAATCATGATAGATGGAAAGGCAGGTGTTGGAAAAACATCATTAGTAAATGAGATTATACCTGATATTAAAAAGAATGAAGGTCTATTAATAAGGGGGAAATGCAGCCAAATTGAATATACTGTACCTTATAAGATTATTTCTGAAGTTTTTCAGGATTTTATACATCAATTCTTAAAAAAAACAGATGCAGAAATAAATGATTTTCGGAGTAGAATTAATCATAGATTTCTAATATCTGCAAGTATTCTTACAAAAATAATACCGGATTTGGAGTTATTAACAGGGCCGCTCCCAAAGGCAGAAAACCTTGGACCTGTTGAGTCAAAAAATAGATTGCAGATTTCATTTTTAGAGTTATTAAAAATAATCTCTATAGATATCACCAACATAGTAGTTTTTATTGATGATCTGCAATGGATTGATAATTCATCTATTAACCTCCTACAAAGTGTTCTGCCAAAAATTACTGATTATAATCACCTGATAATTATTTTTGCCTATAGGCATGTTGAACTGACAGAAAATAGAAATATTATGCATTTTTTCGATTTTATTCAAAATCAAACTGATTTGCTAATAAATCTAAAACCATTAAAAAAGGGTTCAATAACAAATTTACTTTCCGATACCCTTAGATATTCAAATGAAGATTTGTATCAATTATCTGATCTAATTTTAAAAAAAACCAGAGGAAATCCATTTTATACAAAAATTTTTTTAGAAAATCTTTATAATGAAAAGATTCTAACTTTCCATTATTCCAGACAGACATGGCATTGGGATGCAATAAACATTCAACCCCGACCTGGTATGAAAAATGTTATCGATCTTCTAATAACAGGACTTAAAAAACTGGATAAAAAACATATTATAATCTTAAATTGTGCTGCATGTTTAAGTGAAAATTTTGACCCGGCTACACTATCAATTATTCTTGATTCATCTCCTACTTATATTTCAAAAGTACTGTATGAAATTATGAATCATGGATACATTGCGCAACTTAATAATGATAAATCTCAATATCACTTTAGTCATGACAGAATACAACAAGCCGCATACTCTTTGATTTCAGAAATTGACCTTCCCTCTGTGCATTTGAATATTGCCCAAAAACTAAATCATATAGTAAAAGATAATGACAATAACACACTACGTATCGTAAATCATTACAATATAGGTGCCTCTCAAATTAACTCTAAAGATGAAATACTGGAACTTATCAGGCTGAATATTAAAGCAGGACAAATTGCCAGGGAACAATCTGCCTGGGATACATACTTTTCATATTCTTCCTCCGGGATATTATTAGCCGAAAAAATCAGGCACCGGGGAAACTACACAATTTTATTGCAGCTTTATAAACAGGGAATAGAATCTGCAAAGCTTGTTGGTAATTATCTCCAAATGGATAAATGGATAATGGATTCTGAAATATTTGTCCACACAACTGCTGATCAGGTTTTATTAAAAAAAGAGAGAATTACAGCTTTAATGGCCAAATACAGAATGCTTGAAGCTTATAAAGAAGCAGATGAGCTGTTCAATTTATTAGCTAAAAAATTCCCGAAAAAAAATAAACCATTTTATTCAAGATTTCTAGAAAAAACTGAAAAGTATTTTACACAACTACAGGTTATGAAAGATCCTCGTGTTATCCTGGCTGCAGAGATTCAGATGCTTTCATTTGCTGCAGCTTACTTAACTATGCCAAATGAGCTTCCTAAGGTAATTAATCGTATGATGGAACTGTCATTACTATACGGTAAATCATATTACTATCCTTTTATATTAGTAATGTTTGGAGCAATTCATATAAACAAACCAGATCAGATTAAACATGCTGCCAAATT
>DAOWEB010000396.1 GCA_030638735.1 Spirochaetaceae bacterium
CAAAACGCTTTGTAACACCCCGCATCTCGATAACCGGTTGTTTTTCCAGAATTCTACCCTCCATTGCTAAAAAAGAAAACCGGTCCCAAAATTAAAGGGACCGGCATTATTATTAAAAAAAATTAATCTGATACTGTTGGAGATTCAATTACAGGAACAACAAATGAACCTGCAAGAATCTGTTTCTGAAGTTCTGCAACTTTTGCCTTTACATCAGCAGGAATTTTTGATTCCAGACCATGATAAGGTGCAAGACGTGAACCACCAGCTGCCATCATGGACCAGTCTTTTAAATTCTGTTCTTTCCAGGTACCATTCTGTACAGATTCAACACTATATTTAATAATAGGATACATATCCCAGATACAGCTTGTTAAAACAACATCCGGTGCAAGTGCATTCTGATCGGACATATTTCCGAATGCATAAATTCCAGCTTCTTTTGCTGCTTCAAATACACCAAATCTTTCAGCATAGAGAAAATCTGCTCCGGATTCGATCATTGCTACTGCAGCTTCTTTAGCTTTTGGAGGATCAAACCAGCTGCCGATCATTGCAACTTTAACTTTTACATTAGGATTAACAGAAAGAGCCCCGGCTTTAAATGCGCCAACAAGTCTGTTTACTTCCGGTATTGGAATTGCAGCAACAACACCAAGAACATCTGTATCAGTCATCATACCTGCAATAATACCACTTAAATATGCTGGTTCATGAATCCAGTTATCAAAAACTGAAAAGTTGGGAGCCTGTATACCAAATTCAGAACCAAATGCATATGCTACATCAGGGTAATCTTTTGCAACAGCTCGAGCTGGTTCTTCACCTGCAAGGAATGCATCCCCTACAATAAGGTCAAAGCCACGTTCTGAATATTCTCTTACCACTTTAGCAAAATCTGCAGCTTTTACATTTTCTGCGAATTCATAAGAAATTCCCATTTCATCAGCTACTTTAAGAGCTGCTTCATGAATAGCTCCATCCCATGGTTCTTCAATTGATGTCTGAAATATTGCAGCCATTTTAAATATGCCATCATCTGCTGCTTCAGAGTCGCCACCTGCAAATGCAAAGCTCGCTGCCATTAGTCCAACTAAGGCAATCAGTAAAATCTTCTTCATCCTTTTTCCTCCTGAAAAATTTTGTGAAATATAAATATCCGTAGGGAACAGGCATGCCTGTTCCCTACGGTCATCACCGTTGTTATACCCCGATATCCTCGTTCCATAATTCAGGGCTTTCTTTTATAAACTTATCCATAATTGCAATACATTCAGGGCTATCCTTTATTTGGAGGTCAACACCTCTCTCACGTATATAACTTTCAGGACCCTGAAATGTCTTATTTTCACCTACAACTATTTTGGGGATTTTGTACAAAAGTGCTGCACCACTGCACATATCACAGGGGGATAGAGTTGAGTACAAAGTAGCTCTCTGATATTCACTCGCTTTTAAACGTCCTGCATTTTCAAAACAATCCATTTCTGCATGAAGAATAGGACTTCCATTCTGCACCCGCCTGTTATGCCCACGCCCGACAATCTTACCATCAATAACAAGAACTGCCCCTATCGGAATACCACCCTCATTAAGCCCTTTTTCTGCTTCTTCATACGCTGCCTTTAAAAATTTATCCACAGGAGTCTCCTTATCATGAAAACAATATCCATGCTGTTTTATTCTAATATCAAAATAAGAAACCCTATAAAAGCTTATAGGGGAAGGGAAAATAATAACCTGATAGTATCAAAAACGCAAGTTTTTTATTTATTAATATACAAGTTTTTATATTTGATCAGATATGATTTTATTTGAACAATTTATTAATAATAATCCAATAAGTGCTAAAATATGATAGACTTTTACTATGAATATACTCAAACAATACCAGGTTTTTATTAGCAGGATTATAAAAATCAGAACATTTATTTTACTAACAGGACTAATTATTCTAATAAATACTCTTATATTCCCCTTATTAAATACACAGGGAGTAAAACTACTTGATACCAGATTTTATTATTCACATGAAGAAGCTGCTAATTATGTATTACAGCTTGAACAAAATGAAAAATTAAAATCACAATTTATGCATGGAACAGTAGATATTATCTATCCGGTTATATATACACTTCTTCTAAGCTGCATAATTTTTTATCTGAATGGAAGTATAAGATTAATATCTCTTCCTCTTTTAGTTCTTGCTGCAGATTTACTTGAGAACCTCTCTATTATTTTAATTCTAATAATTTCCAGGCAAAATATATTTTATACCACTTTCAGTACAGCAGCCTCTATTGCAACACCTGTAAAATGGAGTTTGATTTTAGTATGCTTATCTGTCATCATATATCTGATTATTTATCTGGCTGTCCGGAGGATCCATGAAAAATAGAATAAGTTTAATTGCTTCGCTAATGTTCCTGGTAATTTCATTTTCTGCTCATTCAAGTGCAAATTTTGAAATAACACCAGATATAGACACCATGGTTCCCGAAAATACACTCATGTATATCCAAATTTCAAATCCAGATGAACTAATGTCGAATTTAGATAATTTTCTGTCTAAAACAGGAATAAATGAACTGATGGGTAACATGATGCTAAAAGATATGTTAGCAATGCTGCTGGAATCTGAAGATACAGGTATATCATTGGATTATTTTAATTTATCTCATCCGGCAGGTTTTGCAGTTCTTCCACCATCAGGTAAATTTTCAAATAGTGATGATATAGAATTTATGGTTTTTATCCCAATTAACAATACAATGAATATTCTAAAACTAATTAGTAATAGACCAGAAAGTGATAATACATGGTACACGGTTTTTATGAATTATCTTGTTTACTTTTCTTCTAAAGAACTTAAAGATGATTTTCCTTCAAACGAGATTATTGATCTATCAATTTTAGATAAATACAGTAATGATTCACTTTCAATCTACTATGATATACAGGGATTATTTAAAACTTTTGGTGATGAGATACCAGCAGTTATGAAGGAATTGGAAAACAACAATTCCAGTGATAATGATCTGGCAGTTAGAATTATAAAGGGATATTTTAATATATTTTATGAAATCGATAGCTTCTTCTCAAATATCAAAATAGACAGAAAAGGTATTTCATTACAAAGTGATATGTTTTTTTCTGAAGATACAGAACGTTTGTTAAGCTCATTTAATAATTCCAATGATATCCAAAAATGGGGATCATACCTTCCGGAGGAAGGTCTTTTTCAAAGCATCTATTCTTTAAATTCCAAAGATTCCAGACTGATAATGGATAAAATTATGGATTATCTTTTTCCTGAAATAGATAATGACCCCATGCTGATTGAACTAAAAGAATATATGAATTTTACTTCTCAACATACAGGAAATGGTGGGGCTTTTTCTATTGACATTGGTCCATCAGTAAGTAAGTCAGAAAATGAAATATTTCCCTTTGACATTTCTTTTAGTATGGTTTCAGAACTCTTGGATTCTGATACATTTTTAAAAGAGTTTAGAAATTTCTATTCCAGCCAGTCCCTAAACAATATTATGAACAGCCTTTATTCTGATTCAGAATATCAAATTATGATAAATATGGAAGAAATAAGATTAAATGAAATTTCTCCCGTTTTCAAAATAAAATACGAACTAAGAGAAAGAAGAACAAAATCCAGTAATACTTTGAACGAAATGGATCCTGTTATAAGCTTCTTAAACAATATTGAGTTCTGGTATTATTTTGCAGAAGGGAAAATGTACTCTTATATGGGCTCCAAAGGCATAGAAGGGCTAAAAGAAACAATCAGCCCAAATGAATATGAAAAAAACTGGATAAGTGCCGCTCCGGATAATTCGAACATGATCTGGAACTTTTCTCTGACAAATGTTTTTAAGTTACTCGAAATTTTACCAGAAATAGGAGTACTTATACAGGGAAATAACCTGGCTTTTGATATTTCAGGTTTTGCAGGTATTGAAAATGGTTCAATACAAAGTAATGCTAATATTTCTTCTAAAGACATCGGAAATATATTCAAACTTTATAAAAATATGGGGTTTTAGCTGTTATTGAGTTTTGAACACAGAAATAACATTCTCAATTCCATCGGCATTTGTAGAAACATCTCTCATACCATCATTTAGAGATTCAATATTAGATGATATTGTATCAGATTTATTTCCAATTTTACTCATAGCTATTTTAAGATCCTCTACCAGTTTTGCCAACCGATCCATCATTCCTTTAACAGCTCCGGAATTATCTAATATATCTTTTCCTGCCCCATCCACATCAATTGAGATTTCCTGGAGTCTTGAAATTGCTATTATTTCATCTG
>DAOWEB010000333.1 GCA_030638735.1 Spirochaetaceae bacterium
AAACTCCACTTTTTTGTTACCTGAAACATGCCCCCTTTATCTGTCTTGTAGATAGTAGTAAAAATATATGAATTATTTCCTGCTTTATTAAAATTATAGATACCGGATTCTGGTGTAGAGGAATTGAAGTAAAGAACTCCAGGATAGATATTAATATTATTAGGGAAAATCATTTCAAGAGCTTCACCGTCCACATCAGGGTGGTTTTTCAACATAAGAGAAGTTACAGTAGCTCCTCTTGTAGAGAACTTAATAAAAAACAGATCTGTTTCTACACTAATCTCTCTTTCAGATAGTTCTAAACTCCCTTCTTCCTGATAGGAAGTAAGTATTAGTTGCTGAGGAAGAACCTTTACTTCCTGAACCGAAGATATTTCTCCTGAACTATTTTGATCAGGTGTAAAAATAACTGAATAGAGATATAGAATTCCAACAATCACCACTCCTGCCAATGCCCCGGCTGATAGAATATTTTTATTTAGTCTCATGTAAACTCCAATGACAAATTATAGTAAATAGTTCCGATCCAATAGTACAATATTTATGAATATACATAAATTACTTACTTGTTTCATTACATCCATCTAACAAAGCTCTGTTAAATAGTAGATTCCTTTAAAAAAATATTGCTTCTATATATTTTTTCTCTTAAACAGTCCTATCCCAAGCTCTGAAACAAGAACTGCAGCTAAAATCAGAGCACTTCCGATCCATCCATTCAGGTATAATCTTTCTCCAAGAAAAATTGCAGCAAGAAAAACACCAAATAACGCCTCTGTAGCACACAAAACCGCTCCTCTGCTTGATGTAGTATATTTTAGAGCAACAGTAACAGTTATATGGGTAATGACAGATCCAAAAAATGTTATGTATACCATAGAAAGTATAAGATTTTGATCCCACATAACAGGGGCTGTTTCAAAAGAGAACGCATAGATCCAAAAAAGGATTCCAGCTACGGCAGCTTCAAGAAATGCAAGAATAAGAACATCCATTTTTTTTGCATATTTACCAAGGAGAGCAAGTTCCAGACCAAAAAAAACAGCACCAATCAGGGTAATTCCATCACCTCTGGAAATTGAAAAACTTCCCTGTAATGTAAGAAACCCTATTCCAAGAACAGTTAAAAAAACAGCAAAAAAACTATTCCTTTTAGGCCTTTCCCTTGTAAGAAACCAGGCTATAAAAGGAACAATAATAACATAGGCACTGGTAATAAAAGCGTTATTGCCAACAGTAGTGTACTTTAACCCGGTTGTCTGTCCTATAAAGCCACCAAACATCATAACCCCTGTGATAACACCAACATAAATATCAGAGAGACTCATTTTTTTAATTCTATTCCATAAAAAAATCAACATTAAGAGTGCACAAATAGAAAAGCGAATAGCATTCATAAAGCCAGGAGGAATTACATCCAAAGCACTTTTGGCTACAATATAGTCCCCCCCCCATAGTATTGCCGAAAAAAGAATAGAGATATCCGCGAATAATATTTTTTTTCTATTAGAAAGATTTTTAAAAAAATTCATTAGTTGTAACCCTGGAAACCGTTTAACAAAGAGGCTGTCCTGAATTGATCCTGGAGCAACCTCTTCTTAAAATAAAAAATAGATAAATTTAAATCTCTTCTACTGTAGTATCCAGAGTGATATCCAATTTAGCGGCTTCTGCCAAAAAGTAATCTACCTGGTCATAATCCATCATATCTGAAGAGATAAGTCCTTTTTGTGTAATTTTGTCGTTCACAAAAAGCTTTGTAAAAAGGGAACCACCCTGCCCTGTAAAGTAAGTCTCTCCGGAAAGACCGGATTTTTCAAAGGCATCCACACAACCAAGCGAGTTTACATAGGTTTCAACTCTAACCTTTTTTCCGTTCTTAATACCAATAGCTTCTACCAGCATTGCTCCGGAATCGTCTAAAAGGCCCTCATCAAGAATCTCCTTTATTTCATCCTGATACTTGGGAGCAGGAGGAGTCAGTTTTAGAGCCATTTTTCTGGGGACAACCTGCTGTCCATCCAGATCTATAGTTTTTTCTGAAAGCATCCCCATCTTATAAAGGGTTTCGGCAAAATCAACACCATAACCGCCATATTTAAAATATACGTTTTTAACACCTTTAAAATATTTCTCTGAGTTAAGTCCCATTAGTACTGTTTCATCATGAGCATGTTCAACATGTTTTATTTCCCTGTCGTCGTGTTTAAATTTCTTGTAAACAGGCAGTTGAAAAGGTTTAGATGCAACTATTTTACCATTTATAAATGGAAAAGCATCATCAGACATATCGGCGTAAGCTACTTCAGGTGACCACCAGAAAGGGAGGAAACGTTTAGCTTTTACACCCTCCCATACGTACATATTAATGGTTTCACAAGAGTCCAGTCTCCGCATAGCATCCCGCGCAGCAACACAGATAATTCCCGGTGCTGATCCTGTGCTGATAAGTGCAGTCTTGCCAATAGCCTTAAACTTTTCACTGGTCTCGGTTAGCATCTGCTTAATACCCTCTACCCAGTCAATGTCCGGTGTATCTGCAGCGGCAAAGTCCTGATAATTGGTTTTTGCCTGTAAAGCAGCCTCTAAAACAATACGACCGAAAGCCATGGGCAGAGCATTTACAATAAGATCAACCCCTTCTGCAGCCTTTACAATATTTTCTACTTTTGTAGCATCAATCTGAAGAGGCTTACCTTTCTTCATCAATTTACAAAGTTCATTAACAGCTTTCTCATCGTAATCAGCACATAATATCTCTGATACATTGGGTTCTTCATCCATACGCTTGGCAACAGTGCTGCCCTGCGCTCCAACACCAAGTATTAATAGTTTTTTCATAATTTTATCCCTTATACTCGACAATTTTGTCGAAAGTTATATCAAGTTTAGCTGCTTCGTCGAAGAAAAATTTCCTCGCATCGCAATCAAGAACTTCCGGAGCAATACAGCCTGTTTGTGTTACCGCACTTTCCACCATCATTTTGGTAAAAATAAAGGCACTCTGTCCTGTTAAATAAGCTTCATGACTAATTCCCGCTTTTTCGTAGGCTTCAATCAACCCGGGAGCATTAACATAGCTTGTTACAGTCATAGGGTTGCCGTCTTTTGTCCCTTTCATAAGAACCTGAAAAGCTCCCTCTTCAGTAACCAATCCTTTTTCAATTACAGCTTCAATCTCTTCTCTGTATTTAGGGGCAGCAGGAGCATGATCTATAACCAGATCAAAGGGAGTATATTTTATACCTTTGTATTCCCTTTCCTCCTTAGAGAGAAACCCCATATTATACAGAGCCTGGGAAAGCTCAACATGAGGACCTCCATACCTAAAAACAATATTCTGTACACCTTTAAGACAAGTATCAGAATTGATTCCCATGGTAATAGGTTCCTCATGGTTGTGATCCACCATGCGTATCTCTTTATCTATTCCCGGGAATTGCATCATTACAGGATTTGCAAATGGTTCTGTGCTTATATGTTTCCCATTCTCAAACCGGATAGGATCAAGACCCATATCTTCGAAGGCAACATCAGGCGACCACCAGAAGGGGATAAATTTTTTCGCCCAAACCCCTTCATAAACATTCATCTCGATAGATTCGACAGAATCAAACATTTCCGCTACTTCACGAACAAGAACATTTACAAGACCCGGTGCAGAACCTGTATTTGTTATAGCAAGAGTTCCGGCTTCTTTGAATTTTCTATCCATTTCTGTGAACATATAGTGGGTAGCTTCAACTTCATCCATTCCCTCAATTTCAGTCATACACAGGTCCTGGTAGTTGGCTTTTAGTTTTAACGCCGCCTCCATAACTATCATATTAAAACTTATGGGAAGACCATTAACAATAATATCTGCTCCCAGCCCTATTTTAACAATATCACTGACATTCTTTGCATTTACCTGAACTGCTTCTGCTTTAGTAAGATCTGCAGCCAGGATTTCTGCAGCTTTCATATCGTAATCAGCACATATAATTTTTTTTACCTTAGGTTCTTTCTCCAGGAGTCTGGCTACAGCACTTCCCTGGACTCCTGTACCTAATACTAATACTGTTTTCATTGGATCTATCCTCATTCATATAGAGACGTAGCGTGCTATATAGCACGTTACGTCTCTACGATTATTATTTCAATGTATATGAAATATTCTGATTTACAGTAATATCCAGTTTTGCAGCTTCTTCCAGATAATATGATCTCTCTGCAGATTCCAGAATTTCAGGAGGATATGCACCTTTTGTCTCAATAACATTATTTACAAACATTTTGGTAAAAAGGAATGCTGCCTGACCAGTCAGATATGATTCATGTGTAATATTAGCTTTTTCAAATGCTTCAATTAGTCCAGGGCCGTTAATAAAACAATCTATTCGTGTAGCCTTACCATCTTTCCGGCCATCAACTCTAATTCGGAAAGCACCCTCTTCACTTACCATTCCCTCATCAATTACTTCCTGTATTTCATTAGGATACTTTGGAGCAGGAGGTGTTAGTTTGGAGATAATATTCATAGGAACAATTTTTGTCCCATTAACATCAATCTCTTTATCAGAAAGAAGACCCATTTTAAAAAGATCCTGAGCAAGCTCAAGACCTGGACCACCATAACGGAAATTTACTTTTTTAACACCTTTAAGAACTTTTTCAGAAAGAAGACCCATAGTTACCGGCTCTTCATGTTCATGATCAACAGTTCTTCTCTTACCATCCATATATGGGAAATTTTCCATTCTTGGATCGTTAAAGGGCTTATATCTTTTAAACTCTCCATCTACATAACGAATTGGCTGAGCAGCCATATCACCAAATGCTGTTTCCGGAGACCACCAGAAGGGGATGAATTTTTTGGACCATATACCATCATAAACAGTTATTTCTATTTCATCACAACTTTCAAGCTGCTCTACCGCTTCTCTTGTTACAACATTTGCAATACCTGGAGCTGAACCTGTGTTAAAGAGAGCTGTAAGACCCTTTGCTTTGAACTTTTCATCATAGCTGAAAGCTCTTTCTACAGCTTCTACAAAACCTACATCCGATACAGGGCCGGACGCCATATCCTGATAACAGGCACCTACTTCCAGTGCAGCTTCAAGAACATTTACATTAAAATCAGGTGCAAGTCCATTTACAATAAGTTCCACACCCTTTGCTGCAGCAACAATTTCATCTTTATTTCTGGCATTAAGCTTAACACCCTTTGCCTTTGAAAGGGTTTTCTCCATCTCACTGGCAGCTTTTTCATCATAATCTGCACAAATAATTTCTTTAATCGATGGCTCCTCGTTGAGCCTTTTTGCTATTGTACTACCCTGAGCACCAACACCAATTACCATTACTCTTTTCATAATCTTAAACTCCTCTTCCATTAATAATTTTAACACTTAAATATTGATAAATTTCTAATTAGTTCTCTCCCAAACAAATTGAAAAATTGAGTATTTATATATTTATATTTCGATTTCACCTCAGGAGGTAACTAACGGACCAATATAATTAGCAGATATATAGATATAATCAACGAAAAAAGTTTCCGCCCGTCCTGACCCGATTAATGCCATCCAAATACGGTTGGCATATAAACATGTCACTGCCCTAATGAGCAGTGACACAACATTTTATTCTGATTTATTCAAATTTTCCAATTGCACCTTTGCTGCCTTAAAGTACCAGACAATAAGGGCAAGAGGACCAATAATACATACAATTCCAAAAAACAAGTTTAAAGCATCCCATACCATATTATGCCTCCTTCTCTACAACGGTTTCTTTACCAAGAACGTTAGCAACAAGGTATACAATCAATACTATAGGAGTTATGATTAAAATTCCATATTCCTGCCACAGTTCTATGTTACCAATTTTAATTACGTACACTTCCCAATCTTCGCTCCAAACACCAAAGAAGTTTGTCCATACATACCAGATAATCGAAGCAATAAGACCGAAACCCGTTGCCAGTGTTCCCGCAATCTTTTTTGGTGCTTTCTTTGAAAAAGTACCGAAGTATACAGGTATTAAGGCTGTAGTCA
>DAOWEB010000115.1 GCA_030638735.1 Spirochaetaceae bacterium
CTCCTAAAAATAGGTTGTCAAAACCTTTTAATGAGGACGTATGCAGAGAGCTTATACAGAGTGTGATCGGTGTTTTTCCTACATTCGCCACGAACTAATATAATATATTAAACCTGTAGTGAAAAAAAATCAATTATTTTTAATCTTAACTATTTAATAAGCTTATGTTAACAGTCCAATTGCCTCTGTTCTTTCTTTACGGAACTGACTTGTATAAAGTTCATAATAATGCTTCTTATTAGTCAACAAACTATTATGATTTCCTTCTTCAGTTATTTCGCCGTTTTCTACTACCAGTATTCTGTCAGCATCTTTTATTGTTGAAAGTCTATGAGCTATAATTATGCTTGTTCTGTCAGCCAATAGGGCAGAGATACCCTGTTGAATATTCTTTTCTGTCAGAGTATCTATAGAGCTTGTTGCTTCATCCATTATTAGAATATCCGGTGAGGCTAATATAGCTCTGGTAAGAGATATGAGCTGCTTTTGTCCCTGGGATAAAAGTGTTCCTTCTTCTCCTACCATTTCATTCCACTGATCAGGAAGTCCCATAATCATATTGTATGAATGAGCTGTTTTTGCTGCATATATGATTTCTTCAAATGAAGCATCCGGTTTTCCATATTCAATATTTTCTTTAATTGTTCCTGAAAACAAATGTGGTTTTTGAAGGACAACTCCTATTCTGCTTTGAAGTGCTTTTTGTGTGTATTCGCGATACTCACAGTCGTCCATAAAGATATTACCCTCTATTGGTTCATAATATCTGGAAAGTAAGCTTGCAATAGTGGTTTTACCACCCCCAGATGGTCCTACTATAGCTATAGTTTCTCCTTGTTTTATTGTCAGATTAAAATTCTTAAGTACAGGATTATTTTCCTTATACCAAAAGCTTACATTGTCAAACTTTACTTCTCCTCGAAATGAAGCTTCTTTTTTCGCACCAATTTTTTCTTCAATATCTGAAGGAGTATCTAAAAGGTCAAAAACACGTTCTGCTCCTGCTATGGATTGCTGCATACCGCTAAAAACACGGGCAAGATCCTGGATAGGCCAGAGCATAAAAGTTATAAATCCAATAAAGGCACGAAGGCCGCCTATGGTCAATTCTCCCAACTGTATCTGCCATCCTCCAAACCATAGTATAGCTCCTAAAGCGAGTGTGATAATCAGTTGTACTGCAGGAAGAAACAGGGCAGATAACCATGCGGCTCTGAAAGATGTTCTGTACATTTCTCCTGTAAGTCCACCAAAATTACGTAAATTCATTTTTTCTCTTGTAAGGGCTTTTACAATTTTAACACCTGTAAAACTTTCATTATAAGCTGCAGTAATTTTTGAATTCATTTTTCGGACTTTTCTGTATTCTCCTAAAATATGAGTTTTGAATTTTGCGGAAGTAAATACAAGTAAAGGGAGGATTATAGCCATAATTAAAGCAAGTTTTACATTTATCATAGTCATAAAAATTAATGCAATTGTAATATTGAAAAAAGCCCAGATTGCATCAAGGAGCATCCATGTTGCAAGGTCTGCCATTTTTTCTGTATCAGAGGTTATTCGGGATAAGAGCCATCCGGTAGATGATTTGTCAAAAAATGAGAATGACAGCTCCTGTATATGATTAAACAATTTTTCTCTTAAATCATACTGGATCCATTCTCCTAGCCTTCCTGCACAGTAAATAAAGATGAAAAAGCTTAAGCTGTTTACCAGATATACCATTCCATAAATTTTACAGTAGTAAATTACTTTTTCCAAATTACCGGACAAAATTCCATCATCAATAATGAGTTTGGTTATATAGGTTCCAAGACTATCCAGGAAAGCCGTGAACATAATTGCAAGAGTAAACCCCGCAAATAGTTTCCAGTGTGGTCTGGTGAGTTTTAAAATTCTTATTATAGTTCCTGTTTTTTTATCTTTCATAGTTTTATTCCTGACTGTTATTTATTAGGGCCGCTTCGGACAGTTCTTTTTGCAAATCCTGCTCGATCTCAGTTTGAAGAGTAAATACCTGCTTGTAAAATCCGTCAGTCTGTACCAGTTCCTGATGTGTACCTTCCTGAACAATTTTTCCATCCTTCATAACCAGAATCCTGTCTGCCATCATTAAGGTTTGTATTCTGTGGGCAATTATAAAATTTGTTCTTCCCTTCATAAGTTTTTCCAGGGCCATTTTTATTTTCTCTTCTGTTCCTGCATCAACAGCAGATGTAGAGTCATCAAGTATCAGAATTGACGGGTTTTTCAGAATAGTTCTTGCAATCGTAATCCTCTGCTTCTGTCCTCCCGAAAGACTTACTCCCTTCTCTCCCACCATGGTGTTGTATCCATCAGAAAAGTCCATTATTGAATCATGAATAGCTGCTGCCTTCGCAGCTGAAATAATTTCATCCATAGAGACTTCTCTTTCCAGACTGTAACTGATATTTTCTTTAATAGTAGTCGAGAATAAAAATGGTTCCTGCTCTACAATTCCAATATTTTTTCGCAAAAAATGGCGGCTGTAATTATTTAATAGTCTGCCGTCCAGGAGTATTTTCCCTTCCTGATATTCATAATTCCTTGGGAGGAGATTGACCAGGGTTGATTTTCCGGAACCTGTAGCTCCAACCAGAGCAATCTTTTCTCCAGCCCTGCACTTAAATGAGATATTATTAAGTACAGGTACATCTTTGTTATAGGCAAAGGACAGGTTTTTAATTTCAATATCACCTCTGATTTTTTCATTTCCCTGTATTTGTCCCGAATGGAGTTCTTCTTTCTCCGTATTCATAATTTCACTTATCCTGTTAAAGGAAACAAAGCTTTTTGAGAGTTCTGTAATAGTTCTTCCCAGTTCCTGAAGGGGCCAGATGAGAGCATTTACCATTGTTGAGAATGCTATAAAAGTTCCTGGAGTCATTGTTTTGTTAATTACCATTATTGATCCGATAAGAATTGTAAGTACAAATTGCAGACCACATATAGTATGTGCAATAGGCCAGTAAAGAGTGTGGCGAATAAGAAGTGTCATTCCTTTCTGCCGTTGAGTACTGTTTATTTTTTCAAATTTATCCTTTTCCCAATCCTGTCGTGCAAAAGCCCTTACTACTCTTATCCCAGATAGATTTTCCTGAATCCTTGCGGTCATTTTCCCCTGGTGATTCTGGAAATCATCATAAGCTTTGAATATTTGTTTAAAGAAAAATATGGATATAATAGCTATAAGTGGAACGGCAATAATTGACAGTAATGCAAGTTCAGCATCAAGAAATAACAGAATGATAAAGTTTATTATAAAAAGTAGTCCTATTCTGATAATTCCCGGAACCTGTTCGGCAAAAAATCTTCGAACAGCATCTACATCTGATGTTGCCCGTTGTACCAGTTCTCCTGTTTGAGCGTTGTCATGGTATTTAAAAGAGAGATGTTGTATATGATCATCCATTTGATTTCGACTATTTTTGGCTACAATTTCTGAAACTTTTGCTTTTCCCCGTGCTTCGAGGAAGCTGAAG
>DAOWEB010000334.1 GCA_030638735.1 Spirochaetaceae bacterium
GAAATAACTTATGGTATTTCTATTTCCGTTGCGAATTATGTTTATATGGGGAACTCCAAGGTGGTCATAGTCCATGGTATTGATCAAGTCTCTGGATGGAACAATTATCATTCCTGCCACTCTGTTCGCCATTAAAGTTTTTAAAAGTCTGCCTTCTCTTTCCAGATCTTCACTGCTGCTTAGTGCCAGGATTGTATAGCCCAGATCTGCTACTGCATCATTAATTCCCTGAAGAACCCGTGCATAGAAAGCATTATCTATATGAGTAATAATTACTCCGATCATTTTGTTCTCTTTGGATCTAAGCATAGAAGCGCTTGCATTTGGGATATATCCCAGTTCATCAGCAATCTGTTGGATCTTTTTTTTTGTCTTATTACTGATATCGCTCCGACCTTTCAAAGCACGGCTTACTGTATTAATAGAAACGTTTGCTTTTTCTGCAATATCTTTTAGACGGATATAAGTCATTTTTTCTCTCTTTCCCTTTGTTACTATTTGGTTAGTATACAAAAAATTGTCAATATGGCAAAGAGTGATAAAAGATATTTACATTAACGATAAAGAAAAAAACTAAGAAGATATGTACAAATATTGTGTCATCAATTGCTTTAAGTGAATATTTTGCAATTAATAGTTAAAAAAGATTGACATATGACATAATTGTCCCTATAATCAACATTAACGATAATGTATGGAGGATGAAATGAAAATTAATGTTCAAAGAGTGCTGATTTGTCTGATTGCGCTTATGCTTGCTCTGCCATTTGCAGTAGTAGCAGGGGGTCAGAAAGAGGCAGCTGTGGAAGGTCCTGAAAAGGTGACTTTTTTTCACTATTTCTCAGGAACTCTCTCAGGAGGAATGGATGATCTGGTAGGGACCTTTAATGAGGAAAACCAGGATTATGTTATGACCCATACACCAGTGGATCATGAAGCGTTCAAGACCAGTATTATGGTAATGCTGTCCGGAGGAAATCCTCCTGATCTTTTTTCCTATTGGGCTGGTGCAAGAGTGCAGTTCATAGTAGATGCTGACCGGTTGATGCCTATTGATGATGTTTATGATGAATATGGTGTTTCTAAACTTTTTTCCGAAGCTGTAAATTCTGCAGCTACTTACAATGGTCATAAATACTTTCTCCCTTTGACTCAGCACTATGTTGCGTTCTTTTACAACAAAGATGTCTTTGCTAAAGCAGGAGTAGATGCTGTACCGGAAACCTGGGATGAATTCCTTGTGGCTTGCGAAAAAATAAAAGCTATAGGTGTTGCTCCAATTGCTCTTGGATCAAAGGCAAGATGGCCTGCCCAGTTCTGGTTTGATTATCCACTGCTAAGAACTGCCGGCCCCGAATACAGAGCGAAACTAATGGCTGGAGATGCTTCCTATACCGATCCTGAAGTAGTTGAAGCATTTAAGATGTGGAAAGATGTTATTGATAAGGGATATTTTTATCCAAATGCCAATGCTTATGATTATGCTGAAGCTTCTGTACTTGTTGGGACAGGCGAAGCTGGTATGACCCTTATGGGCAGCTGGATTATGCAGCTGGATGAACAGATTGGCTGGGCTCCCGGAGAGGATTATGATTTTTTTCCATTCCCCACTGTAGACTCTTCTGTTCCTGATAGTGCTGTAGGGCCTTTTGATGGTGTTGTAATTGCAAAGGATGCAAGAAATCCGGAAGCTGCAAAGATGGCTCTAATAGAAATGGCTCAAAAAGGACCCCAGATGGCGTTTAATACAGGTACAGGAGCCCTGGCTCCTAATCTAAATGTACCTGAGTCTATGTATAACGTGCTTCAATTGAAAATTAAGGACTATTGCGGAGTTGTACCTAACTGGGCATTTAACTATGACCTGGCAACGCCTCCGCCTGTTGCTGATGTTGGACTTGATGCTTTTGCAAAATTTATTGACAGTCCGTCAGACTATATGGAGATTTTGAAAAAAACTGAAGAGGGCGCGAATGCTGCCTGGAGTAATATGTAATACCTTTTTCATTTGGGGGCTGCATTTATGCAGTCCTCATTATTTTTTTTAAGAAGTGAGTGTATGGTACAAAAAAACACAGCATGGCAGTTTCTGATTGTGCCGCTTGTAATCTATTTTGTCATTATAATTTTCCCTTTTTTACAGACTATTTATATTAGTTTGACTAACTGGAACGGGTTATCTCCCGAATATGATTTTATAGGATTGGCAAATTATAAGGGAGTTTTTACAGATCCCCATTTTAGTGGTGCTATTCTGCATAATATTATTTGGGTAATAATTTTTCTGCTGGTTCCAACAACAATTGGTCTGATTCTGGCAGTATTACTGGACAAGGGAATCCCCGGGGCAACCTTTTTCAAATCAATAATCTATCTTCCAATGATCTTTTCCTATGTAATAATCGGATTAATCTGGAATTTTATTTACGAACCCCGTATGGGTATTCTGAACCTTTTTATCCGTATGTTAGGTAATCCGGACTGGAATTTCGCCTGGCTTGCAAATTCAAAATCAGCCCTTTTTTCAATAATTGCAGCTGCTTCCTGGCAGCACATTGGACTCTGCATGATCCTGTATCTGGCAGGTTTAAGTGGTGTCAGGCAGGATTTGATCGAAGCAGCCAGAATAGATGGAGCTCGTCCATATCAGCTTTTTCTACATATTGTTATTCCTCAATTGAAAAACTCAACTATTGTGGTTATCTCTCTTACTGTGATCAATTCACTAAAAAATTTTGATTTGGTTTACATTACCACAAAAGGTGGCCCTTTCCGTAGTTCTGAAGTACTGACAACTCTTATGTACAGAGAATCATTTTGGAATTATCGAATGGGCTACGGCAGTGCCATTGCCAGTGTTCTCTTTTTTATTGTATTCGTTGTTGTCTTCTTCTACTTCAGATCTGTCATGAAGGAGGCTGGAGATGTATAGAAAAGGAACTATACTCACCTTCATACTGATGGTAATTATCTGCTCACTGTTTTTTATTCCCATCTATGGGGCTTTTACTACCGCCTTCAGGTTGAACCAGGAGATTATCAGGGATGGTTTCTGGGTGTTTCCTACTCATCCCGTGCTTGATAATTTTATAACTGTATGGAAGGGTGGGAAAATTCAGAAGTTTCTTGTTAATACAGTTTTTGTTACAGTATCTGCCACTATTATATCCATTTTTCTGGGGAGCCTGACTGGTTATGCTTTCGGGAAAATGCGTTTTAGAGGTAGTACGTGGTTGTATATTATAGTTGTAGCCGGAATGTTTTTTCCTCCTCAGATTGTACTTATTCCATTATTCAAATTGTTTAATTCAATGAATCTTCTGGATACGGTTTTCTCACTTATTTTAGTTCATGTGGGGTTTGGTATTCCCATCTGTACACTGATGATGACTAATTTTTTTAGAGATGTTCCTTCTTCATTGCGGGAGTCGGCAATGCTGGATGGATGTAATGACTGGCATATTCTTTTTCGAATTATGTTCCCTTTGGCTCGTCCATCTCTTACAGCACTAATCATTCTCCAGTTTACATGGATATGGAATGATTTTTTATGGCCGCTGATTCTAATTAAATCGGAGCACAAGATGACTATACAGATGGGTATTTTACAGCTCAGGGGACAGTATGGTTTAGCCTGGGGCAATCAGGCTGCGGGGGCTCTTTTAGCAACAATTCCGACCCTTCTTCTTTTTCTATTTATGCAGAAGCACTTTATCCATGGTTTGTCTATGGGTGCCGTGAAGGAATGAGACCGAATTGTCATACAGTAAAGGGGAGAAAATGAGTAATCAGTTATCTGAAAGGATAAAAAGAGCAGAGGTAATTCATAAAGCCGGTTCAATTCTGAACAGTCTGGAATCCGGAGCACTTGAACAGTTTCAGGATGTGTCTTTGAGTGAAGCTCTGGTTCTGGGACTGCTAAACCAGGGGGTCAGAAAGTATGTGGGAATATTTGGGCATGGTACCACTGATGTGGGGGAGGTCCTTCGGGTTTACGAGGAGGAAGGACTTGTCGAAGTTTACAATGTCCGGAATGAAACAGAAGCTTCTCATACGGCGGCACAGCTGCGATGGCAGTATGGCGAATATGCTGCGGTGTTTACTTCTATTGGCCCTGGAGCACTTCATGCTTTTGCAGGGGCTCTTGTTCCAAAATCAAACGGTCTGGGAGTGTATTATATTTTCGGAGATGAAACCACTCATAATGAAGGTCCCAATATGCAGCAAATTGCCGGGCAGGAACAGGATCTGTTTCTTCGTATAACCTCTGCAATGGGTGGCAGTTATGCTCTAAATACTCCCGAATCTGTTTTCACTGCTCTGAAATGGGGATATAACACAGTTTTCAACCCTTCCGGAGAAGGTCCTTTCTTTTTACTTCTTCCAATGAATGTTCAGGGGAAGGTGATGGAAAAGATGAATCTGATGGAACTACCTGTTCCGCCCAGACTTCCATCTGCTGTTCCGGCAGATATGGAAAGCTGTCGGGATGCAGTAAAACTAATAGAAAAATATTCCCGAATTACAGTTAAATCTGGTGGAGGTGCAAGGAATATCGATACTCAGATTCTGACTCGTTTTCTTGAACTTTCCGGAGCTGTTTATGTTCATGGCCCTCAGGTGCCGGGGCTTATACCTTCCGGCCATGATCGTAATATGACTGTTGGTGGATCCAAAGGATCAATTTCAGGTAATTATGCTATGGAAAATTGTGATTTACTTATTGTCATAGGTGCCAGAGGTGTTTGTCAGTGGGACTCTTCTGGTACTGCCTGGAAGAAAACCAGGGAGATAATAAATATTAACACCCGGTTGGAGGATGCTCTTCATTATAATCGAACTTTACCCCTTGTTGGAGATGCTGCCGAGGTTCTTAAACAGTTAAATTCCATTTTGGAAAATCAAAGCAGAATAGAGAATCCTGATTCTGAACTATGGCTGAAAGAGTGTCAGACTAAGAGGTCAGAGTGGGATGATTTCATTGATAAAAGGAAGAGTAATCCCCTTTTATATGATGAAAAATGGGAAAGAAAGATTCTTACTCAGCCTGGAGCAATTATGTGCGTTGTTGATTTTGCAGTTAAAAAGAATGCTGTAAAGATATTTGATGCTGGTGATGTTCAGGCAAATGGATTTCAGATTGTTCAGGATGATTTTCCGGGTAAGACTTATAATGAAACAGGTGCTTCATATATGGGGTTTGCTGTGTCTGCACTTCTTGCATCCGGAATGGCAGATAAACCGGATTATTCTATTGCATATACCGGTGATGGTAGTTTTTTAATGACTCCTCAGATACTTCTGGATGCAGTCAACTTTGGAGTAAAAGGGATGATTGTTCTTTTTGATAATCGAAAGATGGCTGCAATCAGCAATTTGCAGGAAGCTCAGTACGGCAGAATGTTTGCTACAGATGATAATGTTGAAGTTGACTATATTCGTTTAGCCTCCTCTTTTAAAGGTGTTTCTGCTTTTGATGGTGGTTATTCCATATCTGAGTTAAATCTTGCTTTGGAATCTGCTTATGCACATGATGGATTATCCCTGGTTTATGTTTCTGTTTACAGCGGGCCGGATGAAATGGGTGGTCTTGGTGTTTATGGTAGCTGGAATGTTGGTAACTGGTGTGACGGAGTTCAAAAAGAAAAGCATAGAATAGGACTATAAAATGGACAGGATTAATGTTGGAATAATTGGATTGGGAAGAATATCGGATCTTCATGCAATTGGATACAGGAATAATGAAGAGGCGAGAATTTATGGAGTATCCACCAGGACAGAGAAAACTGGTTTAGCTAAAAAAGCTGAATGGGGCGCAGAGAAGTATTATAAAGACTATCACGATATGCTTGCAGATCCTGTAATTGATGCAGTGGAAATCCTTACCCCTCAGAAACTTCATGAGGAGATGGTTATAGAGGCCGCAGCTGCGGGGAAGCATATTATGGTTCAAAAGCCTATGACTATAGATCTTGCAAGTGCTGATAGAATGCTGGCTTCTGTTGCTGAATGTGACAGGGTTTATAAAGTTATTGAAAACTATATTTTTTATCCTCCAATTCAAAAGGCAAAAGAACTTATTGACAGTGGTGTAATTGGTGAACCAATAAATATGAGGATTAAATTTATCAGCGGCTCCCAGGGTGGATGGGATATAGATCCCAGGGCATGGGAATGGCGAATGCAGGAAAATATTGAAGGCCGGGGTATGCAGACTTTTGATCATGGTCATCATATGTGGTGTGTTGCCTGGTATCTTATGGGGGATATAGACAGGGTCTCTGCATGGATAGATTCGGCAGACGGGGTTGTTGACTGTCCTGCGAATATTATCTGGAAATACAAAGAAGGTATTAAGTATGGAAGCTGTGATTATACTCACTGCTGGGATATGAAGATGCCTTCTGATTACTATGCAAATGATGAATGGTTTGAAATAACCGGTTCGAAGGGGATTATTCTTATAAATCGAGCTACCGGTAAGCTTCGTACAGGCCCTGTTTTGAGTCATTTTAATGGAACACGATGGATCCATTATGATGATATAGAATCTGATTGGTCTTCAGGTTTCAGGAACGCAACATATAATTTTATTTCTGCCATGAAAGGTCGTGAAGCCCCACTTTTAACAGGAGAAGAAGCGCGGGGAATTCTTAAAATTGCTTTGGCAATAATAAAATCTTCAAAAGAACGTCGTGAAGTTTTTATTGATGAACTTGATCAACCTGATCCGGATCTTTATGCAAAAGAAAGGAGAGAAAGGGAAATTCGGGAGACTAAGGAAAGAAGAGGTATGACCCTTGAAGAATTAAAGGCAAAGGGGAGGATCCTTTAACAATGGATAAAAAGCTAATTAGTAAGCTCGAAAAGATTGCAAACGATATCAGATATTATATTTTAAAAACTACTTACAATGCTGGTGCAGGTCATATGGGAGGGTCTCTTTCCATGGCAGATATTATGTCTGCTCTGTTTTTTAATATAATGAAGATTGATCCTGAGAATATTGCTATGGTAGAAAGGGATAGATTTATTCTTTCCAAAGGTCATGCTACTCCTGGTTATTATTCTACACTTGCTCTAAGGGGCTTTTTCCCTCTATCTGAACTTGGAACCTTTGATCAGGTTAATTCCAGACTGCAGGCTCATCCCGATATGCATAAATGTCCGGGAGTTGATTATTCCAGTGGATCCCTTGGTCAGGGATTGTCAATTGGAATAGGTATGGCTTCTGGAGGGGAAGCTGTCGGCAGGAAGTTTAATACCTTTGTAATGATGGGTGATGGTGAGAGTCAGGAAGGCCAGGTTTGGGAAGCTGCTATGTATGCGGGAGCAAATAAGGTTAAGCGGCTTATTGCAATAATTGACTATAACAAAGTTCAGCTTGCAGCAAAAACGAATGAAACTGTAGATCTGGAACCTCTTGATAAGAAATGGAAGGCTTTTAACTGGACTGTTCTCCAGTGCAATGGGAACAACATGAGGGAAATCCTTGGATCAATTATCAAGGCAGTAGATATTAGTCAGAATGGACCTGTAGTTATTATTGCTCATACTGTTAAAGGTAAGGGAATTAGTTTTATGGAAGGTAAGTTTCAGTGGCATGGTAAGGCGCCTAATAAAGAAGAATATATAAATGCTCTTACAGAATTAGGGTGTCTGGACAGGGAGGAACTTTAGGAATGGGCAGAAGAAAAATTATTTTGGGTGATAGTATAATGCCCCGGATTATATTTGGAGAAACCCTGGTGGAACTTGGAGATGAGTTTCCTGAATTAGTAGTTCTTGATGCAGATGTAGCAGCTTCAACCCAAACTGCACTTTTTAGAGATGCATTTCCTAATAGATTTTACCAAATGGGAATCGCTGAAGCTAATATGATGGGGGTTGCTGCAGGTCTTTCTACTCAGGGATTGATTCCTTTTGTATCAACTTTTGCTATTTTTCTCACAAAGAGAGCAGGAGATCAGGTTCGTAATTCAATTGCATTCCCAGGGGCAAATGTAAAGCTTAATGGTGCCTATGGTGGGCTTCCAACAGGGAGGGCCGGAGCTTCCCATTCTTCTATAGAGGATATAGCAGTTATGCGGGCAATACCCAATATGCCTATTATTGTTCCTGCGGATCCCATGGAAACACGAATGGCAACCAGGGCAGTAATGAAAATAGACGGGCCTGTTTATCTTAGAACAGTTCGTTGTAATGTTCCTGTGATATTTGGTGAAAATGAAGAATTTATAATTGGGAAAGGAAAAATAATTCATGAAGGAGGGGATATTGTTATTATCTCTACCGGAATGATGACTCCTAAAGCATTGGCTGCAGCAGAGAATTTAAAGAAAGAAGGATTTAGTGTTAAAGTTATTCATATGGGTACTATAAAACCTTTGGATAGGGAAGCCGTTATTACTGCGGCAAGGGAGTATGGTCATATAATTACTGTTGAAAATCATAGTGTCATCGGCGGTCTTGGTGAGGCTGTAAGTTCTTTAGTGGCAGAAGAGTATCCCTGTAGGGTTACAAAGCTTGGATTTCAGGATCTTTTTGTAGAATCAGGTGATGACGAGGTTTTATTTAGTAAATATGGAATGAATATTGAAAATATTGAAGCGGCAGTGAAAAACTCTGTGAAGGATAACTGAAATGAAAATAGCAGTGATAAATGAAACAAGTGCAGCAGATAAAAATCAGGACATTATCAGAGCTTTGGAGGGTTTAGGGCATACTGTAATAAATTGTGGTATGACAGAAAAAGGTGCAGTACCTGAACTTCAATATATACATACCGGGTTTATGGCTGCTCTGCTTTTAAATTCAAAAAGAGTTGATTTTGTTGTTGGCGGTTGTGGAACCGGGCAGGGTTTTT
This sequence comes from Spirochaetaceae bacterium, assembly GCA_030638735.1. Lineage (GTDB taxonomy): Bacteria > Spirochaetota > Spirochaetia > B11-G9 > B11-G9 > JAJRQE01. The sequence continues at coordinate 8,867 of DAOWEB010000334.1, forward strand.
TGAATTCTGCAATGCAGTATCCTGGGGTTTTTTGCGGGCATATAGTTAATTCTCTGGATTCATGGTTGTTTGCTCAGATTAATGGCGGGAACTGTATATCTCTTGCCTTGAATCAAGGGTATGGATGGGCTGGAGATATTAATCTTAAGTTTATCTTTGAGAGAATGTTCAGTGTTGAATCCGGATGTGGTTATCCATTAGCAAGAAAAATACCTCAGGGAGTAAGTAGAGAAAAACTGGCAGAAATTTCTGAATTAGTTCATCTTCCTTTATATAAAATAGTGGAAACCCTTCCTGTAGATGTTGTTTTATCAGTTCTGGAATATCCTGGATTTTTAGAGATTCTGGATATTAAATCATTGAATGATTTGCAGTTAAAAGAATCTTTGGGGAAAATTATTTAGTTTATAACAAACCAAAAATATAAATATTTTCTACTGGTCAAAAATTAAATAATATATTCATTTTATAGTATCGGAGTTCTATTTGTGGTATTATAACTGATCACTTTAACCAGGTGATCAGTTATTATATCTTCCGGAGGATTTCTTCATATGTTTACTGGTGAAAATATAAAAAAAATAAGAATTGATAGAAATATATCCCGTAAAAAACTTGCCGAATCAATTGAAAAAGATGAACTATATTTAAAGCTGGTAGAAGATGAAGGCCTTGAAGTTTCTGTTTCTGATCTTTTAAAAATGGCTGATGTACTTGATACGGATATTTCATCTTTAATGGATGGTATGGGGCTTTATGAAAAGGGTGTTGTTATTACCCGGGAGGATTCACGGGTAAGAGTTGAACGAAAAACACGACTCGATTACGAGAGTCTTGCTCCCCATTACAGCGGCCGTCATATTGAACCCTTTCTTGTAGAAATAAAAGAAAATGATATTGTGGAATACAGCTCCCATGAGGGAGAGGAGTTCCACTATGTAATGTCCGGAGTTTTAAAGATTGTTGTTGATGATAAAGAATACATACTGCATAAGGGGGACACTATATATTTTGACTCCTCTTTTCCCCATGCCCTTTCTGCAATCGGTGAGAAAGTAAATATTCTTGCTGCTATTTACAATAGTGTCTCTATGACACATTTGGCAAGAAGTCGTAAAATGACAGATCTTATTCAGGGTGCGAAAATACAGAAAAGTGTTAATATTGTTATTGTAATTCCCAATGACACTGCCATAGATGCTGTGAACAGAGCAATGGAAGAGTTAGTCGTTGCAAATGCCTATATTGTAGGTGATCCTGAGAAATTCCCGGTACAATATAAAAATTACATAGATAATTATAAAATAATTCCAGTTGATCCCTTAGGGGATGATTTTGAGATTAGATGTGCAGAGAAAGGTGTTGAGCTTATAAAAAGTGGTCATGGACAGATGCTTATGAAGGGCAATATAAATACTGCCGTTTTTATGAAATCAATACTTAATAAAGAACATGGAATTGGCACTGGTCGAAGATTATCCCTTGTAAGTATTTTTGAACTACCTAAACTGAACAGGTTTATTATTCTTACAGATCCTGGAATTAATCCGGAATTAACTTTGAAATCTGATATATCAACTTCAAAAGACATTATTATTAACGCCATAGATGTGGCTAAATCTTTGGGGATTACTAGACCAAAGGTTGCAGTTCTTGATGCAAACGAAAAAACATCAGAAAAAATTCCTACCAGCATGTTTGCAAAACAACTTTCAGAAATGGAATGGGAGGGTGCTGATGTCTATGGTCCTCTCTCTTATGATCTTGCTTTGTATGAGGAATCTGTGAAAGAGAAAGGTCTTACAGGAAATATAGTTGCAGGGAAAGCAGATATTCTTATAGTTCCTCATTTGGCAGGAGGTAATTTTCTCTATAAGGCCTGGGCTATGACCATGTCTGCAGATGTTGCCAATGTTGTATTAGGCGCTGCAGTTCCGGTTATTATAACATCCAGAAGTGATAGTGATATGACTAAATTTCTTTCTCTTTGTGCAAGTGCTGTTTACAGTGCTTATAATCCTGAAGGATGAATATACAAACAGAAATAATTTACCACATAGTTAGTTCTGCCAATTTTAAGAATGATGTTGTAGGATCTATGTATGCTCCTGGAAGTCTTTTAAGAACTGGATTTATCCACTGTACATCCGGGGAGGAGACAACTCTTCTAGCAGCTGAAGATTTCTTTAGTAATATAAAGGGAATTATTTATCTTTTAAAAATAGTTGTAAATGCTGTTATAGCTCCAGTAAGATTTGAAGATGCAGCTCCCTCTCCTGAATCTGGTAAGAATCAGCTGGAGGCAGGATCTCTTTTCCCCCATATATATGGATCACTTAACATGGATGCCATAGAGGGAATTGGAACTCTTACAAGATATGGAACAGGATTTTTATGGCCCGATAATTTTTTCCCAGATTTTACTAAATTTATATAGTCTTGAAACTTGTAACATTGGTTACAGACTTTGTCAGCTTTAAATAGTATATTTCTGCCAAGGCTGGTCGCAAACAAGTTTGCTGCTCGCCAATGAGTCGTACCGGAAGAGCGAAGCGATGAGGCTGGTCGCAAACAAGTTTGCTGCTCGCCCATGCATCCCGGGGAACGATCTCAGCAACCTATGGAGGCTTAGCATGAGTGAAATGATAAGAAATAATGAGGAAAAACAGAAGATATTAAAAGAGATAGTAACAAACCTTCATGAAGGATCCAATATAAAAGATGTACAAAAACAGTTTAAAGATATAATTAAAAATGTAAGCCCTGAAGAAATTGCATCAATGGAGCAGTCTTTAATAGATGAAGGTGTTCCTGTTGAGCATGTTCAGTCACTGTGTGATGTTCATGTGAAGGTTTTTGAAGACACTTTGGAAAAACAGAAAGTGGGAAAAGCATTACCCGGACATCCTGTTCATACATACAAGGAAGAAAACAAACATCTTAGGACATTAATTAAGAGGATTAAGAAGGATCTAAAAAAAGTAGTAAAAGGAAAAGATCGCAGCTCCTTTGAAGCTACACTGGATGAATTAAAAGAAGTGGAAATTCATTATCAGAGAAAAGAGAATCAGCTGTTTCCTTTTCTCGAAGCTGTTAATTTTACCGGACCTTCCCGGGTTATGTGGGGTAAGCAGGATGAAATAAGAGCCATGTTCAAAGAGATATATGCTGCTTTCAAAGAAGATGATATGAAAGCCTTGAAAGGTCATATTCCCAGATTGGTGAAGGCTCTTACGGGAATGATTTTTATGGAAGAAAAGATTCTATTTCCTACAGCCATGAGGAAACTTCCTGAAGATTCCTGGAAACAGATAAGAAGAGGTGAAGGAGCGATTGGTTATTCATGGATAAAACCAGGGAATCTCTGGGATCCAAATGTTGTTAAAACAGGAATTCCTGACTTTGCAAAAGTTGCCGCAGAAGCAAGAAAGGCCAGAAGTGAAGATTCCTCCTCCAGTCAGAGTACAGATACAGTATCTGGTAGCAGTGATAGAGAAGAAGCTGGACAGATACCCCTTGATGTTGGTGGATTAACAGGGATTCAGTTGAATATGATGTTGAAGGTACTTCCATTGGATATCAGTTTTATAGATGAAAATGACAGAGTTTTATATTACTCCCAGGGGAAAGAAAGGATGTTTCCCAGAAGCCCTGGAATAATCGGCAGAACTGTGCAGAACTGTCATCCTCCAAAAAGTGCTCATATTGTACAAAAAATAGTTGATGGTTTTAGAAATAAAGAAAAAGGTGAGGCTGAATTCTATTTTACTATGAATGGCCGATTTCTACATATAAGATACTTTCCTATTTACGATGAAAATGGTGATTACAAAGGTGTAATCGAAGCTGGACAGGATATTACAGATATAAGAGCTCTTGAAGGTGAGCAGAAATTACTGGATTGGTAAATTTACTCTATTAACACAAAAAGAGAATAATTTATAACAGTCGTCTAAGAGACGACTGTTTAACTATTTCTCTTCTACAATAACAGTGGCATTGTAAATAATTGTACGCTTACCATCTATGTCAAAAAGTACTTTATTTCCATACTCATTGGCTTCAATATCCAGCTTGCCTTCGTATGTTCTAAGCAGCTGACCGGAAGAAGAATAAACTTCCACTTTTCTTTCCAATCCACCGGTGTACTCAGATGTAAATGTTTTAACTGATCTTTGAAAAGATTCACCACAACCGGAAAGGGCGGTAATTATCAGGATTGCAGATACTGTAATAATAATTTTTTTCATGTAATATTCCTCAACTATTTATTAGCTGTTATCATTATATGACACTATTTTTCTTCTTTCCAGTCCTCACATCTTTTACATTACTTTTCCAGGGTTATTCTGTTAACAGTGATACAACTTTGGATTCCCGGACATCTATAAGGCCTTTATCGGTAATTTTGAGTTCGGGACTAACAGGGAGTGTCAGTGTGCACATGGACATGATTGGGTTTACATGGTCTATTCCAAGAGTTCCGAGTGACTGCTGTATAGAGTATACATCTTTTGAAAGTTCTTTCATTGGTTCTTCTGAAAGAATACCCCCAACCGGCAGAGGTACTGAAGCTATTATTTTTCCCCTCGAAACTGTGCACATCCCCCCTTTGTGCTCTATAACCCAGCTGAGAGCTTCTTTCATATCTATTATGTTGTCACCGATAAGAAGAATGTTATGGTGATCATGAGCGTGGCTGGTACAGAAAGCTCCATTATTAAGCCGGACGCCGTCTATAAGGCCTTGAGCAGTATGTGCATCACCGGAATATCTATCTATTACAACGGCGAGGTTAACATCTGCATCAGGGCTGGACCAGTTGATGGTTCCTTTAGAAACAGGGAGAGAACGGATCACAGATTCAGTGTAGGTATTTTTGCTGTTTTTCCGCATAACACGGCATTTGACAGTACTCCTGTCCGCAAACTTTGGATCGACTTTGAGGGTATACATTGTATCTGAAATGGAAGTGACTGGTAAATTAAAACTATCAAGGAATTTGGGATCGAATTTGTGAATGGTCTTGTGCCTGATCTCTGAATTAAACAATACTCCCCGCTTGTAAACTGAAAGAATTTTGAAGTCAGGTGAAAGATCCTGGAGCAGGATAAAGTCCGCGATCTTCCCCGGGGCGATGATTCCCCGATCATGGAAGCCCATTCTCTTTGCAGGAGCCAGACTGGTTGCGATAATTGCTTTCTCCAGGGAAAGGCCATGCTTCAAAGCTTTTCTTACCACATAGTCCAAATGTCCTTTATCCTGAAGAATATCAGGCGGCACATCATCAGTGACAAAACTGTACAGTCCTTCAACATCATGGCTTTGCAGATATTCAATAATTTCCGGACTTACAGACTTCTCCTGGAGCTCTACAAACATTCCGTTTGCAAAGCGTTGCCGCATCCCCTCCATCTCCTGAAGACAGTGATCCGAATCAATTCCCAGGTAGAGTAGTTTTGCCAGGTCAAGATCCCGGACAGAAGGACAATGACCCTCTATAGCAGCAAGTGGAGCCTGTTTCTGCATATAATTTATCAGTTTCAGGGTTTTACAATCCTTCTCCCCTGTTACTATATTGGGAAAATCACTTATAAGGCCACTGTAGTTCATTACCTCCCCAAGACAGATTATCTCAGGATACTTTTTAACCAGCTTTTCCAGTTCTTTAAGTTCGATTGTTCCTCCATTTGTTTCCAGATTTTTACTGGTTGATGGTACTGAGCTGGGAACACCGTAGAATATATCAATGACAGCTTCTTTCGAAGCCCTGATCATTTCCTCTACACCTGACAGCCCAAAAACATTGGCTATCTCATGGGGTTCGGATAC
>DAOWEB010000164.1 GCA_030638735.1 Spirochaetaceae bacterium
AAGAACATCATCTGTTTTCAAAGAAGGAATTGAATTTCGAATTAAAATAGAGGAAGCTGTTGAAATAGAAGCTGATACACTTGTACCTCTTGCTCTTCTTCTTAATGAATTAATAATTAATTCAGTTAAATATGCATTTCCCGATAAACCCGGTATTATAAGTATAACTGTCAGCGATGACAGTGGAAACCATAAAATTATTTTTAAAGACAACGGAATTGGTCTTCCTGAAAATAGAGCAACATCACCGGCCCAGCTTGGATTGGATCTTGTTGAGAGCCTTACAGCACAGATCGGAGGCTCAGTAAGTTTTGACAATGACGAGGGAGCTGTTTCTACAATAATCTTTCCGCGAAAATAATATTACCAACAAAAACTCAAGGAGTATTCATGAATAATAATGAGGGCAGGATTATTGTATTTGCCAGCGCAAGCCATTTTTTTACCCATTTCTATATTCTAATTTTCCCTGTTCTGCTACTGCCATTAAGCAGAGACCTCGGACTTTCACTTGATAAAGTTTTAGGCCTGAGCTTTTTGATGTATCTTCTCTATGGTCTTGCCGCCATTCCATGGGGTTTTATCAGTGACTCTACCAGTCCAAGAATTGTGATGGGAATGGGTACAGTTATTGCCGGAACAGGATTAATCTTATCAGGTTTAATTCGAAATCCGAATATGCTTACCTGGACTCTGTCTGTAACCGGACTTGGATGTGCAGCATACCATCCTTCCGGTCTGGCTCTTGTCTCCAAAGGAATAAAATCCAGAGGTAAAGGAATGGGAATCAATGGAATATTCGGGAATCTGGGAATGGCTGCTGCCCCATTTACAGCCGGTAGCATGAACTATTTTCTTGGCTGGAGGCAAACGCTGTTTTTTTTGGGAATTGCCGGAATTGCAGCTGGACTTCTAAGCTTAATATATAAATTCTCAGTACCCAGAGACAGTGATCTTCAAAAAGGAGAAAACCTAAAAGAGGATAGTGTGTTAAAACTATTTTTAATACTATGTGCTGTTGTAATTTTTTCAGGACTTATGTACAGGACATACACATTAGTTTTCCCTGCGTGGATCGAAACAAAGCTAAGCAATTTATTCTCCGACATTAACAGGTTTCTTAGTGGAAATGGTTCAACTACTCTTTTACCTGAATCGGATACTCTTATTGCTTCTATAATTACGGGACTTGCCTATGTGATTGGAATGTTTGGTCAGTTTGCAGGAGGGAAAATTGCAGATAAATGGGAACTCAGATCTGCATATCTGTTTTTCTGGTTAATGGCCCTGCCCTTTCTACTCCTTGCCAGATTCTCTCCCGGATTATGGATACTGCCTTTTGCCGGATTATTTATTTTCTTTGCCATGGGCATGCAGCCCATTGAAAACAGCATCTATGCCATACTAACCCCAGCCCGATGGAGATCAGTTGGATACGGGATTAAATTCACATTGACTTTCGGTATAGGTTCACTTTCTGTTTTTATTGTTAAACAGGCTGAGCCTTTTATTGGACTTGATGGTATAATTCTTATAGTTGCCATTTATCTGCTTATAACTGCACTATTTGCATTTATTCTTCGCCTGGTTCATAAAGACCAGCAAATAAAACATTCGTGAGGGTTATTGGATCAATAGTTTATTTAAGAAGTTGTTTAATAAAATTGCATGATTTTTCTGCTTCTTCATCAAGATCAATTTTAGGCATAATATCACGAAAAACACTGATATCCCGGCCTACTTCACCTCCGGGCTTTAAGAACGGTTCCATTACGACCCACCCTTCATATCTAATCTTTTCAAGAGAGTTAATAATCTTCTTCCAGGGGATAGTACCGGTCCCTGGTGGTTTCCTGTTATTTTCTCCAATGTGGAAGTGCCCAAGGTAATTTCCAGCTAATTCAATTGCCTCTGATATTGAATTCTCTTCTATATTCATATGGAAGGTATCCAATAACACTTTCAGACTTGGGCTTCCTACAGCTTTGGCATAATTCACCCCTTCCTCAGCTGTGTTTAACAGAAACTGTTCAAATCGGTTAACCACTTCTACATTATAAGTAAGTCCATGATCCTCAGCTTTTCTTATAGCCTCTTTCATGGTAGCTACACTCCAGTCCCAGGCCTGGGTTTTTGTAGAATGGCGACCATCAAGTTTCGCAGGCCAACAGGAATAGATGATCCCACCCAACCTAGTAATACCACATTGAACCATAGCATCAGCAATGGAGTTTAAATGATTTAGTCCACTTTTCCTTATGTCAGGATCACTTGAAGCCATATCAGAAGTAGATGGAAGACCAATACAACAGCTCATGGATATACCTGCATCTGCAGCAGCTGATTTCAGGTTAGCCTGTTCTTTCGAATTCATTGTAGCAACTGTTCCGGCATTAACTTCCAATACATCAAATCCAAGTTCTTTTGCTTTAAAGAGATATGGAATGAAATCAGCATCCCAATCTCTTGTCCAATAAGCATAATAGATTCCAACTTTATTCATTGATAACCTCCCCGGAGAAGAGAATATAGTCTATATTTAGAATTTTACAGATCTGAATTAGTTCATTTACATAATTTCCATAAACACCATGTATATGATTACATGGAAAGTTTCCAAGGAATTCTTCAGGGGAAGTTTCAATTTTGGTAAAAGCAACAGGCCACTCGGGAGTTACCTGGGAACCTAATTCCTCCATGATCTCTTTTTCAAATCTAATTATCTCACCAGGAACAATTGCCATCCAGTATTTCCCATTCTTACGTGCTAAACGTGCAAGGGTAACTTTCCCGGGAGCTGCAAAATGATGAACGGAGGCGCCTCCCGCCGGGTAATCAGAACACTCCGGTTTAAAGGTCACATTTTTGAGATTTTCCAATGGATTTTGGCTGCCTCCGGCAAAATATGTTGCATGAGTTCCTGAATTACTGAAAAACCAAACTTTCTTCTCCCAGTCATAGTGACGGACATCCGCAAATAAAACCGCTTCCTTTCCGCCTGTCAAGTGCTTGAAAAGCTGCATAGTTAAAGCGCCATCCATATCTGCTTCTGTAGAAGCAACAATCAGCTCTTTGGGACCATCCCAGTCGTAAGGATCATTCAGGAAGGCTTCTGCTACATCTACTGTACACCAGTAGTCAGTAAGATCGCCAATTCCTTTTATTCCAATAAAATCAAATCCTTTTTCATCAATGATCTCTCTCAATGCATAATAACTCCGGATCTGCCTTTCAAATATTTCAGGAGTAAGATTTTTTCCATTGTAAAGAACTTTTGCGTGTTTCTCTAGATATTCACGAGCACAACTTACTTTATTCTGATTAATTTCGGGAGCTCTACGCATTATCTCATACTGTTCACAGTGTTCCACATCTATTCCAAACAACTGCTGCCATTGATCCAGATTGGACACTGCTGTATACATTCCTAATGGACGACCCCCAAAAATACCCATAGTCTGTCCTTTTAATCTGCTGACAGCACCTGCTGCACGGATAAAAGTCATCACTTTCTCCAGAACCTCATGATCATTAATATCACCCCAAACCCGTGTATGTTCTTTTCCAAGCTGATCCATAGTGCCTGAAGCAGCCATCATCCCGACCATTCCGCATTTTGAAGGGTGAAGATTACAAAACATTATGTAAGGTCCAGGAGCAAAATTAGAAGCTATAGCTGATAGATTTGGATAACACCAGATAGCATAGTTGAAAATAGTAATATCCACCCCTGCTTCTTTGAGCTTCAGTGCTTCTGTTTTAGCAATATTAGATGTATCAATAATATTCTTCCCAGCTGTCACTTCCAACTCCCCAGTAGCCTCTAATACACTTTTCATATTTTCCTGATACTGTAGGTTTGTTTTCAACATTTCCTTATGGATATACTTTCTGCCATCCGAAAATGTCAAAATTCCTACTTTTAGCTTCTGCATATTGGCTCCTCATAGCAAAATTTATTAATGTTATTGATAACTACAAAATTTAAAAATACTCCCCCTGCTCATAACAAGGGGAGTGATACTAAATAGACTACTGTGCTGTCCAGTCAGCATAATCTCGTGACCATACATTAACCATACCCGCAAGTGTTTCAGGGTAAACAAGCCGACCTGGAACAAGAAGGCCTTCTTCACCAAAACCTAAATCAGAACCTGTTCCAATCTTGGTCAGGACGTCCGCAAGTGCTTTTGCATGGAGATAAGCATCCCAGGTTGTTGAAATATCGATATATCCATTTTCCATAGCGATAAGTGCATCAGGAAAAAGATCACAAGTTGCCATAATGATATGTCCTTCTTCACCGATTTTTTTATACCGGCCATGTGTTTCGAGAGCTGCCTGAACTGCAGACCAGGCAAAATCACTGGCAAGGAAAATTGAATCAGCCTCAGGATATGCCTGAAGTGCATTGGTAATTCCGGATAAGAATTTTTGTGGATCCCATTCTGTGGGAACTTTAGTTAATATTTCGAATGCTCCTCTTTCAGCAGCAACCTCATTAAGAGCCTGGGAACGTAAAACTGCATTATTATCTTTAAGATCTCCCATTACCTCAATGACTTTCCCTTTAATACCTTTTTCCTGCAACAGTTTTGCTAATGCTTCAGCTGTAGATCTTCCTTGAAGATAACTATCGCCACCGATGTAAGCATCGCCCTGTTCTTCTGTCAGAGATTTCCTGTCAAATACGACAAATGGGATACCGGCATCATGTGCAGCACGAATTGAAGAACCAATTGCAGCACCATCTTTTGCTCTTGCAAGAATGATATCTACATCCTGTTGAATCAGATCTTCAATATTGGCTGCCTGACGGGTCGGGTCAAGATCTGCAACATTGATAATAAATTCATAATCAAGACCATTTTTAGGACCTATAAGCTCAGCCTCAGCTATCAAATAATCTTCCCATGCTTGAATGAGAGGTATTGATTTCTCATCCCAGGAAATACCAACTACATACTTCCCATCATCCTTTTCTGCCTGTTGCCCCCCTGCAAATACAAATACTGAAGTGACCAGTGAAAGAAGTAATATTGCAATTACTAATTTTTTCATATGTTCCTCCTATAGGAATTAAAAATATATTAGGTATCCTCGTCACTAACGAGTAAGACCTGACTATGTAATCGGGATTTAAGTGCATCCGCTGACATCGCAATGAAAATAATCCCACCATTTACGAACTCATATAGATATGGGTTGGCTCCCAGGTGGTTTAAGCCATTTCTAATCAGTTCAAGGGTAAAAACACCAATTAGTACACCTGGAAGAATTTTCCCCTCTCCACCAAAGAGACTAACCCCCCCTAAAACAATGGCTGCAATTGCAGTAAACTCCATCCCCTTACCTAAAAAGGTAGTGGATACTCCAATCTGAGCCATACTTATTATTCCTCCAACACTTGCAAGAATCCCAGCTAGTACAAATGTTAGAAAAGTTATCATTTCAACTCTGATTCCCAATCTGCGGCATATATCTTCTCCATTACCCAGAGCTGTTACCTGACGTCCATAGACTGTATGCTTATGAACCAGATGAAGAAGAACCAGGATAAGAAACACCAGCCAAATGTCCACAAATATTCCGGCAAATCGCGCTGTGCCAAAAGCTCTAACAACTTGAGGCATGCGGATTTCATAGGACTGGGTCAAAATCAAACCCATGCCTCTAAAGGCTGTTAAGGTTCCCAGGGTTGTAATCAAGGGATTCACTTTAAAAAATACAACGATAAATCCATTAATAGATCCCAAAACGGCTCCCATTAAGATCACTGTCATGAACGCAGTGGAAGGAGCTACACCTAAATCCTTCATCATAATTGCACCAATACAGGTAGAGAGATAAGCAATTGATCCTAGAGAGATATCAAGCTTCCCGGTAAAAACAATAAAAGCCATACCAACAGCAATTACAATCATAGGTGAAGCGGCATGAAAAAGACTGTTAATATTTGCAAATGCTAGAAAATGGGGAGCAGACAAGGAAAAGAAAACTACAACCGCCAATATAATTAATAAAAAACCATACTTAAAAAGAAAATCTTTTATATCAATTTTTCTGTTCAATACTTGCATTATGCTTTGCCTCTTAATTTAAATTTTCTGCGCCAGCTGCCATGCCAACCAGCTTGTCCTGAGATACACCATAACCAAAATCGCCTATGATACGGCCTTTTAACATTACCAAAAAACGATCACATAGCGACATCATTTCATCAATTTCAGAACTAATAAGAATAATTGAAGTACCATCTTCAGCTAATTTCACAATAATACGGGCTATTTCTGCTTTGGCAGATACATCAAGTCCTCTGGTGGGTTCATCCATAATTAAAATGGGGGGATTAACTTCAAGCCAGCGGCCGATTATAGCTTTCTGTTGGTTACCGCCACTCAAAGTACCTACTACCTGTTCTTTACTGGAAATTTTAATATTTAATCGATCAATAAACTCATCACAAATTTTGTCCTCCAATTCCATATCAACAATTGGTAAGCCATTTTTCTTAATTTTAGAAAGATTTGCCATCGACATATTTTTTTTCACAGACATAGGTAGAAAGAGGCCGTCTACTCGTCTTTCTTCTGTAATTATCCCAATCAACTTATGTGCCATATCTTTCGATAAATTTTCCATTTTACCCTGATTGTTAACTTTCATCTCAAGATTATCCACTGGGTCCAAACCTATAATTGAACGTACAACTTCAGTTCTACCCGACCCAAGCAATCCCCAAAGACCCAGGATTTCTCCTTTATGCAGTGTAAAGTTAATATCCCGCAAAACGCCCCTACGGTTGAGATTAGACACTTGAAGAATCTTTTCTTTATGCGTCCCTTCTCTTTCGGCTCCCCGATCTTCAATTGATATTTTGCCAACCATCATATGTACTAAAGAATCCATCGATATTTCGTCGACTGTTCCTCCACCGACAAGTTCCCCACCTCTGAGGACACTCACTCTTTCACATACCTCATAGACCTCATTTAAAAAATGGGTAATATAAATTACAACAAAACCATCAGCTTTCAATTTTTCAATTACATTGAGTAAATTTTCTTTTTCCTTTTTTGAAAGTGAGGAAGTGGGTTCATCAAAAATAAATATTTTATTTTTTCCCAAAAGAGCTCTTCCAATTTCCACCATCTGCCTGTCGCCTGTCCCAAGATCCCTCACATAATTATCCGGTGAAATTTTGCATCCCAATCTATCAAGGACTGCAACGCTTTGTTTTCGCATCTCCTTTCGATTAATCCCCACTTTCATCTTCAATGGAAATCTTGAAATAAACATATTCTCCATCACGGTCATAGTTGGTAGTAATGCCATTTCCTGATGAACAAATGCTATTCCGTATTCAGAAGCAGCATCCAAAGGATTTTTTATATGTACTTTTTTATCATCAATTTCAATTAAGCCTTCATCAGGTTGCAGTATACCGCCAAGTACATTCATCAATGTACTTTTCCCTGATCCATTAGCTCCTAGCAAACCAATAGCCTCTCCGGCATAGGCATTGAAAGTCACATTATTTAATGCTTTGACTCCAGGAAAACTCTTACTTATTCCTTTCATTGTCAAATATAATTGTGCCATCTTAACCATTTATTTCTTCCTTCTAAGAGAATCTATAGCTACCAAAGTAATAATCAGTATCCCTTTTATTACCTGTGCAGGGAAAAAATCAACTTGCAGCAGATTTAATAGATTATTCAATATTGTAATAATTACAGCTCCAAGGGCTGCTCCAAGAGGACTGCCTATCCCACCATAGATACTGACCCCCCCTACAACCGAAGCGCTCATAACATCCAGAATCACATTGGAAGTTCCCATTAATACCCCTGCTGCTCCCAACCTGGCAGTAAGCAGAAAACCCGTCACTCCAGCTAATAATCCAGAACTAACATAGGTCATAAAAACTACTTTTCTGGTAGGAATACCACAAACCCTGGATGTTTCTATATTTGTACCAATGGCATAAAGCCATCGCCCGGCAATTGTCCGCTTACAAAAATATGTTGCAAGTCCTGTAATACCAGCAAAAATATATACAGGCAGAGGCAGTCCCGCAATCTTAAACAGAACAACATTTATATAATCGAGAGGAACTGCGACACTTACTGAGTTAGTCACCCATGTAGAAGTTCCCGACATGACCTGCATCATTGCCAGAGTCACTACAAAAGGTATCATTTTAAAGAAAGAAACAGAAAATCCATTTACTGCACCAACTGCACCCCCTGCCAAAATGGTAACAATTATACTGACCACAGGATGTCCGCCACCTCTGATAACCATGGCTCCCAGTATTCCACTCAAAGCCATAACTGATGGAATAGAAAGATCCATTCCACCAACCAGATAAACAATAGTCATTCCTATTGCCATTATTCCAAGAGTTGATGACTGAACAAGAATATTCTTTATATTTCTTGGATGATAAAAACGTGGAACAAATATATAGATAAGGATAAAAGCAGCAAATACTAATATTAGTGTACCTAATTTCTTCCATTTTACTTTACTCTGGTATTTGCCTATTATCATATTTAAATTTAGTTTGGCTGTAATCGATGTGTCCGGTTTCATTTACACCTCTTAAAATAAGATTTAGCAGCAGATTAAACCAGAATTATGATTTTAACAATTGTTATTTTTACGCATTTATTCTTATTTGTTCTCATTTTCTATTTAATTTTTTGCGATCTATTTGATTTATGAACATTTTTCCTTGCTCACATAGAATTTTCAGAGTAATATGCACATATCTATGCTAAAAAATGAACTTTACAATCGTATTCTACTTGCCTCTATTATTGTTGTCTTAGCCCTTTCAATATCGATGATAGTAATTGGTAAACGTGTAATTATTTTTCATCAACTGTCAATAAAAGGTCTGGCAGTGATAGATAGCTGGAATGGTATGGAACGGATAAAGAATGATTTTCTTATTAATCGTTCAAATATCACTGTAGCGGGCGAATTTGATTATAAAAAAAATGTAGCTTCATGGAAAAAACAAACAGAAAATTTTCAAGTAACCTTTCAAGATCTTCTGGAAAAAATAGGAAAAATACCCATGAGGGAAGGTAGTTTTGTAGACATCCAGGCAGCTTTGATAATTTGGAATTCTTCTCATGCAAGTATTTCAAGAGTACAGGAAGCACTTGAACAGCTAGAGAGGGTCGGTCTTGACACATTAGTTTTTCCGCAGCTTATCCATAATTTCTATATTTTACGGAACACAGAAAAAATCGATTTTGAGGATACGGTGTTATTGATGAATTTGATTAATCAGTTTGCCTTTCTTGATATTTCCTCAAAAGAGTTTTCCCGACTGATAAAAGGATATGTATCGGATATTCAAAAGAAAAATGAAAGTTATATACAGAAGCTAACTATATTAACTGTATTAATGTTGATTTTTCTATTTATTTCTGTTTTTATCATATTCTTCTCTCTGCAAAAACTGCATGAATCAGGTTTAGATGTGTCCCAATTCAAACGTGGAGAACAATTAAAAACACTTAGACGATTTATTACCGGACATGAATCCTTCAATAATATAATTGACCGATTAAATATTAAGGAGTTTCCTATTCTTTCAGGCTATCAGGTAATTCCCATTCTTATGCGAATAAACCATTTTACCGCAGAAAAAGAAAAATTGGGCCCAACGGAAGTAGGAAGTAAAATATTAGTATATGTAAGTACTCTTGAAAAGCATCTGTTTACTAAGAATCTATTAAGCACAGTTATTCCTTTGGAAGAAGGGTTAATTATCTATCACATGATCCAGGGCCCTTTATTAGCAGAAAGTATTACTCAACGTACTGAGAATCTGTTAAAAGCAATAAAAGATTTTATTTCTGTTCAGAAAGATTTCTCATTTTCACTAACATACGGCCTCACTCATCAGTTTCCTGAAGAAGTTCAGGAAAACTATCTGGAACTATATGAAGCTTCTTTCTATCGAATTATATTTGGCTATGACAAAATTATTTCTACCGAAGAGATGAAATCCAGAAAACTTAGTGATGGACCCTACCCTCTTCAACAGGAAAAGCAATTGACAGAATCTCTTAAGCAGGGAAAAATTGATCGTGCCAAAGAAATTTACTCATTGATCTTCAGAGAGTTAACTCAATCTAATTACACAGCTTTAAAAAATGGGATAAATAGATTGATCATTGTAATAACCTCGGCTTTGGATACACTGGAAAAATTTAATAACCTCAGTAATAATATAGATATTAATGCATTTAACTATAAAATACATTCTATGGAAACACTTGATGAAATTAATCACGCAGTCTCAGGTCTAATTGACCAGGTTGCCGGAGAATTAGTACTGAAAAGAGATAATTATACATTCCATCAGGTAGGCGACATAAATGAAATAATTCAGAAGGAATACTCAAATCCCAATCTTTCTACTAATCTGATTGCTGAAAGACTAAGATTTTCTACAGCATATCTTGGCAGAATTTTCAAAAACCAGACAGGAACATCTGTTCAGGATACAATAAATCAGTGTAGAATTGAAGCAGCCAAAGATTTACTGATTAAAGAAAAACTGACTATTGCTGAAATTTCCAGCTCTGTGGGAATATCAAATACGATGTACTTCTATACTTTATTTAAAAAATTCTATGGAACTACACCAAAAGAATACAGACAAATTCAAAAAAAATAAATAGAAATTTCAGATACTAATTCTTTAGTCCTGTAAAGACCATAAATCTTCCATTTCTGAAACATTGCTGTTTATTACGACTCTGCCTGGAATTAGAAAAACATCTTGCCCGGGGTGATTCCCGGAAACCAGGGTATTAATCACTTGTACAAGTGTTGTAGACATTGGCCAGATATCAAAGGCTGTATCAACATCAATATATCTGGCTTTGATAAGCGGAATTGCATTGCTGAAAGTATCCTGACTACCAATAAACAAATGCCGTTTATCCCCATATGGAAACCAACGTTCTTTGTTAATTAAAATTTTTTGCACTTCATCCATCATAAAATCAGAACTAAGCAGAAGTGCATTTATTTCCGGCTTTTCATCCAATGCCTTTTTAAATCCAAGTGCTGCTTTTTTTGCATCCCAAAAAGATTCTATTTCAATTACAATTTCCGCATCCATTTCCTCTGCAGCACGGTAAAAACCCTTTCTTCGGTTTATGGCATTACGGTCTGCTAAATCTCCAAGGATTATTGCGGCTTTAATTATATAGCTTTCCTGATGCATAAGCTTAAATAAGGCTATAGCAGTTGTATAAGCCTGATCAAAAGTGTCAAGTCCGACATACGCATCAGGTTTGATAGTATCATGAGCTGCCTGCTGACGATTATATACTATAACAGGAATCTCTTTGCGATGAGCGGATTCTATGTGAAGCAGGATTTCTTCAGAGTTCAATGGCATAAGAACTAAAATGTCAGGTTCAGAAACAATAGCTTTACGAATATTTGTAGCTTCTCTATCCCCATCACCGTCAGCATACCAGAATTGAACATCCATACTCACACCCGATTCTTCAATTGCTATAAGGAACATATCCTCCATTGCCTGATATACTTCAAGCCATTCTGCTCCAAATGAAAAAGCAACTTTGACTGAATTATTGATCTGTGTTTGCTCCTTTCCCCCTAGACAAAACACTGAAAATACGGGTAAAAAAAATATTATCAATATTACTATTTTTTTATCAATCAAAATATTTCCTTTTAATATTAAACATAATAACAAATTTCCAGCACATAATATTTTACACAAAATATTTATATATTCATAGTATTACTATTGGAAAACCATTATATATTTCTGTAAATCATTCACTAAACACAGCCCTGTATAATCAAAATATTGTCAAAGAATATATTCATGATTCTAAGCTGACAGTTTGCACCAGTTCTGGTATTATAAGCTAAAAAGAGAAATCGTGAGGTAATTATGAAATCTGATTTTCTGGTTGTTTGTCTGAATCCTACTATACAAAAAACAGTCATCATTAAAAATTTGAAAGAAAATGAGGTTAACAGATCCTCGGAATACAGAACAGACGCTGCAGGTAAAGGTGTAAATACAACCAGGATTCTAAACCAGTTAGAAGCGAATGCTGTGCACCTGACACAATCAGGTGATAGGGGAGAATATCTACGGGAGTTAATAGAAAGAGATAACCTCAGCCTGGTTACAGCTCCTAACACTTCATACATAAGGACTTGTACAACTCTGATAAATACAAGTAAAAGTACAGTTACTGAAATTGTAGAGGAATCTCCTGAAGTAGATGATGGAACTGAAAAAAAGATTATGGATCTTTACAATAATCTCCTTATGGAAACAGAAAATGTAATAATAGCAGGATCCAAAGCCTCAGGATTCGGAGATACAATTTTTCCGAAAATGGTCAAACTTGCAAAAGGTTCAGGGAAAACTGTTATTTTGGATTACAGAGGAAAAGACCTTTTAAATTCAATTCCCTTTAAACCGGATATTATTAAGATCAATTTCCCGGAGTTTGTTTCCACTTTTTTTCCGGAGTTTTCAATTGGTGAGCATGAAGAAAATTCTGAATTAAAAGTAATGGTAAAAGAGAAAATGAAAGAACTGTTTAATTTGTATGGCATTAAAACTATCCTGACCCGAGGAGCCATGCCGGTACTTTTTATTGATAGTGATACTGTAATAAAAGAAGAGGGAATCCAGACCGTAAAACCGGTCAACACCATAGGCTGCGGAGATGCTGTTACTGCAGGTCTTGCATATAAACTTAACATGGGAACAAATCTGGATGAGGCTGTCCGGTTTGGGATAGAGTGCGGGTCAAAAAATGCTGCTCTGCTAAGACCGGGAGTTATTAAATAACAGTTTACTGGAGAACTTCAATATCCACCTCTTCATACCTTTGTTTTAGCTCTGGTGATATTTGATCGGTAATTAGAAGATCGATATCTTTACTGGAAGCGAAGTTAATTAGTGAATTGGTTTCCAGTTTACTGTGATCACAGAGCAGGATTACCTTGGAAGCTATGGAAATCATCTGCTGCTTAATTCCTGCCTGAGCGATATCCGGAGTACTGGCTCCTTTGGTCAGAGAAAATGAATTAGCCCCCATAATGGCCTTATCCACTGAAATAGAGTTTAATAATGAAGCTATTCCATGATCAACGGTACAGTGAAACCCCTTGCGCATAATTCCTCCGACAACTATTACCTCCAGATCATCAATAACTTCAAGAAGAATTGCTATATTCAAATCATTAGTAATAACAGTAATATTCTTTTTCTTTCCCAGAATTCGTGCGAGTGCCATAGTCGTTGTACCAGTATCAAGGATAATCGTATCTCCATCATCAATACAGTCTAATGCAATTCGGGCAATTATCTTCTTTTCTTCATTTCCCGAATCACGGTTTTCAATTGCAGATTCGTGACCTGTTCTGGATTTTTTTATTGCTCCACCATGAGTACGTGTAATCAGCCCTACCTCATCAAGTTCCCGAAGATCATTTCGAATGGTCGCGCTGGAAACGGAAAAGCTCTGACATAGCTGA
>DAOWEB010000287.1 GCA_030638735.1 Spirochaetaceae bacterium
ATCAAGAGACAATAGTGGTATTTCATATTCTCCGGATAGAAACGGTTTTAATATTATAGTTCTACTAACTCCTGAAGAACCATCATCCTCTATACGTGAAGGCGTATCAGAAACACTCACTAAAGTAAACTTATCAAGATTCTCAGGAAAATCAGGAAATGAGGGTTTCCATCCATCAGCAGCTTTTCCTTCCAATAATATTTTTATACTTTCGGAAGTACTTATTTCTATTTTATCTACCTTCATCTCTAAAGAGATAGGTCCTTTGGAAAAGCTATTAGTATATACATAGCTGTCAGATTTAAAACTTTCCCCTTTACATGAAATAAGGATAATTGAGGTAATAAATATTAGAAATATCTTTTTAATAATATCTGTCACCTTCTAAGCCGCCTTTCCCTGTTTAGAAAAAATGTAGTTATACTTTTTAGATAATCCTTATCTGTTTGAATATCAATCTGATCTATACCAGATGTAAAAAAAACTCTTTTTAATTTATCTTTTCTTTCCAATGCTTTGGCTTTATACCAACTGCGAACCTTTTCACTATTTGTATCAATTACAATATTTTCACTTGTTTCCGCATCAAGTAGTCTAACCATACCAACTTTAGGAAGATCAATCTCTCTGGGATCACTAATAGTAACTGCAATAAGATCATGACGTTTGTTCATTACCCTAAGTTTTTGTTCATAATTACTGTCTAAATAATCAGAGATTAGAAAAGCTACAGTTTTTTTATTACTAACCCTTCCCAGATAATCAAGGGCAGCACCAATATCTGTTTTTACTCCTGTTGGTTTATAGTTAAGGATTTCCTCTATGAGCCTTAGAACATGCCTGGTTCCCTTTTCCGGAGGAAGGAAAAACTCAACAGTATCTGTAAACACAATAAGTCCAACCTTATCGTTATTTTTAATAGCCGAAAATGCAAGTAAGGAGCATATCTCTGCAGCAATCTCATTTTTTGTTTTCTCAATACTTCCAAAAACACCGGAACCACTCATATCCACTAAAAACATAACAATCAGTTCACGCTCTTCTACAAATCGTTTAATAAAAGGAACACCTGTTCTTGCAGTTACATTCCAGTCTATTGCTCTTGTATCATCTCCGGCCTGATATTCCCGTACTTCATCGAACTCAATTCCCTGTCCTTTAAAAACACTTTCATACTCTCCGGCAAAGGTACTGTTTGCAGCCCTGCTTGTGGTAATCTGAATATAGCGGATCTTTTTCGCCAGATCCCTGGAAATCACGGCACTTCCACCACACTAAAAATTGCCTGGAGAATATCCTCAGGGGTTTTCTCATCCGCCTCAGCTTCATAACTTATTATTACTCTGTGTCTAAGAACATCCATTCCAATAGATTTAACATCCTGGGGAGTAACATACCCCCTCCCCTGAAGAAGAGCATAGGCTCTTGCCGCCATAGTTAGATATATTGTAGCCCTTGGCGAAGCACCATACTGAATATAATTTCCCAGCTCCAGACCATAATCTTCCGGATGTCTGGTTGCATCTATAATATTAACTATATATTCCTCGATCTTTTCATCAATATAAATTTCATCTGTAAGATCTCTCAACATAAGGATTTCTTTGGCACCAAGAACAGGAAATACTTCCATATTAGGGTTGGATTTCGCCATACGTTTTAAAATAAGAAGCTCATCAGCCTTGCTGGGATAGGTTATTTTCAACTTAAGCATAAACCTGTCAACCTGAGCTTCCGGTAAAGGATAAGTTCCACCCTGCTCTATAGGGTTTTGAGTTGCAAGAACCATAAAAGGAGTATCCAGCAGATGTGTTTCATCTCCAATAGTTACCTGCCTCTCCTGCATAGCCTCCAGGAGAGCACTCTGAACTTTAGCCGGAGCACGGTTAATTTCATCTGCCAGAATTATATTGGAAAAAACAGGTCCTTTTTTAGGAGTAAATTCTCCGGTCTTTGGATTATAAATCAAGGTTCCAATTAAATCTGCCGGAAGTAAATCCGGAGTAAACTGTATTCTGTGAAAGTCCAAATTCAAGGTTTTAGCCAGAGTTGTAATTGACAATGTTTTTGCCAGGCCCGGAACTCCCTCAATAAGTACATGGTTATTACATAAAAGCCCAATAATTAAACGATCAATCAGATAGTCCTGTCCAACAATAACCTTCTGAATTTCCACCCTCAGACTGGTCAAAAGACCTGATACCTGGTCTACTTTTTTTCCAGTACCTGCAACATCAAGTACTGGCCCTGCTATTTCTTCAGCCATAACAAATCCTCACTAAATTTAAGATGATTTTTATATATTACCAGTATTAAATATGATAGATATACTACATCAGCGTGATTACAACAACCTTACTAATATATTACATTTTTGTAATATTCAATGATTCACTTTTGATAGATTCATTAAACAAGAATTATTTATCTATTTCATACGTTATTGCCTACATTTAGTAACATATATTGACATTCTCAACCGTTTTATGTAGTTTATAAACATATGGAGGCAATTTATGGAAGACAGCATCCTTACAATTGAAGAGGTCGCAAAATATATCAAAATATCAGAACGAACCATATACGACTGGGCTCAAAAAGGGGACATTCCTGCTGGTAAATTAGGAAATGTCTGGAGATTTAGTAAAATTGAGATAGATCAGTGGATAAATGAAAAACTAAAAAGTAATAAACCAAAAGAGATTGGATTAAGCAGTTTAAACCAGCTCCTTGCTCCCGAAAGAGTTCTTGTAACCAATTTTTCCACAAAAAGGGATATTCTTACAGCATTAATTAAAAATATTTCAGAAGCGCCCCAAATCAAAGACAGAAAAAAACTTGAAAAAGCAATCTGGGAAAGAGAAAACCTTATGAGTACAGGTATAGGCCTGGGTATTGGAATTCCCCATATTCGTATTAACTCTGTAAGAGATATTGTTGTTTCTGTTGCTGTTAATAAAATAGATATTATTGATTACCAGTCACTGGATAACAAAGCTGTACGAATTGTTTTTATGGTTGCTGCAGCTCAAAATCAGCATGCTGAATATTTAAAACTACTCGCTTCCATAAGTTCACTCCTTAAAAACGAATCTTTCAGAAACAAACTGATACAGGAAGATGATTCAATAAAAATATATAACCTTCTTACAAAAGGAGAATAAAAAATGTTAAACGCACAATACAGTATTATGTTAATTTTGGGACTTGCTGTTTTTGGAGGAATTGCCGGTGCATGGTTTTTCCAGAAAATTGAAATACCCCAGGTTCTGGGTTATCTGGTGATTGGATTAATAATAGGCAAAAGCGGGCTAAAATTTATAAACAGCGATGTTATTCTTTCTCTTGATAATTTCAATTTTTTTGCCCTGGGTATAATTGGCTTCCTTGTAGGAGGAGAACTTCATGGAAGTACCATGAAAAAATATGGAAAACAGTTCTCTGCAATACTTTTTGGCGAAGGAATTCTTTCTTTTTCTTTAGTAACAATATCCGTCAGCTTAGTTCTTTATATTTTTACCAAAAATTTCGCGGCATCTCTTGCAGGAGGCATTGTATTTGGTGCAATTCCCTCTGCGACAGACCCTGGATCAACTGTGTATTTACTTTGGGTATACGGGTCAAAGG
>DAOWEB010000410.1 GCA_030638735.1 Spirochaetaceae bacterium
AAATTATAATTATTAATAATAAATTAAAAAGAGAATTTGCTGTTTTCCAGCTATCTCCAAGGTAATTTAGTAAATAGACTGATACTATAGAGGCAGGTAATACAGACAAAAGAACTTTTCCTACTGTAGATCTTATTAGTATCACATATATTTTTTTTATTGATGTTCTTCTGAGAAACAAAAGAATAAAAAACCCTATTGTAAAAGCAATTGAGTTTGCAAGAGCAAGTCCAGCGACTCTTAAATGAGTTTCCTTTAGTATAATTGACAAAATGATATCAATTAAACATACAAATAAAGCAGTAATAAATGGTATATAATATTTTCTTCTTGAATAGAAAAACCTCTGAAGGAAATTAAATCCACCTATACTAAACAGCCCCAGGCTATAATATTTTAAAACATTATGAGTCATAATTGTATTCTCGGCAGTAAATAACCCTCTTTGAAGGGCTGTGGCAATAATAATTTTTCCAAAAAACATGTAAACAAGTGCAGAAGGTATCAGTAAAGAGAATAATAATCTTATACCATAATTCACAGAAGTTCTTAATCCCTCAATATCATTACTTATAGATTGTCTGCTCATTTTAGGGAATAGAACTGTAGTAATTGAAGCAGAAAAAATCCCAAATGGCAACTGCCAAAAAACAAGAGCATAGACCAAAGCTGATGTACTGCCTTCTTCCAGACCAGAAGAAAATCGAAATGCTATCTGTTGATTTATTGTAAATAATGATGAAGTAATTACTACAGGCAACCATTGCTTAATTATTTTTCTAAAATATTTATTATTAAATGATAAATTAGGTATTAGTTTGTACCCCAGTCTGTATAATTGAGGCGACTGAAATATAACCTGTATGAGTCCTCCAATAAGAACACCTACAACCATCGAATAAGCTCCAATTGATCTGTGCAGAAAAAGAATTGATGTCACTACAGATATAGAAAATAGAATTGGAGTAATTGCAGGAATAAAAAAATAATTTAAACTATTTAAAAGTCCCATAATAACAGCACTTATCGATATAAATAGAAGATAATTTATAAAATACCTGAATAATGAAATTGAAAGCTCTATTTTTTCCTGGCTGTCAAATTCAGTGAGGATATTAATAATAGGTTTGGCAAAAATAATTGCAAGAATACTGAGTGGAAGTATAATAACTAACTGAAAACCAATCAGGTTGCTGAACACTTTCTGAGAAAAATTAGTATTTTGTTTATTATCTATCTCTATTGTCTCTGAAAGAACAGGAATAAATGCTGCAGAGAGAGCCCCTTCTGCCATCAGTTTTCTAAGATTATTTGGTATTGCAAATGTCAGGTTTATTACATCTGCAGTACCTGATGCACCAAAGATGGAAGCAATTAATGATATCCTGATAAATCCAAGGATTCGTGATAAAAATGTAGCTCCCATTACAACAAAGGTTGAAATTGAACTTTTACTTATATCTGATTCTTTTTTCATTTTTTTGATTTTTTCGATGTATAACTATTTAAAAAATCAACTTTAAATTTAGCAAAAGTATCATTTTCAATATGAGTTCTTATATCTTCAACAAATGAATATAAAAAATTAAGATTATGCTCTGTTGCTAACATAGGTCCAAGTATTTCGTTTGTTTTAAAGAGATGCCGTAAATAACCTCTGGAATACTGTGTACAGGCTCTGCAGGTACATCCTTCTTCAATAGGACCGTCATCTAAAGCATGAACTGCTTTCTTTAATGCAATAAGACCATTTCTCGTAAAAACAGTGCCATTCCTGGCTATTCGTGTTGCATATACACAATCAAACAGATCAATTCCATTTTCTACAGCTTCGAGTATATAATCAGGAGTGCCAATACCCATTATATAAGCAGGTTTCGATTCTGGTAATAATTCAGCACTGTATGAAAGAAACTCTATAAATTTTTCATAGCTTTCCCCTACCGACAAGCCTCCTATAGCAATTCCCGGAAGATCTAAAGATAGAATCTCTTCAGCGCTTTGTTTTCTTAGATCTTTATAAAAATTCCCCTGCATAATTCCAAATAATTTACCATGATAATTTTCGTCACTTTCCAACCATCTTTTTTTTGCTCTTCCTGCCCATCGTGTTGTTATATTTAAAGCTTCAAGAGCTTTTTTATGGCTTATATCCGGAGGAGTACAAACATCCAGACACATTTGAATATCACTTCCGAGAGCTTCCTGTACCATTACTACATCTTCCGGGCTCAGGTTGTGATATGAACCATCTATATGGGAACGAAATCTAACACCTTCCTCACGTATCTTTCGAAAAGTTGCAAGAGAAAAGATTTGAAATCCACCGGAATCTGTAAGTATATTATGTCCCCAATTTGAAAATTTATGAAGGCTTCCATAGTGTTTTAATACTTCTAATCCAGGGCGTAAATATAGGTGATATGTATTACCCAGTATTAAGTTATAACCCATTTCTTTAACTGTTTCATGATGAATAGCCTTTATAGTCCCATTGGTTCCAACTGGCATAAAAGCAGGTGTTATTACATTTCCATGAGGAAGGTTTAAAACACCAGTTCTTGCTTTTGTAGCAATATCTTTATGTATTGTTTTAAAAATCATTAATACTCCATAGATCAGGTTCTTGCTTTTTTGTACATAATAATACCTGAGATAGTCGATATAATAAATGCTCCCCAGGCTCCGGTAATTGGTTGAAGATAACCTTGTTTTGCTAAAATAATCAATATCATTTTTAGAACATAATACAATACAGATATACTAAGACTTGAAAGAAGACTCATTAATAAAATATTTTTTTTAAAACGTCCACCTAAAGAACTTGAAATGAAAATTACAATAAAAGGTGTTAAGGCAAAAGAAAAACGTTCATAATAATCCACCAGAGCTTCTCTATATATAGGTAAGCCTGCCCTTCTTATAGAAAGAATCCACTCTTTTGCATCAGTTTTCTTTAGTTCATTTATATCCTTTACCAGTCTTTTGAATGTAGTTGGTGGTTCATTAATAGTGTCTATTAATAATTTATTTTTATATGACTCTTCAACAAACTGATTCTCTTTATTTAACTTGAATAATCTAACTCTATTTAATTCCCATATATTATTCTGATATTCCGCCCATTCCGCATCAATTCTTTCTGAAAAATTGCCGTCTTTGTCTCTAATAATAAGTATAAGTCCGGAAAGAGTTTTAGAATTATCATTATAATAATCAGAGTGATATATAATATTATTATTACTAACTACAGTAATATTTGTATTACTGAAAGAAGGAGTATATCCCAATAAGACATTAGATAATTCATTTTTTTCTTTAATAGTCTCAATTACATATATTTCATTAAATAAAAAACTTCCAAGACTGAAAATGAGGCCGGAGATAATTAAAGGAAATGTAAATCTAAATAGAGAAATACCTGACCCGAAAATTGCAATTAATTCATTATTACTATAGAAGGTTCCCAGAGTATAGGAAACACTAAAAAGTAATGCTGGTGATATAGAATAAATAATACATTTTGGAAGATATAAATATGCAACTTTTAGAATTAAAAGAATTGAAGCTTCATTATTAAGATATCTCCATAAATTAGCAAATAGATCAACAAGCTCTATTAAGAATACAAAAAAAATGACAGAAATAATAAAAGTTTGTAAAAAAGATACTAGTAGCATTTTATTCAGTGTTTTCATCTTCTAAACCTTAAAAAAATAAAAATAGTACCTAATGTAAAAATAACAAGATTAGGGAACCACATAGAGAGAAATGGTGAAAAATTCATTCTTATTCCAAGTGTTTGACCAGCAAAAAGAAGACTCCAGTAGAAAATAGAAACAAACAGGCCTATTCCAAATCCCATAGATTTACTGCTTTTTTTTGAACTTAAGGAAATAGGAAAAGAAAAATACAAAAAAATCAAACATGCTAAAGGTACTGCAAATTTTTTATTAAATTCTATTTTGTAGATCTGAAGATTTCTATCCAGAAATGTTTTATTTTTTTTATTGATAATATCTTTAAAAGTTGAAGCCATAAAGGGGATAGCACCTGACGATGAATTATATTCCAATAAAAGGTTTTCTGTGAGTTTTTCAATTTGCTTTTCATTTTGTTGTATATTAATTTTTTGCTTATAATCTTTTTGTTTTATTGATTTATAGACATCAATTGAACTCATTTCTCTGGGAGTAAGATTTCTAATCGAGAAAGATATATTTTTGAGAAGAATATTGTATATCATTTTATTCGAAGTAAAATAATTATAATCTCCCCGTTGTTTCAATATTGATGTTAAGCTAAATACATTTTTTAGTTCCAGTGAAGTAACACTAAAATTATCAAGTTCTGATGATAGAGTAGCCTTATCGGCTGTAATTATCCTATTATTATTCTCTTCAGTTTTGTCTATAATTACAATATTATGAATGGTTTTATTTTCTACTTCACCCGTAATAAGTATACTATCCTGATAGCGTTTTATAGAGTAAGATTCAAGCTCAAGTTCAGGTGATGAATATAGTATTTCTCTATAAAGTTTTCCAAATTTAATTGTACTTACAGGAAGAAAATAGTCACTTACAACAAATGAAATTAAGGATAAAAAAACACCAATAATAATTACTGGTACAAAAATATTTTTAAAAGATATTCCTGATGCCTGCATGGCAAGAATTTCATTATCTGAAGACAATCTTCCTATGGACATTAACCCTCCCACTAAGGATGCAAAAGGTAAAGCAAATGCGACAATAGCAGGAAGAGAATATAATAGAATTAGAGAAACATTAATAAATGAAACATCTTTTGAAAGAATTTCCTCAGCCATGAGAAGAAGTTGATTTACAAAAAAAATAAAAAAGAAAAACAAAAAAGCAATAGTAAAAGAGAATATGAATTCAATTAAAATATATTTATAAATTGTGTAAAAAGAAGATCTATTAACTTTAAATCCCCGTTGAACCAAATCCATTTCTCCCTCGATCCGAAGCAGTTAATTCTTTTTTTTGTATGAATTCAGCCTGAATTACCGGTGAAAATACTAATTGGGCAATTCTGTCATTAGAGTGAACAGTATAGGTAGATTTAGCATGATTGATTAAAATTATTTTAAGTTCTCCCCGATAGTCTGAATCAATTGTTCCAGGAGAATTAAGAACAGTAACTGAATGTTTTAAAGCCAGACCGGATCTTGGCCTAATCTGACCTTCATATCCCTCTGGAATCTGAAGTCGTATCCCTGTAGGAACCATCACTGATTCTCCAGGGCCTATTTGAATATCTTCTGAAATATTTGCTTTTATATCAGCACCAGAAGCCAGGTCGGAGCCGTATAAAGGCTCCTTGCCAGCTTCATAATCACCAAAAATAATTATTTTTTGCATATTATCTTTTATTTATTTTTAGCTAATGCTTCCAATGCATCAACATAACTGAGATTTAATCTTCCCATTCTGTCAATTTCAAGAAGTTTTACAGATATTTCCTGATCCATTTCAAGAACATCACTAACCTTATTAACTCTTTCTCTTGAAAGCTTAGATATATGGCAAAGACCCTCTTTCCCTGGAAGTATTTCAATAAAAGCACCAAAATCAAGAATCTTTTTTACTGTACCAGTATAAATTCTCCCAACTTCAGGTTCTTCAATAAGACCTTTTACCATAGCCTCGGCCATATCAGTTCCAGCCTGGGTTTTACCATAAATAACAACTTTACCATCATTATCTATTTTAATTTCGGCACCACTTTTTTCAGCAATTGCCTTAATATTTTTACCACCTGGTCCAATTACCAATCCAATTTTCTCTGTATCTATGGAAAATGAAAATATTTTTGGTGCGTATTTTGACAGTGTTTCTCTTGGCATTTGAATGGTTTCATTCATAATATTTAAAATATGAAGTCTTCCTTTTTTTGCCTGCCCGAGAGCTTTTGCCATTAACTCAGCACTTACACCGGATATTTTAATATCCATCTGAAATGCAGTTATGCCGTCAGCTGTACCGGTAACTTTAAAATCCATATCTCCAAGATGATCTTCTTCACCTAAGATATCACTAAGGACAACTGCGTTATCAGCATCACTTATAAGTCCCATAGCAATACCTGCAACTGGTTTCTTAATAGGAACTCCGGCATTCAACAGAGAAAGTGTACCCCCGCAAACTGAAGCCATAGAAGATGAACCATTTGATTCAAGTATTTCTGATACAATTCTAATTGTGTATGGGAAATCCTCTTTATTCGGAAGAATTGCTTCAATAGCTCTATAAGCTAAATGACCATGGCCAATTTCTCTTCTTCCTGTTCCCATTCTCCCTGTTTCTCCCACAGAAAAAGGAGGGAAGTTATAATGGAGCATAAAATTATTAAATGATTTATCACCATCAATATTATCAACCATTTGTTCATCATATACAGTTCCCAAAGTGGTAACTGCAAGGCTTTGTGTTTCCCCTCTTGTAAAAAGGGCACTTCCATGGGTTCTCGGCAGTATATCTATTTCACATGATATGGGCCTGATATCTTCTACACCTCTACCATCAGTCCTGATACCTTTTTCTAATATTGATTTTCGTACAATCTCATATTCCATCTTATCGAAAAGTGCATAGAACAGTTTCTCCTGATCCTCTGGAATATCTTCTTTAAAATATTCAAGAGTCTCGTTTTTAACTGCTTTAATTGCATCATAACGAGTAAACTTACCTTTGACAAAACATGCTGTTTCCATTTTGGAATAAGCATATTCCCTGATCTTATCTGCAGCCTCAAAAGTATCTTTTACTTCAGGAATAGGTAGTTTTTCCTTACCTACTGCTTTCGCAAGCTCAATCTGAATATCACATATATCGCTGATAATTTTTTCTGCCATATGAATAGCTTCGAGCATAGTCTCTTCACTAACTTCATCAGCTCCACCTTCAACCATAGTTATTCCGTCTTTTGTTCCGGAAACTATAATTTCAAGAGTACTGTTATCTATTTGCTCAAATGTAGGATTAATTATTAATTTGCCATCAACCTGAGCAATTCGAACTGATCCTACAGGTCCATCAAAAGGTATATCAGATATTACAACAGCTGCAGATGCAGCAACCATGGCCACCATATCCGGTGGATTTATCTGGTCTGAAGAAACAACTGTTGGTACAACCTGAATCTCTCTTCCAAAAGCTTTTTGAAATAATGGTCTCATAGGTCTGTCTATAAGTCTGCAGACAAGAATTTCCTTATCTTTAGGACGACCTTCTCTTTTAAGAAATCCTCCAGGTATTTTACCTGCAGCATAAAATTTCTCATTATATTCGACCTGTAATGGAACATAATCCAGTCCTGTTACAGGCGAATTCCCACAACAGGCAGTAGCTAAAACTGCACTGCCTTCGTAACTGGCATATACTGCACCATTTGCCTGTTTAGCCATACGTCCGGTTTCAAGAATAAGATCACTCTCACCTATTCGTATTTTTACTTTATTTGTCATTTTAATTTCCTATTTTCTTAAGTTGAGTTTTTTAATAATCTCTCTATAACCTTCAAGATTAGTCTTCTTTAAATATTTTAAAAGCCTTCTTCTGTGGCCTACAAGTTTTAAAAGACCTCTTCTTCCTGTATGATCCTTTTTATGAATTTTAAAATGTTCAGTAAGTTCTAAAATTCTTGTTGTGAGTAATGCAATCTGTACCTCTGTAGAGCCAGTATCTTTTTCGCTGGAACCAAATTCCTTTACAATTTCAACCTTTTGATCTTTTTTTAAGGGCATAATAAACCTTCCTTGTTCTTATTAAAATTTAATATAATCTAATTTCTGCACTGTGTGCAGAGGAATTACAATTTCTGACGCATTAAAATATACTTCACTCTCCTGCGTTATGTTCGAATTCCCTATACGTACAACATAATGTCCTTGTGGCGGAAGGACTTGTTTTATGTTTTTCGTTTCTATAATAATGGTTTTTTCTCTGATTATCTGAGGGATGTCGGCGATATCAAGAGAAAAAACTCTTTCAAGCATATTCCTGGCAGTTTTAAGATTTCCAGACAAAATAGCTTTTCTAATTAGAGTACTGCTTACCAGCTGATCATTAAAATAAGTCATTTTTTCAATGTTAACCGGTATATTTCTACTCTTAAGAATCTCTCTGGCCTCGTAAGAGCTAGTTCTGCCATATTTCCCACATCTGAAGTTTTGACCCAGTGATAAATAAGAAATATCACAATTATCAGCTATAAGAAATAAGAAATCCTTCCCTGACAGTTTACTAAAATCAGAGGAAAAGTCAATGAGTATAACTATATCAATACCCATCAAAGTAAGAGTTTTAAGTTTTTGAGAAATTGTAAAGATATCACCAGGATAAGTGTTATCTTTAAAAAAAAGTCTCGGGTTCTCTACAAACGTAAGTACAATAGAAATTTCAGAATCATGATTAATTATATTATTAAATATATATTGGTGTCCCATATGGATGCCGTCAAAAACTCCAATCGTCATTGCGGCAGATCCTGAAGCTTTTAAAGAACCTTTTATAAAATCCTTCCAGTGTACAACTTTCATAATGGTCTTTCCTGGACAAATTTATAAATGCAATTACCATCAGTGTTTTCTATAAGTGCAAGAAAATTATCTTTTTTATCAAAGAGAGCTGAAAATCCATTAGTTAAGATATCATTTTTTTCTATCCATTTTCTTATAGGGAGTCCTTTAAGTATCATATCCGCCTGTAACTCGCTTACAGTATAAATGTTTATAGAATTAATCATATTAAAAAGATTTTTTCCACTTAAAATATTTTTATCAGGATCAAAATTATCCGGTAGTACAGAGTCTTTTATATTCCAATTACCTACTTCTGTTCTGGAAAGAGCTGAAACATAAGCTCTGGAATTGCATGCAATACCTAAATCCCTGGCTAACGATCTAATATAAGTTCCTTTTGAACATTTTACTTTTACAGATAAAAAAGGAGGGTTCCAGTTTTGTATTTCATATTTATAAATTTTAACAGATCTTTTTGGAATTAAAGGTTTTTTTCCCGCAGCAGCCAGTTTGTAAGCTCTTTGGCCATTTATGTGAATTGCAGAAAAATCAGGAGGCTGCTGCATTATCTCTCCCATAAAACCGGAAAGATTTTTTTCTATAGTTTCTAAAGTGGGTATTTCTGAATATGCAATAACTTTTCCTTCAGGATCCAGAGTTTCTGTTTCTTCTCCGAATTTATAACTTGCAATATACTCCTTATCCATGTTTGAAAAAAAAGGAGCTAATTTTGTCATTTTACCTGTTAAAACGAGCATTAGACCTTCAGCAAATTTATCTAAAGTACCAGTATGCCCTACTTTTCCTGTATCCAATTTTTTTTTAAGACTATTAAGGACTCTAAAAGAGGTAATTCCTGAAGGTTTATTTAGAAGAACCAGACCTGAGTGAGCTGATATCAAGAATTGAGTTCCTCAATTTTTCTAATCATTTCAATACCCTGTTTTATTGAAGTATCAACAAAAAAACTCAATTTAGGCGTATTACGGGTTTTTAGACTTTTTGCAAGTTTCATTTGGATAAACCCACTGGCATGATTAAGTGCTTCTACTGATTTCTCTATACTCTTATTGCTTTCGAATCCAGAGATATAAACTTTTGCATATTTTATATCTCTGGAAATATCAACATCAGATACAGATATAAGATTACTTATACGAGGATCCTTAATTGTATCAGAAAGAATCATTTTACCAATTTCTTCCTGAATAAGAGTTCTAATCCTCTGTATTCTAAAACTATCACTCATATTATTTTAGTTTTCTGGCAATTTTTTGAATCTCAAAGGCTTCAAAAGTATCACCTTCCTTAAGGTCTGTGAAGTTTTCAATTCCAATACCACATTCATATCCTTTCTCAACTTCCTTTGCATCATCTTTAAAACGCTTTAGTGAAGTTATTTTTCCAGTATGAAGTTCTATCCCATCACGGATAACATGCACAGTTGAGCCCCTTGTAACTTTTCCTGTTAAAACATAACAACCTGCAATAAGTCCAATTTTAGGTACTTTAAAGGTACTTCTAACTTCTATTGTACCAATGGTAACTTCTTTTAATTCAGGAGATAAGAGACCTTCCATAGCAGATTTAATATCTTCAAGAGCATCATATATAATTGTGTATTTGCGAATCTCAACTTTTTCCTGATCTGCAAGCATAGTTGCTTTTGGTGTAGGTCTTACATGGAAACCAACTATTATAGCTTTTGATGCTGATGCCAGATTTACGTCATTTTCAATTATGGCTCCAGCAGCTGCATGTATAACATTAAGTTTAATTTCGGGAGTAGAGAGTTTTTCCATAGCAGTTTTTAATGCTTCTACAGATCCATGAACATCACCTTTAATAATTACCTTAAGCTCTTGAACTTCTCCCTCCTGTATTGAGTCATAAATATTATCAAGAGTAATCTTTTTAACATTTTTGGCTTCTCCAAGACGTTCCAGTTCCTGTCGCTTTTCACCTACCATTCTTGCCTGTTTTTCAGATTCTGTTACCTGAAAAGGTGAACCTGCATCAGGGATTCCACTGAATCCAAGTATTTCAACCGGAGTTGCAGGTGTGGCCAGATCAATCCTTTCTTCGTGGTCATTAAACATGGCTCTTACTTTACCTGGATAAACACCTGCGACAAAAGAATCACCAACTTTTAATGTTCCTCTTTCTATAATTACTGTTGAAACAATTCCTCTTCCATGATCAACCTTTGATTCAACTACCTTTCCTTCTGCTCTGCAATTATAATTAACTTTAAGTTCAAGTAATTCTTTTTGCAGCATAATTGTATCAAGAAGATTTTCTATACCCTGCTTTTTTAAGGCGGAAACTTCACAGAAAAGTGTAGATCCTCCCCAATCCTCAGGCATCAGATCGTATTCAGATAACTGCTGTTTTACTTTGTCAATATTTGCTTCAGGTAAATCTACCTTATTAACAGCAACAATAATTGGAACATTTGCTTCTTTTGCATGATGAATTGCTTCAATAGTCTGGGGCATTACACCATCATTTGCAGCTACAACCAATACTACAATATCAGTTATATTTGCACCTCTTGCTCTCATTAAAGTAAAAGCTTCATGGCCGGGAGTATCAAGAAAAACAACTTCTCCCTGTTTGAGTTGTACTTTATATGCACCTATATGCTGAGTTATTCCACCATGTTCTCCAGCAACTACATCTGCTTCTCTGATTGCATCCAGAAGTTTTGTTTTACCATGATCAACATGACCCATAACTGTGACTATAGGAGGTCTTTCTTCCAGATCGCTTTCATTTTCTTTAGCTGTTTCAATTATTGTTTCATCATAAAGAGAGACGATGTTTACTGTACAATCATATTCTTTAGAAATAATACCAGCTGTTTCTGCATCAATCTGCTGATTGATTGTTACCATCATTCCCATTCCCATAAGTTTACTAATTAACTCAGAGGCTTTAAGATTCATTTTTTTTGCCAGATCTGAAACTGTAATAAAATCCATTATATCAATAGATTTAGGTACAGGATTGGACATAACAATAGTTTTCTTTTTGAAAGGATAATTCTTCTGCTGAACTTCCTGTTTCTTATTTTTCTGATACGAAGATTTTTTCTTAGCTTTAAAAAACTTTTTACCAGCTGGTTTTTTCTGTAAATCTTCAGAAGCTGATGGTGAAGAGCCACCTGCTCTATTAGTTTGTGGTCCTCTCTGAAAAGGTGGTCTTCCACCTTGTGCTCCACCTGGTCGTCCCCCCTGATAAGGAGGTCTTCCTCCCTGATAAGGAGGCCTTCCACCCGGTGCTCCACCTGGTCGTCCACTCTGATATGGTGGTCTTCCACCCTGACGATCACCCTGATACGGAGGTCTTCCTCCCTGACGATCACCCTGATACGGTGGTCTTCCGCCTTGATTGTTGCCCTGGTATGGAGGTCTTCCGCCTTGATTGTTGCCCTGGTATGGAGGTCGCACGCCCTGATTGTTGCCCTGGTATGGAGGTCGCACGCCCTGACGATCACCCTGATACGGAGGTCTTCCGCCCTGTCGGTCGCCCTGGTACGGAGGTCTTCCGCCCTGACGATCACCCTGATACGGAGGTCTGGCACCTTGTCGGTCACCCTGATACGGAGGTCTTGCACCCTGTCGGTCACCCTGATACGGAGGTCTTGCACCCTGTCGGTCACCCTGATATGGTGGTCGCACGCCTTGACGGTTACCCTGATACGGTGGTCTGGAATCTACATTTCTTTTTTTTGGTTGAGAATCAGTTTTTAATGCCGGTTTATCTACAGACGATGTTGAAGCTTTTGTTATTGGTGCTTCTGTTTTAATATTATCAGTTTTAACAGATGATTTCTTATCGTTATTATCTGAACTTACAGAAACATGTTTTTTATCAACAGATTTAGATGCATCTTTTCTGGCCACAACTTTGTGGACTGTTTTTTTTACAACAACCTTCTTTTTAACAACAACAACCTTCTTTTTTTCTATTGGTTCTACTGATTTCTCAGGAGGAGGTGCAGGTTTTCTATGTTTAATTAGAGTTGATTTTGGTTTATTCGTCTTTTCCTGTTCTTCTGCCATAAAATTCCTTTATTCCCTCTTATCTAATATGAAAAGCACATCATATTTTATATATGCTTGTCAATAATTTATCAGTATGATTGATACAGAATTATTCCATATTACTCATCTTCTTCTACTTCTTCAATTTCAAAGCTTAATCCCACACCACATTCAGGGCAAACTTCCATATCTGCTGTTACAGGATTGCTGCATTCAGGACATTCATATTCCTCTACAACTTCTTCCTCTTCAGCATCCTCAGAATAATCTTCATTTATTTGATCATCTTCAAAAGTTACGTTATCAGCTTCTTCAACAATGTCTATACTTTCGGCAATTATTTTCCGGATTGTTTCAATGTTACCTGCAGTAATTCCTTCAAGTTTGGATAAATCTTCTTTTTCAAGAGAAACAAGAGATTCTATAAGATTTATTCCATTTTCAGCAAGCAGTTCTGCAAGGCGCTCAGGCATACCCGGTAATTCAGAAATTGAAGTAATTTCATCCATATCTTCGTGGGTATCGTTAAAAAGAGCATCAAGCTCTTTTTTCGATTCGAGAGTTATATCCATTTCTTCAAATTGTTCATGGTTCTTTACGTCAATATTCCAATCTACTAATCTATTAGCCAGACGAACATTCAGACCTCTTTTACCAATAGCTAAAGAAAGTTGACTGTCATTTACAATAGCAAGTGCCTGTCTTTTAGATTCATTAAGAATTATTACATTTTCAACCTCTGCCGGTGAAAGTGCATTTTTAATAAATTCTTTTGGATCGGTTACATATTTAAGAATATCAATCTTTTCGCCTTCCATTTCTCTTACGACAGATTGTATTCTTACACCCTTAATTCCTACACATGCACCAACAGGATCTACATCCTCTCTGTTGGAATAAACAGATATTTTTGTTCTATATCCAGGTTCTCTTACAATTTTAAAGATTTCAACTGTGTTGTCATAAATTTCTGGAACTTCGAGTTCAAAAATACGTCTTACAAAATCAGTATGAGTTCTTGATAATATTACCTGAAGCCCGGTGGGAGTTTTGTTTACTTCATAAATTAAAGCTTTAATTCTATCATTTGGACGATAGGTCTCTCTGGGGGATTGAAAACGTTTTGGGAGTATTCCCTCAACTTTTCCAAGGTCCACAAAAATGTTTCCATTTCGTTCTCTTTGATGGTATCCAATAATCATCTCACCCTCTTTTCCTTTGTATTCGGAATAAAGAGTATCCTTGTTTATTTCCCTAAGAGTTTGTTTTGCATTTTGTTTAGCGCTTTGTACAGCACCTCTATCAAATCCGGAAGGATCAATATAAATCAGAAGTTCATCGCCTATCTCAGATTCCTCGTTTTCAAGTAGAGCCTCTTTGAGAGGGATCTCAAAAACAGAATCTTCAACCTCAGCTACGATATTTTTGCGAGCATAAATTGATACTTCAGTATCGTCGTCGTTAAATTTAACAACGGCATTTTCTGTAGTTCCAAATTTTCGCTTATAAGCGGCAAAGAGAAAATCCTCGATAGTCTGCTTTACCAGTTCTTCAGAAATTCCCCTGTCTTGAACAAGGGCTTTAATTGCGTCAGCAAGTCCAGAAGCCATATATGTTTCTGTCCTCCTATTATTCTAATTTAGCTTTATTAATATCTGCAAAATTTACATCTAGTGTATCTTTGCCAATATTAAGGTTAACACTATTATTATCAACTGAATCAATGGATCCATGGATCCATTCAGAATCATCCTTTTTTAAAACTCTAACTTTTCTTCCAATAAATATTTCAAACTCATCTGCTGTTTTAATATTTCTGGATAATCCCGGAGAAGAAACTTCCAGATTAACACTTCTGGAGTCTTCAAGTAATTCAATTCTAGGCAATATTGTTTTATATACAGTACTGCAGTCAGCAAGATTAACGCCGGAATTTTTATAAATAATAGTATTTATAGTTAAATTCGATCTATTCCTGTGGGATGAAAATTCAACAAGTGAAAATCCCAAACCATTTATAACCGGTTCAATGCTTTTAATTAAACTATTGTCTCTATTTTTTCTTTCCAACTATTTACCCATCAAAAAAGGAGTCCTAAAGACTCCTTTATGTTAGAATTATTAAGCTATGTCGTAATATAGCAACAAGGGTCTATTAAGTCAATATGGAGCGGCTGATTCCATTACTTCAATCTATTGCAATTGTCAAAGAAAAAATATTCTTCACGCCAGCAGTTTTTAAAATTCCTGCACATTCATTTATAGTTGTACCTGTAGTAAAAACGTCATCCAGAAGAACAACTGATTCAGGTATTTTTTTAATTTTTTTACTAAAACCAATACTTTTTCTTAAATTTTCTGCTCTTTTCTCCCTGGATAAAGTTTTTTGGGCTTTTTCCCCTTTTCTTGTCAACAGCTTTTGAACAGGAAGTCTATATTTGTGTTTAAGAATTTTTGTAATCTGGTCTATATGTTCCCATCCTTTTCTTTTTTTTATAATACTGCGACCGGGAACAGGAATTATTATACATTCCGGATAATTATTAAATAATAGTTTTGAAAGGGATTTAGAAAAATAAATTGAAAGATTTTTACAATTATTAAACTTATATTGATATATAAGCTCTTTAATATCACCAGTATAATTAAAAACAGATCTATTGTAGAGGTAATTGAAAATACCGTCTCTACATCTCATACATTTATCTTTTTCAGAAATTAGAGGATAACTGCAAATTGAACAAATCTTTCCTTTATTTTCTATTTGCTTATCTTCACATGCTGAACAGACAGGATATAAGTGTATTGTCTCTGTAATTAGTTTTCCACACAATATGCATGTTTTGGGAATTAAAAGGTTATTAATATATTTTATTATTTCCATACTTATATATATGGGTATATTTGTTAATTTGCTTCAATTTCTGACTTTAGATCAAAAAGAAACTGAAGTGCATTCATGGGAGTCATATTATTAAGGTCAGCAGATTTTAGAGAACTCTCTAAAATTTCATTTTGAGTAAATAATGATGGTTGATCAATAGTAATCTCAGGAGATAATATTTCATTGTTACTATTTTTTAAAGTATTAATACCTGCCAGTATAGTTGAAGCTCTGTAAAGCACAGAACCGGGAATACCTGCCAGTTTTGCAACATGCAGTCCATAAGAGTTGCCTGCAGCACCCTCCACTACTTTTTTAAGAAAAATAATATCTCCGGTATTTTCCATAACTTCAAGATGAAGGTTAATAAGTTTTTTATCTTCAATTTTTGTCAGTTCATGGTAATGAGTTGCAAATAGTGTTTTAATATCCAGATTAAGAAGATATTCTGAAATTGCCCATGCAATTGCAAGTCCGTCATTAGTACTGGTTCCTCTGCCTACTTCGTCCATAATTACAAGTGATTTCTGTGTTGCATTTCTAAGGATATAGGCTGTTTCATTCATTTCTACAAGAAAGGTGGATTCTCCTCTAGCCAGATTGTCAGAAGCACCTACTCTGCAGAAAATACGATCAGTAATTCCTATTCTGGCAGAATCTGCCGGAACAAAAGATCCTGATTGAGCCATAAGTACATTTAGTGCCACCTGTCTAAGGTATGTTGATTTACCAGCCATATTAGGGCCTGTAATTAGTGCAAAAGATTTAATCCCATTTTCAAGTGTTGTTGAATTAGGAACAAAATCACCAGCTCCAATATTACATTCTACTACAGGATGTCTCCCCTCTTTTATTTGAAGTCTGGAACTTGTATCCATTACAGGTTTTACATACCCATATTCCGTAGCTGCCTGGGCAAAAGACTGCAAACAATCTATTTCAGAAATAAATGATGAAACTATGAGAAATGTTGTGATATGCTTTTTTATTTTATTCCTTATTTCTAAAAAAAGTTCTTTTTCCAGTAATACGATTTTTTCAGCAGCACTGTTTAAATCGGATTCAAGATCACCAAGTTTTTCAGTGGTATATCTTTCATTATTAACTAAAGATTGTCTTCTTATAAAATATTCAGGTACCAACCTGGTGTTGGATTTTGTAACTTCAAGGAAATGTCCAATAATTTTGTTATACTTTATTTTAAGATTAGATATTCCAGATTCTTCTTTTTCGAACTCCAAATAATCTTTTAAGTATTGATGGCTGTTATCTTTCATCTTTTTAAGTGAATCAAGTTCTTTATTATAGCCCGTCCGAATCATCCGTCCTTCTGTTAACAGTATTGATGGTTCATCACAAATTGAATTCTGAATTAGCTTACTTATAGATCCAATAGTATCTAAAATACTTTTATTCAGATATAAATTAGGCGATATATTTTGAAGTTTTTCTAAAAGTTCTGAAATTTCAAGAATAGAGTCTAAACTTCTTTCAAGGGCATTTAAATCCTTTGCATTTGCTTTATCCATAGCAATTTTTGAGGATAATCGTTCTATATCCAATATAGTTTTTAATTGGTTTTGAGTTGAATTTAACAATATCTGTTGATGATAAAAAAAATCTACTGCAGAATGTCTTACAGTAATTTCACTTATAGCTGTTAAAGGTCTTATAAGCCATCTTTTTAGTTTTCTTGAACCCATAGTTGTTTTTGTTTTGTCAAGAATACTTATCAAAGTAAAGCTTTCTGTACTGTCATGTAAATTTCTTAATATTTCAAGGTTCTTTTGTGTTGCTTCATCCATACCCATATAATCTGAATCTGTATAAATGGTTATATTTTGAATATGAGGGAGAATAGTTTTTGATGTAGTATCAATATATTCCAGTAATACAGCACCAGCAAAAATTTCAGGACTTTTTCTATTTAATCCAAAGGCTTTTAAACTTGAAACTCCAAGCTGGGTAGTAATACGAAGAAAAGAGCTTTCTAAATCATATTTCCAATCCGGATAGCGATTAATTACAATTTCTGGCTTTTCTGCAATAAGTCGGTTAATAACAGAATCTTCTTCCAGTAGTGATTCCTGTATTATAATTTCTGAGGGATGTAAACTAAAAAGTTCTTTTTTTAATTTACTTTCTCTTTCATCATATTCTATTGCTGTTGCTCCAAAATCTGCTGTTGAAAGGTCAAGGTACACAAAAGATATAAAATCACCAGTTCGACCAATGGAAACTATATAGTTATTCTGATTACCTTTCAGGTAATTTTCATCAATAACAGTTCCTGGAGTTATTATTTCAACAACTTCTCTATCGACTATTCCCTTTCCTTTTTGCGGTTTTGAAGTTTGTTCACAAATAGCAATTTTTTTTCCTGCCTTGAGAAGCCTTGGTATATAGTTTCCGGAAGCATGATATGGTATTCCACACATTGGAATACCATGTCTTGCAGTAAGAGTTATGTTAAGTATACGGGAGATTTCCTCTGCATCACTTTCAAACATCTCATAAAAATCTCC
Organism: Spirochaetaceae bacterium; assembly: GCA_030638735.1. Classification (GTDB taxonomy): domain Bacteria; phylum Spirochaetota; class Spirochaetia; order B11-G9; family B11-G9; genus JAJRQE01. Next base: position 18,007 of record DAOWEB010000410.1, read on the forward strand.
AAGACGATAAAACAATACAGCATCTCTATTTTGAGATTTTATTCTACGATACTGAAGCATCATAGGTGTCAAATCAGACATATATCTAATTACCTGATGAAGCTCTCAAAATAAGTCTTTCAATAACTTTTTCTGTAATATCAACTTCATAGTTGTAATAAAGAATATTCGGATCCTTTTTTCTAAGTACTATTGAATATCCTTCATTTTCAGCAATAAATTGTATTGTTTCTATAATTTCCTTGGAAAAACCTGATGAAGTAAGTAAGTTCTCCTTTTTAGAAGCTATTCTGTCGGACATTATTTTATGATATTCCTGCAGGTACTGCTGTTTTTTAAGAATATCATCATCGAGACGTAATACAAGATTATCGTTATTATTATTCTCTGCTGATATTTTTTGTCCCTGAAGCTCTCTTATTTCATTCATTTTTTCAGTAGTTGTTTCATCTACTTTACTGGTCAGTTCATCAATTTCCCTCCACGCAGTGGATTCCTTAAAATAATCGGAAACAATTTTAGTAAGATCAACTACCCCTATCATTGTAAGTTTTTCTGCTAATAAAAAACTTGTTGAAAGTATAAATAATATTCCTATAAGTAATACCTTTTTATTCAATGTAAACTCCTATCTTAATAAATTGATCTAAAAAAGACCAAACTGAAATGCTATAACCAGATTCATGCCGGAATCCGGATCATCAGCATCATAAAATATATCTCCACCTTCCCAAACTATAGAACCGTCATTAATTTTAAATCTTTTAGTTAAATAGAGTCCAATAGGCAGGCCTGGTATTGTAAACCGGATTCCTCCACCAAATGAAAAGTAAAAATTGTCAATAAAGTTGTTTTCTGCTATATCAACATCAGTAAGTTCTGTCCAGAATCCTGTTCCGCTGAAAAACAAATCTCCCCATAAAATATTTTCTGCTATGGGCATTCTCAGTTCAATCCAGTTATCCCACATTGCCTTACCGTTCTGCATAAAAGGCCATCCTCTGGCTATATTCATACCGTCTGTATAGAGCATATCTCCGGTTGTAGCGTTAATATTCCAGTCCCATCCTGCATTTTCATCATAGTAGAATTGTTTAAGCATTGCAGAAAATGATGTATGGGCGGCAAATACAGTTTTAAAAGTATAGTTTTCTGAAACAGGTATATCCACTAACTTGAAAAATATTTCTGCCTTTGACTGGGATTTGATGTAGTGGGTATTACCTCCAATAAAACCTCCTGTATAGGTTGTTAGTTGATTTAACAAAAATCCATTTGTAGGATTCATAACAAAATCACGTTTATCCCAAACAAGGTTCAGCCATATTCTATTATTAAACAGCCAGTTATCAAGGTTGTTTCTTATAGCAGGATTATAGGGTCTGTATACATACTTATCATAGGTAATATTATTTAATGAGGAACTTGCGCCTGTAGCTGTTGTAAAACGTCCAAGGAAAGTATGAAAGGTATATCCTGTATTTGCTCCAAGGGAAAATTTATAGTTATCATATTCCATTAAATAAGCACTATCAATTGATTCACCATTATTAATAGCTGCTTCCCATTCTGCCTGGCTATTATATGGATCAGGTGCAGCTACTTCATCGTTATATTCTTCTTCAGTGAATCTTACAGGCATTATATCCTGTAAAATTCCACTATACTTCTGGTGTGTAAAAGAAAAATTTCCACCAACGGACCATCGTCTTCCCATAAACCACTTTTCGTTGAATCCAAGTGTTAAACTTTGTTTTACAGGTGAAAGTTCTGTACCAATACTAAGTATTTGTCCTTTTCCCATAAAATTATTTTCATTCCATTTCAGGAATCCAGCCATGGGATAGTCCCCGGCTGCACCAGTAAAAGTTACTCCAAACTGTATATCAGTGTTTTTACCTTCTTCTACGTTAATAACAAGATCCATGAGTCCTGCCGCACTTCCATAAGGTGTTTCAGGAGCAACAGCAGAAAACAATCCGGTATTATAAAGATTTTGAATACCTGCTATTACCTTATCCTTACTAAAGACATCTCCTTCTCTCATAGGAATTTCCCGGTAAAGAACATAATCAAGTGTTTTAACATTACCCTTTATGATAATATTTTCAATGTGAGCTCTGCCTTTTTCAATAATATTTAAAGAATAGGATATAGTATGATTTTGTTCATCTCTTTTTTCATTTAGTTGAATATCGTTATATATATAACCATCATTGTAATAGAGATCTGAAAGCCTTGCAAAATCAATATCAAATCTTGATTTATTTATTACATCACCTGTTTTATGATTTATCAGATTCAGAAGTACTTCTTCACTGAATAGTTCGTTTCCTGTAATAATTAGATCACCAAATGTCCACTTCTCTCCCTCTTCAAAGAAAAAAGTAAGAGCTAAATAGTTTCTTCCATTATCCGATTCAACTACTTCTCTTTTTATTTCTACAATTTTTACATCTAAATAACCACGATCTTTGTAATATGTTTCAAGTGCAAGTTTATCAGACTGAAGTTTATTTTCTTCAAATACACCGCTGCTCAGCAGAGATTGTGCCTTTATTGAAAGTTTACTCTTTAATGTCGATTCTGAAAATACAGTATTTCCGGAAAATAATATTTCTTTAATACGTGTCTGGCTGCCTTCGTTAACTGTAAATGTAACTTCAACAGTGTTATTGCTAAGTTCAAAACTGTCAGCTTCTACACTCACATCCGGATATCCCTTACTAAGATAAAGATCAACAATTGCATCTATATCATACTTCATTTTTGTTGTACTGAAAATATCATCCCGTTTTAATAAAATCGAGTCAAGAATATCTCCTTTACGTATTTTATTGTTTCCTGATATTTTAATATCATCTACAAGGGGTCTTTCTTCTACAGAAAAAATAATTACTACACTACTGCTTTCTGAATCACCTGGTTCAGCTTCTGCACTGAATTTTTTAAAAAAATCCAGGGCAAAAAGTTTACTCTGTAAATCTTTATAAACACCTGGAGAATAGAGGGACCCAATAAACTGAGAAGTTATTCCTTCCAGGTCTGAGGGATTTACATGATTTAATCCTTCAAATTGTATTTCCTTAATAGGTTTTCCCATATACCAGGGACCTGTTTCGGTAGTTTGAGAGAATAATAAACCTGCAATGCTGAAGAAAAGCAATGCTAGCAGTAATTTCTTGCGCATATAATCTCCTTTTTCTTGACTAAAATGGGACCCTGGAACTTCGTTCCACCCATTTGATCTTTAATAAGAATAGCCCCATGATAACTCGAGACTAGTGTTTTGAATACTGGAAATAGGGTCAATAAAGTCAGGTTTTACTGAAAATCCCAATAAAAATAAAGGGGTTTGCCATTCAAGACTAATTGTCGACTCTACTAATAGTTTATTTGTGGCATAAAGATCAGTATCAATAAATTGCTGATTGTTGATCTGCAGCAATGCCTGTAAGAATATATCATCTCCAAGGTACTTTCCCAAGTATAAAGTGGTATT
>DAOWEB010000311.1 GCA_030638735.1 Spirochaetaceae bacterium
CGAGATACTTTTCAGCTACAAGGAGAACAGCAGAAAGTATGATAAAGATTGAGGTTGTTACTCCAACTGCCAATAGACCCGATACCATATTATCTCCTTAAGGTTGCATAGCCGAGCAGGGACGAAGTCCCGACCAGGCTTCCTTACATACTTATCATGCCGGAAAAACCCATGAAAGTCATAGCAAGAACCCCTGTCACCAGCATAATGATTGCTGCTCCTTTTAAGGGTTTTGGAACATTTGAATATCCCATTTTTTCCCTGAGCCCTGCCATAAGCATAATTGCAAGAGTCCACCCCAATCCACCTCCAAGACCAAAAACTGTGGATTGCAGGAAATTATAATTTCTTAAAACCATAAAAAGGCTTACACCCAAAATTGCACAATTAACAGTTATAAGTGGAAGGAAAATACCTAAAGCATAGTAGAGAGCAGGGCTGAATCGCTCTACAAACATCTCAACAAACTGCACAAATGCAGCTATGATTGCAATAAATATTATGTAAGAAAGAAACTCAAGGCCAAGGGGTAATAAAATATAATGATAAACCAGATAGTTGATTGCTGTAGTTGAAACCATCACAAATGTCACTGCAGTTCCCAGACCAACTGCAGTATCAATCTTGTTTGAACAAACAAGAAAAGAGCACATTCCTAAAAAACTGGCAAAAAGAATATTATTGGTAAAAATTGAGCCGATAAAAATAACTATCAGGGATGTACTGTTCATTCTTCCTCCCCTCCATTTTTATTAAATGCGTTTAATACCCACATTAGAAATCCAGTAGTAAAAAAAGCTCCGGGAGCAAGAACAAAAAGAAGATTCTTTGTGTATCCAAACTCTAATAATGAAAAAATTTGTGTTCCGAAGATTATAAGTGATCCGGATCCAACAATTTCCCGGACCAGGGCAATAAGAATAAGAATAATGCTGTACCCTATTCCATTTGCTATTCCATCAAATACAGCCGAAAGGGGTGGGTTTTGGATGGCAAATGCTTCGGCCCTTCCCATGACAATACAATTTGTTATTATCAGGCCCACATATGGACCAAGCTGTTTTGACATCTCCCATGAGTAGGCTTTCAGGTATTGGTCAAATATAATTACAAATGTAGCTATTATAGCTACCTCTGTTACCATTCTTATTCTTAGGGGTATTGCTTTACGAAGAAGTGAGACAAGTAGATTAGAGAGTGCAATAACAAAAATCAGTGCCCCTCCCATAACAACAGCATTATCAACCCTGTTAGTAACAGCAAGGCAGGAACAGATTCCCAGAACCTGAGTAGTAATAGGATTTATTCTGTATATTCCATCTGCAAATATTTCACGAAACTTCAGCTTTTGCCCTGGTGCACTATTATCACTCATACTGGCTCCTTGCCTTCCATACCATAACTGCAAGATCTGTCAGAATATCTTCAACCCTGTCCGAGGTCATAGTGGCTCCGCTGATTCCATCAACAGAGTTTACATTTCTGACCTCCCCTGATTTACCGATAGTAAACCCTGGTGTACCATCCGGAGAAAGTATCGATTTTCCATTAAACTGAGCCTGAAACCACTCTGCTCCTATCTCCCCGCCCAGTCCAGGAGTTTCTGACTGTTTATAAAAACGTACACCTTTGATTGTTTTAAGATCAGGTTCCATAGCTAGAACACCATCTATTCTTCCCCACAAACCAGGTCCACTGAGAGGCACTGCAACTGCTGCTGGTAAATTTGATGAACTATCTTCAGGATAATATTCATAAAAAGTAAGAGATTCGGTTTCTTTAATACGAATTGACATATCAAATATTGCAAGCAGATCTTCAGCTCCAGCGCCGGAAGCTACTGGTACATCCAGAGCAAACAGATAATTTCTCAGTTCCTCCGCTCTTTCATTAGCCTCCCGAAGGGTTCCGGTTTGCAGGTTCACCAGAACCAGAGAAAGAGAACAGCAAAGGCCCAGTACTGTTGCAAATACAATAGTTCGAAAATTATTGTTTTTTGGCATATCGTTTCATCCGTACACGTATTACCACCTCATCAAACAGAGGTGCAAATATATTACCCAGGAGAATTGCAAACATCATCCCCTCCACAAATCCTGAGAATGTTCTAATTAGTAATGCAAGAAGACCTATAAGAACCCCATAGGGCCATTTTGCAGAAATAGTTATAGGTGAAGTAACCGGATCTGTTGCCATAAAGAAAGCGCCAAAGAGAAACCCTCCGGAGAGCATGTTGAAGAGAACCGGATTTGCTGTACCTGGTGAAAACAGATTAAAAAGCAAATTGAATCCTGCAAAAGAGAGAATTATAGAAAGAACAGTTCTCCAGTTTGCCATTCCAACAGCAATAAGAAGTATTCCACCAAGTATGACAAGGATGGCAGAAGTCTCACCTGCACTACCCAGAACATTTCCAAAAAAAAGATCTTTCAAGGGGGCTAAAACACCACTTTTTGCCTGTACCAGAGGTGTCGCTGAGCTTATCGCCTCAGGAGCTGCCAGCTGATAATTTGTCAGCAAATTCCCCAGTGTTCCGGTACCGGGAGAAATCCACGATCCGGCCATTGCCGAAGGATATCCCAGGGCAAGAAAACAACGGCCGACAAGTGCCGGATTAAAAAGGTTTCTTCCTGTGCCGCCAAAAACCTCTTTACCTACAAGAATACCAAATATCATTCCAACAGCCACAAGCCAAAGAGGTATTCCAGGAGGGAGAATTAGTGGAAATATAAATCCGGAAACAAGAAAGCCCTCATTAACCTCTTCTTTTCTTATTATCGCAAATGCAATTTCAACCACTGCTCCGGCAGCATAGGAAACAATTAACATCCATAAAACACGGATCCCATAAAAATAGAGAGCACCCAGGAAACAGGGGCCAAGAGCAATAATTACAAAAAACATGTATCTTTTAATTTCAATAGGATCCCTTCCAAAAGGTGCATTTTGACTCTTTTCAGAAGTGAGGAACATCATGTTGTCAAACATGGAGTAAATAGGATAAAAAGCAGCTAAAGGCTTGCCCTTATCGAAAACAGGCTCTACTTTATCGAAGATTTTTCTTAATAACTTCATACGACACCTTCCCTTTCCGCATGAAGCATCTCTCTGGCTCTGGCGAACTCTTCTCTCAGTTCAATTTTTGATGTACATACAAAGGTGCAGAGGTTACAATCAATACAACTGTTAAGGCCCATTTTCTGAGCTTCATCAATTCTGTCACTGTAAAGATATCGATGGATAATCTGAGGAAGCAAACCAACAGGGCAAACCTCCTGACACTTTCCGCAGGCTATACAGGGACGTAATTCCCCCCGAAGCTGAGTAGACATATCTTTATCAATTTTTCCCATAAAAGTAGGAAAAATTGATCGTTTTTTAATTCCCGGTCTTACAAAAGAGATAAATTCCCTTGTCTTTTTTACTGGTAGAAAAAAGAAGGCATCATCATCAAAACCAACAGAATCAGTTTCAGGATCCACAGGTGTCCCCAAAAACAGACCTCCCCTAAGAACGAGGGTTGAAGACAGATCTACTGCTGACGGAATAATATCCTTCAGCAAAGTCCCAATTCTTACATTGATATGCATAGGGTCAGGATAGGCAGGACCACCCATAGCTACAATTCTTCTGCTTATGGGGACTCCCTTTCCAAGACTAATGCCAATAGCCTCAACTGCCTGAATATCCACAACCCAGATATCGTCTTCCGGATTGAGATTTACTTTGGTATCTCTTAGAAGTCCATCGATAATAAGAGGATTTTCCACCGGATATTTAACATCTACAAAATGAAACTTAACCCAGGCTTTACCTGTTAGTTCTTTAAACATCAGCTTGACAATTGGATCTTTTTTATGAGTCAGGATAAACTCTACTGTCCCATAGTCAGCAAGCAGAAGTGGAAGGTAGCTCATCCCTTTAATAATACTGTGCCAGAACTGCTGCAGGATAACGTTACCCCGGGTTCTGAAGGGTTCAGCAATTACAGTATTAATAATGATTGCTTTTGGTTTTGTCTCTCCATTTATTCCAGGTGTGCCTTTGGTTTTTGAACTCCAAAAATAATCCCAGATCCCTCTTTTAACCAGTATTTTCCTGGCTTCAACCGGAGTCAACCTGCTTGGATCTTTTACTGCAGCAGGATTTTTATCTACTGAAAAACCTATATCCAATAATTTAATAGAGACTGTTCTATCTGTTTCTTCATCGACAGTTAAATGAACTGTTCCATCAGCAGGAGATGGAAGAACAAGTATCTGATGCTTCTCAGTTGCTTGTTCTTTGCTGTCAGACAGTTCTGTCTCTGCAATAATTTCACCTATTCTTACCTTTTGTCCCTCTTTAACCAGTGAATTATACTGTCTTCCATTCCTGTTAAGAATTATATTTAAACTTGAAGATAATGGTATTTTTTTTAAGATATTACTCGGTCTACCTGAGATTTTTGGCGTATACCCGCCCTGTGTTTTCATATCCAGCCTCCACTTTAGTCAGAGATTTTCAATATGCATCCTGTACTATCATTCAAGATATTTATTTATTAGTTTTACCAGATTTTTTGAATCCACAGGTTTAACCAGGAACTCTTCTACATGGGCATCTTCTTTTTGGAAGTCAAAAGCATATTCTCTATTAATAGCTGAAAAAGCAAAAACAGGAAGCTCCGGACGAAGTTTTTTAATATCAATTGCTGCCTCAAATCCTAAGGTTTTACTCTCCGGAAACATTATATCAAGCAGGACCAGCTCGGGATTTACATTTTTAATTATTTCAAGGCCTTCTTTTACATGATTTGCAATAAAAACTTCAAAGCCTTCATATGTGAGCAATGTTTGAATATTATCTGCAATATCTTCGTCGTCATCGATGATAAGAATCTTATGTCCCATTTTTCTCTCCCGATTATTAAGAATCCAGATTATAAAAAATGAACATGATGCAAAATCAACGATGCAAAACAGTAATGCTCATCTACTATTATATTAAGCTGACAAATTTTGTCAACTATTTTTTTATTTGATAGTTATGAAAATTTTCATTGCAAATAGCAGATACCTGATTTATTCTGTAAGGTAGGGGGAATGTATGAAAACATTTCGGGATTTAGATCAGATATTTAAGATGACAGTAAAATGGGAACAGGAAATTAAGGATCTCTATGACATTGCTGCTTATGGTGTAAAAAATGAGCAGTCAAAAGAACTGGTAAATTTTCTAAAGAAAAACCAAAATGCACATATGGAAATTCTGAATAACCTGAATCTCAAAGATTATGGTTCCATTGAATACGTTCAATTTTCATTCGGACTGCATGTCGCAGAGGAAATCCCAGTTCATACAATTACCAAGGATACTCCGCCTCTGGAGATATTTAAGAATGTATTAAAATATGAAAAAAAAGTAAAAGATTTTTATACAAAAGTAGCTGTAGAACTGGTATCCGAAAATCAGACTGAACTATTTGATTCACTGGCTCAATTTAAAGAGAACCAGATTGAATATATAAATAATTTTATTAAACGAAATTATACAGATATTGAAACCGGACAGAATTAAAAACAACACTGGTTTTATATACCCTGCAAATATATCCAATAAAAAAAGACAGAAGGTATAAACCCTCTGTCTTTTTTCGAATTTGTAATTATCTAATTACCAGAGGATATGCTGTTCCTGACATTCCACCAGGTATTGCATGTGCAATTGCTGCTGCATCAAAAACTGCAATTGAAAAGTAATACTCTCTTTCAGGATCAGAGAAGTTTACATCGTCAGCATTACCTGTATCGATTGCTCTCTTCACTTCCAGAGTCCATGTGCCTGTTGCTTCATCATAGTTGTGGTGTTCATTAACATCACCTCTGCTTCCTGTTCCCGGTTTAATACCATACAGACTTGGAATCTGTTTATTTGATTCACCATTAAACTCTTCTTTTACAAGAACTGTACCATCTTCGTCAACAAAATTGCCATCTGCATCAACAGAAACAATCATTCTTGCATTTTTATCGCCATCCATTATCCAGTGATAGTCAGTTGCACCGGGAATCCAGTATACAGGTGCTTTTACAGTGTTACCTGCTGCGTCTGTAAGATCCTGTGAGTTTGAAGAATATGCGCCAGTTCCTTCATCTGTCTTTCTTCCGTTTCCATCAACAAAATCCAGCCACTTGTCATCAATCTGATTTACAGGCCCTGTTCTGTCAGATTTCCAGTGCCAGATATCAGCAGTTTCGCCAGCCGCATTGGTAGCTTTCTTTTCACCATGACAGAGAATTGCACAACCGTTTTCTGCAAAACCATCTATAGAATCACCAATTTCCCATATTACAGCAAACTTGTCCTCATATTCCGGTCCATAATAGCCGTCATCTTTATATTTTGGTTTCTGCATCCATTTGTCTTCATCTGCATTATAATACCAGGACTGTCTTGCCTGTGATTCTTCTTTGTCACCTGTCCACTGATATAAAAAATATATATCTGTATCAGTATGAAGACTCTGCATACTTACATTGTATGCATCTTTAAAATAACTTTTATCAAATACAGGATATTCGGGTACATAAACATCAACGACTAATGCCGGTGCATCATCCCATACATCATCTACCATTCCGTCCATTATCGGAGCACTCTTTGTTTCCATAGAAGCAAGAGCTCCTTCAGGGATTTTTTTGGAACAACCTGTAAAGACAGTCAATGATAAAATAATCAACAAGACTGTAATAAATGTGAAATTCTTCATAATATTCTCCTTTTTAGATAATTATGATTATAGATTACTATATTAGTATAGTTATTGTCAAATTAATATTACGTATTTTGTAATATTATTTATTTAGTCATATAAATAACTACATATATTGCAAAATATATGTGTAGCATGTTATAAAAGACTAATGAAAAACATCTCAGAATTACTGCTAAACAAAGTTTCCAGAATGATGATGCATTGGAGTCTTAGAGTCTCTCCTCTTACAAAACCTCCAGTACTTGAAGCTCCCGACACAGATCTTCTTCTCTATGTCCATATTCCCTTCTGTGAAGAGCTTTGCCCTTATTGTTCTTTTTTTAAAGTGAAATTTGATGATAAACTGGCTGATAAATATTTTTCTGCACTCGAAAAAGAAATTCTGAAGTATCATAAAAAAGGGTTTAAATTTGATGAAGTGTATATTGGTGGCGGGACCCCGACAGTTATGCCGGAACACCTTGCTAAAGTAATTAAACTCATAAAATCACTCTGGGATATCAAAGAAGTATCAGTAGAAACCAATCCTAATCATCTGCAGTCCCTCATCTTAAAGATTCTTAAGGATTCGGGTGTTACAAGACTTTCAGTTGGAGTACAGACTTTTGATGACGGTCTGTTAAAAAAACTAAAAAGATTTAATAAATATGGAAGCGGTAAAGAAATCCAGGATCGACTAAAGGATTCTGCAGAAATATTTGATACTTTAAATGTAGATATGATCTTCAATTTTCCTGAACAAACTACAAAAACCCTGGAAAGGGATATCTCAATCATAAAAGACCTGAAAATAGATCAGGCAACATTTTACCCCTTAATGTCCTCCACTTCAGTAAAAGATCAGATGACTCAGGCTCTTGGGAGCCATGGTGCAGAAAATGAAAAGAAATTTTACAAACTAATTTCGGATAATCTTTTAGAGGGTTATGAAAGAACATCAGCATGGTGTTTTACACGGAAAGGGAATTTAATTGATGAGTACATCGTTAACAGAGACTACTATATTGGAGTAGGTGCCGGCTCTTTTTCTTATATTTCAGGGGGAATGTTTGCAACTACATTTTCAATTGACCAGTACATAGATACAATAAATTCAGGTGTATCGGCTATGACTATGGGGAAATATTATAAAAGAAAGGAAAAACTGCTCTATTCACTTTTAATGTCACTTTTTGGCGGCAGGATGGATCTTAAGCAAACAGGAAAGAATCATGGTAAACTCTGGTTTATATATTTATTTATAGAATTAGCCTTTCTGTTTCTTTCCGGTGCAGTAATATTTAAGCATGGTTCAATCAGAGTCACAGATAAAGGGCGTTACAGTATGGTTTCACTAATGAGGGATTTCTTCTCTTTAGTAAATAATATAAGGGAACAATGCCGGCGGCTGTCTGATAAGAATAACAGAGCAGCCTAAGATACCTAGATATACTGTTTTATCTTTTCAACCAGCCTGTCAAGTTTAACAGGTTTATTAATAAACTCATCAGCCTTTATATCATCTTTAGAAAAATCAAAAGCATATTCTCTATTAATAGCAGTAAAAACAAAAAGAGGAAAATCAAGATTCAATTCTTTAATTACCGCAGCTGCATCAAAACCCTTTGTTTTTTTATCAGGAAACATTATATCCAGTAAAACCAAATCCGGAGGGGATGCCTTTATCATCTCTATTCCTTTTTCTGTTGTAGTAGCAAAATCAATCTCGTAACCTTCAAATTTTAATAATGATCCAACTGTTTCAATAATATCTTCATCATCATCAATTATTAATATCCTCTGCATTCTCTCCTCCCGGTATTTTCCCTTTATCTATATAAGCTGGTAAAAACACATGAAAACTGCTTCCTTTACCCTCTTTTGAATATACAATAATCCTTCCCTGTAAAGCATTAACTGCTTTCTGAACTATAGATAATCCAAGTCCGGTTCCATCTTTTTCAAGAACACGAGCTCTTCTTGATCTGTAGAATTCATCAAAAACCTTTTCTATCTCATCATCACAGATACCTATTCCAGTGTCCTCTATAACAAGATGGATTTCATGACCCTTCTCAGATGCAATTAAAGAGACATTGCCACCAGCTTCTGTGTACTTAATTGCATTAAATAAAAGGTTTCCAAGTATTATATTTATTAAATCTCTGTTTGTTTTTATTTTTAAATGTCTTGGGCAAGCGACTGAAAGGTGAACATCTTCCTGTTCAGCTCTTGTTGTTACATTGCTTATATTTTCACTGATAATTTTTCTTACAGAAAATTCCTTTGTTTTAAAAGTACTGTCATCACTTGACTTCATGTAGGCAAAGTCAATCATTTCTCCAATAATAATTAAAAGATTATCAGTTCTTCTGTCTGCCTTCGTTATTATATCTCTGGTATGATCCTTAATTTCACCTGTTATTCCACGAAGTATCATCTCATGAAAACCACTTATAGCGGCTAATGGACCCCGTATTTCATGAGTAACCTGAAGAATAAAATTGGATTTTATTTTATCAAGACTTTTATACCTCTTTAACTCAACTTCAAATTGTTTACCCCTGGCATCAATTTTATTAATTATACTTGTAGTTAAATATGCAGTTATTATTAACAGGGCAGAGAGTCCCAAAGTCTGTGTAAGTAGTATAACCGGTGTTTTTGTTAAACATCTAATAAATAAAGGATAGGTCGGAATGACCATTAAATACTGAAGAATAGATAGACTTCCAATAAGAACTATCAGTAAAGTTGTATAGATAGTTACAATCCTGGAGGTAAATAGAAAGGATGTAATTATTATATGAAAAGAAAAGAAATATATTAAAGGGTTATCCATAAATCCGGAAAAATAAACAAGAATCAGAAGCAAAAAATAATCACTTATAATCTGAATTTGAAAAAAGAGATGGATTTCTCTTCTTTGAAGATATTGCTTCTTATAGTTATAGAAATAGAGACTATAGATAAAATTCAGTAATATTACAAATAGAGTTGTAGTTGATAATATTTTATATTGGAGCGGAAAATGAAAAAAATAATAGGAAAGAAGTAAAACCAAAGCAACACCGGTACAGGCAATCCATCTCAAAATTATGAACCAGGTTATAACCTTATTCAAACTTTTAAATGCTGATGATTCAATCGGACTTAATTCCTGCATAATTATCTACCCCAAATTAGGATTAAAATAGCTCTCCTTAAAATTTCTTATTGCAGCCAATTGATTCTCTTTCATAAGAGCCAGAGAGGAAAATAATTCGGTTTGACTTTCAGAAACTGTATGTTCGGAAACTCTTTTGTATACAGACTGAAGTGACTCCTCATACGATCTTACTTTAACAAAGATCTCTTCTGCTGTTGAATCACGGGTAATTTGATGTTGGGGTATCTGATGAAGAACTCCAAAGTCGGCTGTAAATTTAATCCATTCATCAGGTCCATAATCAATGATATTAAGATTTTGAAGAATTTCCAGATGTTTTTGGTGAGATTCCTTTAGAAAAGCCAACAGTTCTTTAGCTTCTTTAGTTTTAAGTCCAAGTTCAGCAACTTCATAAAGATCTCTCATCTGCTGTTCCCATTTGATAGTAGTCCTAAGGATATCTTCCAGTTTTTTAAAACTGAGCATATTACCTCCTCCAGCCTGCAATTCTTAATAAACCCATTATACACTATATTTATATAAAAATACTTATTATTATATTTTTTTCTATTCTTATACTTATAAAAGAAATATGTGATGTTTATGAGTTATTAATAATTATTTTTAACATTTGAATGTTATATTTATTGTGTTTATGTGATATTATTTGCAATATTTTTATATTTTGGTATTGTATTAGTCATTAAACCGTATATAATGAATGCATTCATTACGATAAGGATCAGGTTTTGTAGGTAACAAATGAAAGTAATAAATGAAAAAATATCCGGAGGATATGGTTTTAAACAGTTTAAAGGGCAACCATCGAATGAACTGGTAGTTCTAAAATTACCAGAACAGCTGGTGGTACCTCTGGGTAGAGTTGAATTAGGAATAAAGCCACTTGTACGTTCAGGTGACAGTGTAAAAGCAGGACAAATTATATGGCAGGACGATGAAAGTATTACCTCACCTGTACATAGCCCTGTAGATGGTGTCATAGAATCTGTACAAAAAATGGATTCTCCCAATGGACAGATAAGTGTTTTGAAAATTTCATCCACTGCCTCTGATGAATATGAAAAGGTTCCAGGGTTTACATCTGAGTGGAAAAAGCTGGCAAATAATGAGCTTGAAAAAGTTATTTATTTATCAGGTACAAGTGCTCTTGGATCCGATGGAATACCAACCAGTTACAAAAGTTCAGTCATAAAACCTGCAGAAGTACAGCATATAATTATTCATGCAGCTGATGCAGAAGTTTATAATCCGGATCTCTCAATATTTTTGGGTGATGATGGGGCAAAATATTTTGCAGAGGGTCTATCTATTCTTTCAAAAATAATGGATAAGGCAGATATTCACATTGCAATAAGCAATAATACATCCACATGGTTTCAGGTAATTGATAATACTGTAGATGATGACCTTCCTGTTACATACCACAGGGTTAAACCTAAATACCCCCAAAACCATGACTCTGTACTCTTAAAAACCGTACTGGGAATTGATCTGCCTGCAGCTTACAAAGGTATCAATAAAGGTGTAGTTATTCTGGGTATACAGGATGTGTACCAGATATATGAAGCTGTTTGTTTGGGAAAACCCTTAATTGAGCGTGTAATTGCCCTTGGAGGACCGGTTTTTACTGACAGACCACACCTCCGTATAAAAATCGGAACTACTGTATCCCAAATTGCACAAGGCAGACTTTCTCTGGATGATACGAAAGATATTCGTTTTATTCATGACAGTCTTTTAAGTGGAGAAACATTTGAACTGGAATCTCCTATAGGAAAAAATAGTGATGTATTGATCGCTCTTGAAGAAAAAAGAGGTCAGGACCTGATGTTTTTTGCTAAACCGGGGTTTAAAAAAGATTCTTACTCGAATACATTCCTTGCAAAAATTCTACCCTTCAAAAAAAGTACAAATACAAACCTCAATGGGGAACAGAGAGCCTGCCTTTCCTGTGGTTTTTGTCAAAATGTTTGTCCTGCAGGAATACTTCCAAATATTCTTTTTCCATATGTTGAAAGGGACAGACTGGATGAAACTGCTGTTCAGTACGGAATATTCAAATGCATAGACTGTAATCTTTGTACCTATGTATGTACAGCAAAAATACCAATAGCCGCTTACTTAAAGGAAGGGAAGAAAAAACTTCTGGAAGATGCTTATGTAAAAGAGGCTGATTTTATCACCTCCTATAATCTTATTGGAGTGATAAAGGAGCAGACTAATGAAGCAGCAGAGTAAAGTCCAGACACTCATACATCAGATGGGAGAAAAAAAGTCATTACGTAGATTTAAGGCAATATTCGAGACAATGGAAGGGATAATATTTGGTACAAGTATTGTAACAACCGGAGCACCTCATATTAAAGATCATATTGAAATAAAAAGATATATGTCATTTGCCATAATAGGTCTTCTACCTGCTACAGCTGTAGCAGTATATTATTACGGACTGTATGCACTGGCAATAATTATGACATCCTATGTTGCAGGAGGTATTGTAGAAGTTTCCTTTGCAATACTCAGAGACAAGGAAATTGAAGAAGGTTTTCTTGTAACTGGTCTTATTTTTGCACTGGTTCTGCCACCGACTCTACCATTATGGGCTGTAGCTATAGGATCAGTATTCGGAACATTTTTTGGTAAAGAAATATTTGGAGGGACAGGAAGAAATATTTTTAACCCGGCTCTTGTTGGAAGACTGTTTATTACAATCGCATTCCCCCAGCTTATGTCAGTATCGTGGAAAGAACCATTTGCAGATGTTATAACATCTGCTACCCCTCTGGGTGTTTTCCAGATTTCCGGTGAAATGACACCATATTGGGATTTATTAATGGGAATGCATGCCGGAAGTATGGGAGAAGTTTTCAGTATTGGAATTATAGCTGGTGGAATTTTTCTCATGTTATCAAAGGTATCCAACTGGAGAATACCTGTTTCATATCTTGGAACAGTATTTGTATTTTCATTAATTGGAAATATGATCTCTCCGAATATTGCCCCGCCTGTATTCAGTATTCTTACAGGTGGACTCTTATTTGGTGCTATGTTTATGGCAACAGATCCGGTTACCGGACCTACCACAAGAATAGGTAAGTATATCTATGGTTTTGGATGTGGATTATTAACATTCCTTATTAGAAGCTTTGCAGGTTATACAGAAGGTGTAATGTTCAGCATAATCTTTATGAATGGATTAAATCCACTCATAGATCACTTTGTTTTAAAAACAATTTATAGGAATAATAATATATGAGAGACAAAATTATGATGATTGTCTTTGTACTGATTCTTGGAACCATCCTTGCAACTACTTTGGTGGGTGTTGATGCATTTACCGAGCCGATGATTTCCAAAAATAAAAAGATAAAAGAATTGAGTACTATTTTGAATACTTTTGGTATTGAGTTTACAGAGGAAACTATTGAGAAAGCATTTACAGATAATATAGAAACCATTCAGTATGCAGAAATGTCAGTATATAGAAATACTGCAGGAGAGGTGGCTTTTCCCTTTGAAGGTTCAGGTTTTCAGGGACCAATTATAGGAGTTACTGTAATGGATGCTGATGGTAAAACAATCAGAGCAGTGGGTATTAAATCCCAGGTGGAAACTCCCGGTCTTGGAAGTAGAATTACTGAGAAGCAGTTTCTGGATTCTTTTATTGGAAAACAGTTTGATCCTGAACTTATTCTTGTAGGAGCTGGTAAATCGGCAAATAATACAGATGTGGATGGGATTACAGGTGCAACAATGTCCAGTATTGCACTTATTAAGGTCATAAATGATGACTATAAAATATTTATTTCCAGCTCTAAAGGAGACTGATGGTGACGTTTACAGAAATAAAGAAAACTAAAAGTTATCAGACAATACTGGATGGGATATGGAGAGATCACCCAATTTCCTCTATGGTACTTGGTATTTGTTCGGCTCTGGCGGTTTCCAATACAGTGGCAAATGCTATAGCAATGGGTGCTGGTGTTACATTTGTACTAATTGCAACTGCAGTTCTAATTTCCGGCTTAAGAAATATTATTCCCCGACGGGTCAGAATGATTACCTACATGATTGTAATTGCCTCCTTTGTAATTGTTGTAGACAAGGTATTAAAGGCTTATTTCCCTGAAATTAGTGAATCTATTGGACCATATGTAGGGCTAATAATTACAAACTGTATAATTATGGGAAGAGCAGAAGCTTTTTACAGTCAGAACAATGTTTTTCATTCAGTTCTGGATTCGGTATCAAATGGTTTTTCCTACACATATACTCTGGTAGCTATTGCAATTGTAAGAGAAATTCTTGGATTTGGTACTCTTTTAGGATTCCAGGTTATGCCTGATTCTTTTCCTAAATGGGTTGTAATATCAATGGCACCTGGAGCCTTTTTTGTAGTTAGCCTGTTTATATGGATAACAAGAACACTTGCCAAAGTTGAATCGGATTAAGGGGAATTTTTATGGCTATTAATTTATTAATGATATTTATTGCTGCTGTATTAACACAAAATATAGCTTTTACTTATCTCCTGGGAATGTGTCCGTTTATTTCACTTTCCAAGAGTCTTCGAACAGCAAGTGGTATGGGTTTTGCAGTTATATTTGTAGTAACACTTACAGCACTTATAAACTGGCCTATTTACAATTATATTCTTGTACCCCTCCACAGCGAACTTATCTACTACATTGTTTTTATCATTGTAATTGCAGGGACAGTACAGCTTGTTGAGATGATAATGGAAAAGTTCTTTCCTGTACTCCAGGCAGCATTTGGAATATTCCTTCCCTTAATTACCGTTAACTGTACAGTTCTTGCTGTCTCTTTATTTATGGTTATTAGATCTTACAACTACCTGCAGTCTGTAGTCTTTGCATTTGGAGCATCTTTAGGATGGATAATTGCAATTGTAATAGTTGCTGCAATAAATGAAAAACTAGCCCTTGTTGGAGATATTCCAAAGGGAATGAAAGGACCGGGAATAATCATGACAATAGCAGGGATACTTTCCCTTGCATTTCTTGGATTTGCCGGGATGGTGAATGTTTAATGAATTTTATACCAGTATTAGTAATGAACGGACTGCTTCTTATAATTACAATTGTACTCCTGATTGCAGATAAGCTTTTAGTTAGTTATGGTGATTGTAAGATAAGTGTTCTTGAGGGAGATGAAGTTAAAGAGATAACTGTTGAAGGTGGTATAAATCTATTAACAGCTCTTAATGACAATGGGTTTAATGTTTCCAATTCCTGTGGAGGAAAAGGAAGTTGTGGTTATTGTAAAGTACAGGTTCCCGAGGGTGGAGGACATATTCTTCCTACAGAAGAGATTTGGATGAGTCGGCAGGAAAAATTGAATAATATGCGATTGGCATGTCAGGTAAAAATAAAAAATGATATTACCATCGAAATACCTGATTTTCTTACTGTTGTACATCAGATGGTGTTGAGCAAAAACTTTGATGCAAATAAAAAATGGCTTGTAAAAATCAAATAGAGCCGGGAATTAGGAAGTAGCATGGAAAAACTGAATAAATTGCTGGAAGAGTATGAAAAAGAAAGGGGCTCACTAATTGGCCTTCTTCAGGATATCCATGAAGCATTTGGATATCTGCCTGAAGAGTATTTGAGAGAAGCTTCAAAGCGCCTCGATATCCCCTTAAGCAGGTTTTACAGCCTGGTTACATTTTATTCAACATTCAGACTTGAACCTATTGGAAAACATCATGTTTGTGCCTGTGTGGGAACAGCCTGTCATGTTAGAGGAGCTCCCCTGATTGTAGATACAATAGAGAGAGAGTTGAAAATAAAAGCCGGAGAAACAACAGCCGATGGGGAATACACCCTGGATGTTGTTAACTGTGTCGGGGCATGTGCTCTGGGACCACTGGTAACAATAGATGGTGAGTTCCATGGCAAGATGACTCAGAAATCTATAAAAAAACTGATGAAGAAAGATTAGATATGAATATACAGGAAGTAAGTCAGGT
Source organism: Spirochaetaceae bacterium (assembly GCA_030638735.1). Taxonomy (GTDB): domain Bacteria; phylum Spirochaetota; class Spirochaetia; order B11-G9; family B11-G9; genus JAJRQE01. The sequence continues at coordinate 15,898 of DAOWEB010000311.1, forward strand.
ACTGGATGCTAGAATACTTACAATTGGATATTCTTCCAGAGAAATTGAGACAATTTATGTTTCTGACCTTATGAGTGATGTTTTAACTTCCGGACGGGAAGCACAGCTTCTTATAACAGGTCTGACTAACAGGCAGACCATAAGAACTGTTGAAATGGTAGAGATTCCTGCTATCTGTTACACAAATGGTAAGAATCCTGGAAAAGAAACTATAGAGCTGGCTCAGAAGAAAAAGATCACTATACTGGTAACCGAATTATCAACATTTCAGGTTACCGGTAAACTTTTTGCAGCCGGATTACAGGGCTAGAATATGGATCATATACGGATTTCACAGAGTGTTACAGAACGTATTTATGAAATCCGGGTAGAAAAGATAATGAAAACTAATATTGCCAGAGTCACTCCGAGTACGATGATGAGTGAGCTGGAATATGCAATCAAAGAAAATAATTATTCATGTATTCCTGTTCTGGATGGAGACAAGCTGGTTGGACAGATTTCAATTGCAGAGTATGTGGATTGGTTAACTTCTGATAAGAAGGATGTTCCAATAGAGGAACTAATGAACACGGAGTATAAAACCCTTCACATAGATGAACCTGTAATTGCTGCTATTAGGGAACTGGATATTTCCGGATTAAGAGGACTTTCTGTTGTGGAACAGTCGACCAGGAAGTTTCTGGGTCTTATATGCAGATGCACAATGATGGAAGGTGTCCTTGCAGAGCTCGATATTAGCGATAAGTCAGAGAATGAGAAACGTAAACGTGACTGTCTGTTACATAATATTGAATCCGAATCTGCAATTATGACATTGAACTATAATGTCAAAGCAAAACCCCTGGAGCATGGAGGGGAAATATCCAGCTCAATCAGAGCTGATTTGTATAGACTTGGGTTACCCGGAAGTATTGTCCGAAGAGCTGCCATTGCTGCTTATGAGGCTGAAATGAATCTGCTTTCATATGCAGGAGGTGGTACATTTACTATCATTTTAAAAGCAGGTTCTTTAAATATGAAAATTGAAGACAATGGACCGGGTATGCCGGATGTAGAAAAAGCAATGGAACCAGGATATTCCACAGCACCTGACTGGGTTCGGGAACTGGGTTTTGGTGCAGGGATGGGACTCCAGAATATTAAAAACTGTTCTGATAATTTCACAATCAGCTCAAAAGTTGGTGAAGGAACTCTTTTGGTTGTAGATATTAATACGGAGGAAAAATGCGCCTGAATGAGATCACAGATAAACTTAATCTCAAAGTTCTTTCAGGCAATGAGCATCTTAATTCCAATGTTTCAAGAGGCTATGTAAGCGATTTGATGAGTGATGTGATTGCCCATGGGATAGAAGGGGATATATGGATCACCTACCAGACCCATGTGAATGTTGTTGCAATTGCATTGATGAAAAATATGGCTGGTGTAATTTTAATCCAGGGAAGAGAATTGATTCCTGCAGCGGCCGCAAAAGCTGAACAGGAAGGTTTACCGGTACTGAGCAGCAGTGAAAGTGCCTATGAGATTGTTGGAAAACTGTATCATATGGGAATACCAGGGTAAGAAAAACAGATGAAGATATATAAGGCTGACCTTCATCTTCATACAATTCTTTCGCCCTGTGGTGATTATGGGATGATGCCGACGGCAATTGTGTCGAAGGCAGTAGAGATGGGTCTTAATATAATTGCTGTTACTGATCACAACAGTGCCGGCAATTTTGAAGCGGTAAGAAAAGCCGGGATAAGGAAAGGGCTTACGGTAATAGGGGGGATGGAGATTACCTCTGAAGAGGAAGTTCATTTACTGGCGTATTTTGACAGTAATGAAAATCTTTATAATATGGAAGAGATTGTTCAGGATAATCTTCCGGGAGTAAATGATCCTGAAGCTTTTGGAGATCAGGTTTTTCTTGATTCCGAAAATAAAATTCTGGGTGTTAGTGAAAAACTATTTTTTGGAGCTACAACCCTGAATATAGATCAGATTGTTGATCTTGTTCATAAGAACAGAGGGATGGTAATAGCATCCCATGTTGACAGAGAGTCTTTCAGTATAATAAGCCAGCTTGGATTTATACCTGAAGGAATGGAACTGGATGGAGTAGAAGTTGTCTACCCACAAGCAGCTGAGAAAAAAGAGAGAAAAAGGAAAACCGGATATTTATACGGATATCCCTATATTTCCTGTTCCGATGCCCATTATATTGAGGATATTGGAAAGAGAGTGACAGAGTTTAGATTAATGGAACCAAATATCAAAGAATTGATTTTGGCTATCCATGGAAAGAATGGACGGGGAGTGATCAGATAATGGAAGATCTTTCTCTGCATATTCTTGATGTAGTTGAGAATTCAATTCGAGCCGGAGCCCGGCGTATTGAAGTAAGACTGGAAGAAAAGAAGGCAGAAAATATTCTGCGTCTTTTTATAATAGATGATGGATCAGGGATGGAAATGGAAACAGTAAAAATTGTTTCCAGTCCGTTTTATTCATCAAAAGAGGGAAAAAAATTCGGATTGGGGATATCCCTGTTAAAACAGGCAGCCCTGGAAACAGAAGGGGAATTTGAGATCGACTCCGGTATAGGAGTTGGTACAGTGATACAAGCAGTATTTAAAAATGATCATCCGGATATGAAACCGTTAGGTGACATAATGTTAACTATTAAGATGTTGAGATTATCCCATCCGGATATTGATTTTTGTTATGACTTTATAAGTGATTCTGATTAGCGGCGTTGTTGGAGGTAATTATGAAATTGAAGCCTGAAGACTTAAAAAAGATCAGCGAAAAAATGGAAGCATCTACAAACCTGCGAAGTGGAGCCGGTAGAGCTAAAATAACCGTTCACATGGGTACTTGTGGAATTGCTACCGGAGCAAGAGATATTATGAAGGCTTTTATAGATGAGCTTGAAGCCTCAGGTAAAAAAGATATTATTTTTACAACAACAGGTTGTGCAGGTCTCTGCAGCCATGAACCAATGGCAACAATTGAAATTCAGGGAGAATCTCCTGTTAAATATGTGCACCTTACAAAAGAAAAAGTAAAAGTAATCTTTGAAGAACATGTTCTAAAAGGAAATATTGTTGAAGAATCTGCCCTGGGCAGAGGAAGCGAGAGGGTAGGTTAATGCAGGAATATCGAATGCATTTAATGCTTTGTGCAGGTACCGGGTGTGTATCAAACAGAGCTTTTGATATAGAAAAGGCGTTTAACAGAGAATTGGAAAAACATAATCTTCAGAATGAGATTCAGGTTGTAGATACAGGCTGTCAGGGCTTTTGCGAACGAGGTCCTATAATGATTGTTCAGCCTGGAGATATCTTCTATGAAATGCTGGAGGAAAAAGATATTCCCTATCTTGTAGAAGAGCATTTTCTAAAAGGACGTCCAGTAGAGAAACATATGTACGTTCCAAAAGATGGAGATACACCTGTTCCCAAATTATCTGATATAGGTTTTTTTAAGAAACAAAAACTTATTGCTCTTGCAAACAGAGGTCTCATAGATCCTGAAAATATAGATGAATACATTGGTCGTGAAGGTTATACAGCTCTGGTAAAAGTATTAACCGAAATGACACCGGAAGAAGTTGTTAAAGAAGTAAAAGATTCCGGTTTAAGAGGCCGTGGTGGTGGTGGGTTTTCCACAGGTATGAAATGGGAATTTGCAAAAAATTCTCCCGGTGATGAAAAGTATTTGATTTGTAATGCAGACGAAGGAGATCCGGGTGCATTTATGGATCGTTCTATTGTGGAATCAGACCCTCATGTAATTCTTGAGGGTATGGCTATTGGTGCATATGCTATTGGAGCCTCTCATGGTTTTATTTATGTAAGAGATGAATACCCACTGGCAGTGGAAAGAATTAATAAGGCTATAAAAGATGCCAGAGAATATGGACTGTTAGGTGATGATATTTTTGGATTAGGGTTTGAATTCGATGTTTCTGTCAGCAGAGGTGCAGGTGCTTTTGTATGTGGTGAGGAAACATCCCTTATAGCATCTTTGGAAGGGAATATGCCCGAACCAAGAGTACGGCCACCCTACCCTGCAGTAGCAGGATACAAAGGTAAACCGACAAATATCAATAATGTAGAAACCTGGGCTAATATTCGTCATATAATAAACAGGGGAGCTGCATGGTATTCTTCAATAGGAACTGAAACAAGTAAAGGAACAAAGGTTTTTTCCCTGGTAGGAAAGGTTAACAACACAGGACTTGTGGAAGTGCCAATGGGTATTTCTGTCAGAGATATTATTTTTGATATTGGCGGCGGGGTTATGAACGGTAAAAAATTCAAAGCTGTTCAGACTGGAGGACCTTCTGGTGGATGTATCCCTGAATCACTTCTGGATACCCCTGTTGGATATGATACTTTTGCTGCAATAGGATCTATCGTGGGTTCTGGCGGTATGATTGTAATGGATGAGGATAACTGCATGGTTGAGGTTGCAAGATACTTTCTTGCTTTCACGCAGCAGGAATCATGTGGTAAATGTACACCTTGCAGGGAGGGTACAAGACACATGCTTGATATCCTGACAAGAATAACAGAGGGAAAAGGGAAAGAAGAGGATATTGATATCCTGTTGGAGATGTCTGAACTTATAGGTTCGACATCCCTGTGTGCTTTAGGTGCTACTGCTCCAAACCCTGTTCTTACAACAATTAAATATTTTCGTGATGAGTACGATGCTCATATAAAAGAAGGGAAATGCCCGGCAAAGGAATGCAAGTCACTAATTCAATATACTATTTTGGCAGATAAATGTACCGGATGTACACTCTGCGCAAGAGACTGTCCTGTAGACGCTATTGCCGGAGAAAGAAAGGGGATCCATATTATCGATCCTGAGGCATGTGTAAAATGTGGAATTTGTAAGGCCGTTTGTAACTTCGATGCAGTAAGGATTGAATCATGATCAATTATACACTTAATGGTGAGAAAATAGAGCAGGGAAATGAAACAACAATTTTAGAATCTGCTTCAAAACAGGGAATTAAAATTCCTACACTTTGTAATAATGAACATCTGACCCCTTTTGGAGGATGCAGGCTCTGTCTTGTTGATGTTGCAACAACAGGAAATCCGGAAATGAAAAAACTAATGCCTGCCTGTACTGCAAAAATTGGAGAAGGATTGATTATTGACACCCATAGTTCCAGGGTAATCCAGGCCAGACGATTTATTCTTGCAATGCTAATCTCCCGAAGCCCAAAGGCAGAAGAATTGAAAGTACTCGCAGAAGAGATAGGGCTACCGGAAGAAAGTTCACAACAGACAATTGCGGAAAAGTATATGCTTGAAGAGGCTCCTTCAATTGTCGATACTAACTGTATTCTATGCGGATTATGTGTAAGAGCATGTGCAGAAATACCCATGAGAGATGCGATTAGTTTTTCTGCCAGGGGTATGGAGAGAACTGTTAAAACTCCTTTTGAAAAATATGCGGAAACCTGTATTGGATGTGGATCCTGTGCATATGTTTGCCCTACAAATACAATTACCATAGAAGAAGTGGTATAAAGTGAAATTGAAATCTATTCTCGAACCAATCTCTGATGAACACAAACTGGTAGAGAAGGAGCTTGGTCAGCAAATTGCAGGGATACTGTCCAAACATACCGGAGAATCCTGGAGCGAGGGGTATGTAACTAAAGTATTACAGCATGTATTTAATATCCCCGGGAAAATGCTCAGGCCTGCTCTTTGTTTATTGGCAGCGAAATCAGTAGTTTCTTCAGAAAAAGTATACCAGGATAGGAAAGAAGCGCTTGTTAAATTGGCAGCAGGAATTGAACTTCTCCATACAGCATCCCTTATTCATGATGATATTATTGATGAAGCAGATACAAGGCGCTCTCAGCATTCTCTTAATGCTGAGTACGGATCAAAGATTGCAGTCCTTGTGGGGGATATTCTATTTGCACAGTTTTTTTCTATTGTTCTAAATCTTCCTCTAAAAGACTGGGAGATGAAAACACAATTACTTTCACTATTCAGCAATCTTACACAAGCCATGTGTTTTGGAGAAGTTTTTCAGCAGAAACTTCTCTCTTTAAAAAGGGATGCTGATTTCAGTGAGTATTTGATAATTTTGGAAAAAAAGACAGCGCTTCTTATGGAAGCAAGCTGCAGAAGTGGTGCAATTATTGCCGGAGGATCAGAAAAGGAAATTCAATCTTTTGCTGATTTCGGGCTTAGTTTTGGTTATGCTTTTCAGCTTGCAGATGATATTGCTGATGAAGATGCTGTTTATTCAAAAATGCCCGACATAGCAGCTGAAGGACGGTCCAGAATAAATTCTGCAAAAGGAAGTTTAAACAGTTTTTCAGAAAATGCCTCAATAAAAAGTTTGTATAATCTTTGTGATTTCCTGAAGATTGATTAAATTCGCAGGGAGCAGGCATGCCTGTTCCCTGCGAATCGGTATCGTTTTTGTCTATGTAAAAATAAC
>DAOWEB010000337.1 GCA_030638735.1 Spirochaetaceae bacterium
AATTTTGCATATAATTATATAACGAGTGGAAACACTGCGCTAAGAATTAATAACATGGGATCAAAGACACTTACAGATCAGCGCCTGAGTATATATATAGAGTGGTTTGAAGAACAAATTAAGATAAATAAGATAAGTAATATTTGGAATTTGTCCCCTTTGGGTATAAAAATAGAAGGTATGATTTTTAAAGACTTAAAGGAATTATTGAATTATCCTGTTATTCGCAGCAAAATAGACAGTATAAAAAGGACTATAAAACTCACCTCAGAGACAGAAAAGGCTAATATCAGAAAAGAACTAATAAAAGGGGTAAATATTCTTGAAAATGAGTTTAACAGACTTCTCTCTCTATCAAACAAAGCATTGGAACTGATTACCAGGTATAAAAATACTAAAAAAGATAAATTTATTATTAATAATCTAATAAAAAATCTTGATACCATTGATAAACAAATTATGGATTCTGAATCAAGTCACATAAGTGCATTTTTACTTCAACCTATAATCAATGAAATTGCAGAAAAAGAAAAAGCCAAAACTTTTGATGAAGGAATAGATGATTCAGAAGAGCTTTATCTAAAAATAAAAGGTTCTGCAGATTTTCATAGAACACTGGTTTTGTCTAATCTTAAAAACAGTCCAAAAATAGGCCAATAAACACTCAAGATTTACACAATATATCCGAAACTCTACATAAGGGCATTGAATTATGTCCCCAATTAGATATAACGGTATGCTTACCTACGTCCAGGCATACCGTTTTTTTATGCCCTGATTTCATGGCGCATCCCTGCTTCGCCGGGACCGGGCTATCCGCTTAAACTCCTCCCGATTTGATTAACAGGATCACATTTTATTTTTATTTGGTACGGGACGCAGATCTGCGTCCCCTACGGCATCCATTCACGGTGCGGGGTAACGCTTCTATCCCTTGCGCGGGGAGACAGAATATCCTACCCCGCAATCTTCAACAAATTAAACACTACCTTTGCAAAAGCTTCAGATTTCACAGGGTCAGATAATAGCTGTATTTTCATATTCTGATGAACTTCGCTGCTATCGATTATTGCGTTATATAGCTCTTTAGGGAAGTCACCTAATAAGGCTTGCTCCGGAGTATTATTGGCAATCTGGGTCATAACCAGTTCATTTTCCCTGACTTTATCTCTGACAGTATAGGCATAGTTAACAAGATCCTGCTCGGTAAGCTGATCGGTAATAAAGATTTCATTCAGCTGATTGATAATTTGGGACAGCAGCTCTTCTTTCTTATCTTTTGCTTTAGCTGTTCCCAACTCATTACCTGGCTCCAGCCCATAATCCTCTGCATTTTCCTTAAGGAGCAGATCCTGGCGGCGTATTTCTGACAGTCTGTAATGACTCAATATCACATTGTTCAGATCAATATCATCCTCATCTATCAAAGACTCCCGGAGCATGGGACGCAGATTACGAGCGTAAAGACTCAGCTTCTCCAGTTCCTTATTATCATAATCTACAATCTGGGACATAAACTCATAGAACCTGACATAGGTACCAAGATCCTTCTTGAAAATCTCCAGGGCATCTTTCTCTTTTTTACATTCCTTAAAACTATTTTCTGCATTGGCAATTAGTACCGGATCTGCTGTTTTCTTTGTACGTTCAAACATATCCTTTGCCTGTTTATAACTCTCTATTGCAGACTTATAGCGCATCTTCCAGCGTTCTACAGCAGGTTTACAGATATTTGCAATTGCCGCATTGCTTTTACTTTTTTGAAGGAAGGCTTCACAGAACTGCCTTACTTCATGCCACCTGAATATTTCTGAAGCCCTAAGTTTATCAAACAGATCAAATATTAAATTGGGATCAGATACATCAGCAAGTTCTGCAGTTTGATAGTAAGGCTGGAAGGATTCAAGAATCTCCTCAGGATTATTAAAGAAATCCAGGATAAAGGTGCCTCTCTCTGCTTTTCCCGGATAGATACGGTTTAAGCGAGATAATGTCTGAACACACTCTACCCCACCCAGTTTTTTATCCACATACATCGCGCATAATTTTGGCTGATCAAATCCAGTCTGAAATTTATTGGCAACTATCATTACCTGATAATCGTCTGAATCAAAGGCTTTTCGCATATCACGGCCTTTAAGATTCGGATTCATATTATTTTCGGTGAACTTCTTATCAATCAATGCCTGTGCATTAGGGTCACTCTCAGTAAACTCAACCTCACCTGAAAAGGCCACCATGGCATGGATTTTCTTATAACCCTTTTCTGTTATATATTTATCGAATCCAAGTTTATAGCGAACTGCTTCCTTTCTGGAACTGGTGACAACCATAGCTTTAGCATGACCGTTTAACATTCCCATTATATTATCTCTAAAATGCTCCACTATTACCTGAACTTTTTGCGCAATATTATAGTCATGAAGGCGTACCCACCCGTTTAATTTAACTCTGGCTCTTTTACTTTCAACTTCCTGGTCAGATTCCTCTATTTTCAAAGCAAGATTATAAGCAACCTTATAGTTGGTATAGTTCTTTAATATATCCAGAATAAAACCTTCCTCAATTGCCTGTCGCATGCTGTAAACATGAAAGGAAACAGGTTTATTGGTTTTAGAAGGAGCTTCATCCGGATTCGGCAGGCGACCAAAGAGTTCCAGGGTTTTAGTTTTTGGTGTTGCTGTAAAGGCAAAGAAGCTGAGGTTTTTATTAGCTCGACGGGAAGCAACTGCAGCATCAAGAATGTCATCAGGGCTCAACTCTTCATTATCATGTCCATCAATCATCAGTACTTCTTTTAACTGTCTGGCAGTAGATCCTGTTTGGGAGGAATGGGCCTCATCTGCAATTATTGCATAGCACCTTTCTTTAAGGCTTACATTATTCTCAATAGCTTTGAGCACAAAAGGGAAAGTCTGAATTGTTACAATAATAATAGGTTGTGAACTTACCAGGGCTGCCGCAAGTTTTTCCGACTTTGATCCGTCACCTTCATCCCTGTTAATTCGTCCAACCACTCCATCGGTATGTTCAAACTGGGAAATGGTATCCTGCAGCTGGGCGTCCAGAACGTTTCTGTCAGTTACAATAATAACCGAGTTAAAAAGTTTGTTACCTGTCTCATTATAAAGGGAAGATAACTGATGAGCAGTCCAGGCGATAGAGTTGGATTTTCCGGAACCCGCACTGTGCTGGATAAGATATTTATTCCCTGGTCCTTCTTCCTGGGCTGCATTTATAAGTTTTTTTACAACATCCCATTGATGATACCTGGGAAATATCATTGTTTCTTTTTTATATTTACGTCCTTCCCAATCCTCTTTTTCTGTTATTTCCAGATGGACAAAACGGGCTAATATATTTAAAAGGTTATCCGACAGTAATACCTCGTTCCATAGGTAGTCTGTGGCATATTGGTTAACATCCTCAGGAACATCGTTACCTGAACCACCCTCTTTTGTTCCTTTGTTAAAGGGTAGAAAGTAGGTATCATCACCTTCCAGGCGGGTTGTCATGTATACTTCGTACTGGCTTACTGCAAAATGAACCAAGGCACCACGCTTAAATGTTAACAGAGGTTCCGGTTTCTTTACTACAGGATCGATAGGAAAGCGTGTAGTCTTATATTGTTTTATGGCATTTTGAACTGCCTGCTTGAACTCTGACTTCAACTCCAAAGTTGCTATGGGTAATCCATTAACAAAGAGTACCAGATCTATACGCCGCCAGGCTTTGGCTTTTGTTCCTGTTTCTGAAAGATGTTCCTCTGTCGCCCAGGGGCTGTAAACAAGTTCCGGTACCACTCGAAAGCGATTCTTATTATAACGGGAAAGTGTATCGGGGTTAAGATTGTGTTCGGGTTTAAATTGGCAAAGGCTGAAGCGTGTACCCCTGTCTCGGAGTTCATGCCGGAGTACTCCAAGAGTTCCAAAAGTACGCATCTCTTTATTGGCAGCATTAGGGTCTACCTTGTTTAGCTGCGTTGCAACCCTTTCTAAAAACTTTTGTTCAGGGTTATTGGGATATATCTTGCAGAACTTCTGCCACTGAGGACTTTGTGTTTCTTTAATAAAACCAAGGAGATCTTCTTCATAAAGAGCTAGTTTTCGATTGTAGTTTTCCGGTTTTCCCAGTAACCAGCCATTAGAAACCAACTGATCTATAATATCCTGCTGAAATACAGATTCTTTTGCTACGTCACTCATATTGTTACTCACTTTATTTTGCACTTTAGTATATCAGCGTTTTAATATTGAGGGTTAACCTTTTTTATGTTTATCAAAATAAGTAAATTGGATTTATAAGCTATAAAAGTAAGTAGTTAAAGCTTTTTTTTGTCATAATTGACAAGAATCAGCCTTAAGTCTCTGTTTTTAATGTTTTAACATTTTCTCAAGGCATTAAAAATATTAACTTGTATCCTTAGACTACTACAATTTTAGTCTGAATATCTAATCTGAACTTGTATTTTCTAAAGAATTTAAGTTGATCATCATCGTCAAGAACTGTAAACCAACCCTTTTTCCTATTACATACAAATGCCTTCCTATGTTGATACGTTGTAAATACTTCTTCATGATTATCTTTTAAGAATTGAATCGTCGATTTAATCTGTTCAATTCCCTCTTTAGCAGATTTATCTTTTCTATCTTTTAACTCTACTAGATAAAGATGCTTTTCTGAAGTCAACATTCCGTCACACCGCCCCCGTCCAGGTTCATCTCTATCATTTAGCACACATTTATCAATAGCTGTAAAAGTCAGAATTTCCCTCTTCGTATTTTCAACAATTGCAATCCAGTTTTCCGGTTGGCTGATAGTTGTGTACGCCACCGATTTACTTTTATCATCACAGATTCCGAATTTTTCATTAGATCGAGGAGGTTCCTGACATTTTGGATTAAAGAAATTTAATTTCATAATTCTTCTTCTAATTCCAGAAGCTTATCAAATAGTTCATTTCCAACTTTTAGGTGCTTGTTTAAATAATTTTCACTGGAGGGGATGCCTTCATAATCGCTTAAATTTGATATAGTTCCCTTTTTTTCATCCAATTGATAAATTACCACATCATCTGCAGTGATAACCGATTTGAGAGGAACAATATTATTAAGTCTTTTCGATAAATTATTCGGTAGTTTTTTACTTCTTAGATAACCTGCTTGAATTGCTATACTTAAATAGTTTATGAG
>DAOWEB010000244.1 GCA_030638735.1 Spirochaetaceae bacterium
AAAAGTTGATAAAGATAAAATTGAGTCAACTGTCAAAAATGCTCTTAAAAAGGTACAGCTTGAAGGTCTGGAAGAAAGGTATCCTTCAGAATTATCCGGGGGGCAGCAGCAGAGGGTTGCTGTAGCAAGAATGATTGCAGCTGAACCTCAAATTTTTCTAATGGATGAGCCTTTGTCAAATTTGGATGCAATGCTCCGGATAGGTATGCGGGCAGAGCTCAAACATCTCCATCATGAATTAGGTGCTACTACTGTGTATGTTACTCATGATCAGAATGAAGCCCTTACTTTATCTGACAGGATTGTTGTAATGGAGTCAGGCGAGCTTAGACAGATAGGAACTCCAGAAGAGATCTATAAAAAATCAGCAGATTTGTTTGTGGCAAGATTTGTAGGATCTCCGCAAATCAATATACTGGAAGGTCAAACTGTACTGGAAAACAATGATCAGTTTTTTGTAAGCGGCCCTATAAAGAAAAAAATTACAGTTCAATCAGAATACATGAATAAAGATTTTACTATAACAATTCGACCTGAAGAGATCAAAATTAAGAGTGAAAAAGATGCAGGTTGGCTGGAATGTACTATCTATTCGGTACTCCCTGCGGGGTCGGAAACTATTATAACAATCAAGAAAGATAATATGGATTTAACTCTTAAAATAAATGGTTTTGCAGAATTTAAAGTTGACGATAAGGTCTGGATTGATTTTAACTCTAATCAGATGAATTATTACGATCCTGACACAGAGAAACTGATCTTCTAAGATCATTTGAAAGAGGGAAAAGGTTTTTGAGTCATTCTGTCAGCAGTAATCGCTTACCTTATAAACCTGTAGTTCTGATTGCTGTTGCAGCAGCGCTCTCATTATTTGGGGATATGGCTCTCTATGCAATATTACCCATACATTTCGGGGTTTTAGGTTTAATTCCTCTTCAAGTTGGGATTCTTCTATCTGCAAACAGATGGATAAGGTTGTTGACAAATCATCTTGCTGAGAAACTGTCAGGAAAAATAGATAACCTGGTACTGCTGACGGCGGCTTTGATTACAGGTTCGATACTCGCAGCAGTATATGGGTTTATGCCTCCATTCTGGTTGTTTCTTTCAGGACGCCTTATCTGGGGCTTTTCCTGGTCTTTAATCAGACAGATCGGAATAATGACATCGGTTGATCTTTCTGAGGTAGATTCTGTAGGACGGACCATCGGCTTTTATAAAGGGATTACGCAGCTGGGAAGTATGGCTGGTATCTTACTGGCTGGAATTTTATTTGATGCGGGTGGATTTTCAAGAACTCTATTTATTTTAGCCGGTATCTCGTTAACTGCAGTTCCTTTTGGATATACAGGTTACAAAATTGTCCCTGTTTATATCAAAAGGCGGGCAAAAAGTATTAAAAGGAAGAAAAGATCCATTAGTCCTTCTTTTATTATTCAAAGTATGATTGTCGGCTGTATAGGCAGGGGTGTTGTAATGTCGACTCTTGGATACATTTTGGTTCAGAAGGTAGGAGGAAATATTACCTTCAAAGATGTTGTTATAGGTGTAGCAACTATTAATGGAGTTATCCTTGCTTCAAAAAATATTATAAACAGTGTTCTTTCTCCACTGCTTGGTACTTTGTCAGACAATCTTGGAAATAAGAAATCTCTTCCACTTTTTTTCTTTCTTGGTGCAATCTCAATGGGTCTGTCAGTAATTACTATGTCTCTTTTCCCCCTGATAATACTACTGATTATCTTTTTTATTTCAGATGCAGCACTTCAAATTTCACTCTCGTCAATAGCAGCAAAAAAGGGACCTGAATCTTATGCTTCCATGGCAACAGGATTTGATTTTGGTGCAGCTGTAGGCCCTCTCCTTTCCTGGACTCTGGTAGAGTTATTTTCAACTCCTGTTCTATCTTTTCCTGTAGGAGCGATATTGTATTCAGCAGGGTTTGCCCTGTCTTTATTTAGAAAAGGGTGAAGTAATGATTAGGAAACATGTGTAGGGACTGTCCCTACTTGATAATTATAATAACTATTTGTATATTACAGCCATTAATCTGTTTAACAGGAGTTTGGAATGATATACGGCAATGAACAAACATATCCCAGGGCAGCTGCAAGGGATAGAAGTATTATTAAAAATGTTTATTTATGGATGACTGCAGGTCTTGCACTTACCGGGGTAGTCGCTTTTGGACTTTCATCAAATCAATCTATTATGATAGCCCTTGTTTCCAATAGAGTACTTTTTTTTGGAATAATAATTGCTGAACTGGGACTTGTCATGTATTTATCAGCAAGAATCCAAAAGATGAGTGCAGCAGCAGCCACTTTCGCTTTTGCATTGTATGCCTTTTTAAATGGAATTACCCTTTCTGTAATTTTTCTGGCCTATACTGGAACAACAATTTCCCTGGCATTTTTTACAACTGCAGCTACTTTCGGTGCTATGAGTCTGTATGCAATGACAACTAAACGGGATCTCTCTGGAATGGGGCATTATTTAATGATGGGTGTTCTTGGTATTATAATAGTTTCAGTTATAAATATATTTTTAAAGAGTCCTGCAGTTTATTATATGATTTCCTATATTGGTGTTATTGTTTTTATGGGGCTTACTGCTTATGATACCCAGAAAATTTTAAGCTGGAGTGCAAGATCAGGTTCAATTTCTGAAGAACAATATATTAAATTTTCGATAATGGGTGCTTTAAAGTTGTATCTTGATTTTATAAATATCTTTTTGTTTATGTTAAGGATATTTGGGCGTAGAAGGTAGCTTCGATACATTTTTGCGGAGCAAAAACACTCAGCTACCGGTGTTAACTCCGTTCCCTGAGTGATTCCGTTTTTCTCCAATATTATTCCCTAAAAGGAATTGTATCGAAGGGATCGTGTTATTTTATTCATCATTTCAGGATCAGCATTTGATATAATTTCAGGAATATTTCCTGCAATACCCACATTGTCTCCTTTTATAATCATCAATCCTAAAATACCAGGTATTGCAGAAATATTATCCAGAATTCTTTGAATATCATGTTTACTTTTTATCAGATTACATGCCCGGGTTGCAGCAGCATCTGCAAGGGCGCCGGATTTGGAAAAAATAGTAGCAAGATTACAGTCTCCCAGGCTAAGTGAATGTCCCATAGTACTCGAGGATGAACAAACCGCCAGGGGTGTATTTTCCGGTTTTATGCGAAAGGCAAGTTTTCCCTCCAAAGCTTCCACACCAGAGTGTATTCCCAGGATAAGATCTTTGTTAAGAACCATAAAAATATCTCCGCCATTTTCAACTATTACTTCTGTTTTATTTAAGCTTCCTCCGTCCCCGTTAGAAACACCCATTTCAACTGCAAGCTGAGCTATTGTACCGGCGACGGCTGCCATAGGACCAACATCTGCTGCATTTCCAGCCTTTTGCATTATTTTAGCAATATGAGGAGTATAATGAGGTAGTGGAGCAATGGGAGTAAGTGAGTTTAGGAAACCCTGATTAGTCTGTATGAATTTCTCCAGAATATCTCTTTGCTTAATTATTGTATCTGTTACTAAAGATAAATGTTCGGAAGCTATCCTATAATCAGCATTTCTATGGGAAAATCTGGTAAAAGACCTCATGGTTATAATTTAGCCATTTATTTATTCTGAAAAATTGATCCACAGGCTTCAAACGGACAATTCGGAATACAGCCCATACAATCTATACACTTTTCCTGATCAAATTCTACCTTCATTGTATTTCGATCTTTAATATGAAGAGCATCAACAGGGCAGTGCGTCAGGCAGTTTCCGCAGGAAGTACAAATTGACTCATCCCATCTGAATGCTTTCTGGGCATCATCAATTTTTACACCTTCAGAAATTATAAAATTTATACCTTCCTCAATTTTTTCAGATGGTCCTGTAATATCCAGAACCATAAAACCTTCCTCTTCTTCTGTTATACTTGCTCTGTATAAATTTATAATAAGGTCAAAATCTTTAACAAGATGGTATACTATTGGTTTTTCCACAACTTTTTTGTCAAAGGTTAAAAGTAGTTTTTTTGTTTCCATCTTATTTATTACTCACCTTCATAGATTTCATACCCTGATTTGGAGGAAGGGCCATGTATGGTTTATTAAGGGAAAAAGTTCCATCCTGAATTTCAGATTTAAGAATTTCTGCAATTGTAATTGCTTTTTCATAGGAAGAAAGAGATGCTGCTTCCACATCTTTTCCAAGAATATTTACAGATCCTGATTTTAATTCTTCATAACTTACAGTTGATAATACTTTTCCTGTCTTCATCGGATAATCCAGTGAATAATCAATTACCTGGGCTCTTATATCTCTATCACGTATAGTAGTTTTAAGAAGTATCTCTTCATTAAGTATGGGAATGGGTATTCCAACTCCAAGAGCCAGTGAAACTCCATAACCTTTAAAACTAACCCCCCGTACAAAGTCAGCATTCATTTTTTTCATATCTCCTGTAAGAGCCAGTGTGCCTGCGCCTTCTGCAGGGACATCATTTTCTGTCCTCTCCACTGCTGATGCATGCTGAGTTCCTTCTGAATAAACATGACCTTTTGCACCGGCAAGCCAGACAGATGTTCCAACTCCAATTGTCTGATACAAAGGATCATTTAGCAGTGGTGATAACTGTCCGGCTGAAGAATATGTCAGATTTCCCATATTGGGTTTAAGCTTACCAAGATATGTGTATATAGTTTTATTTGAGGTATTAATTGCAACATTATAGTTTTGATAACAGTTTCTTGGATTAACCATAGTAGCCTGATTTAGATCATTTATAGTAAATCGGGTTCGAATCTCTTTTAGTGGATATTCGTCTGTACCATAAGAGAGTGCAAATAGCTGAAGTTCCTCTCCTCTGATTAATTTTTCTATTACATGTCCACCACCGAATTTAAACTCTCCGGGGTAGTCCAGATTAGCAGGATCATTATGACGAAGCTGAGTTGCTCCCAGATAAAGATCTACAGCAGCAATACCGGAATACGCAAGTACATCATCTATCCAGGCTTCTGTCATTCGTATTTTAGGCTGGCTGTGACCGAAGTTTATAAAACATCCTGAGGAACACATCGGACCAAATGTTGCTGTAGTTACAACATCAACCTCTTTTGCGGCTTTTTCTATCCCTTTTTCCTCTACGTATTCTATTATTTCAGCTGCTGTAAGTACTACAGCTTTTTTTGAAGCTATCTTTTCGTTAATTTCATCGTAAGTTTTCATTTGATGTATGCTAGCACTTAGAACCTTTTGATGCAAGTAAAGATAATTTTAAAATAATTGTGATTTTCCTATTGCTAATACTTTTTAAAGTAATACACTAATACTATAATAAAAAAAAGGGAGTTGGATTTGCAAACAGATTTTTCAAATAATAACGGCAGCAGTGGTATCAAACAGGATGGAACTCCTTACGGGGTATTAATAGTAGATGATTCCAAATTTGTTAAAAAGCAATTAGGTAGAATCCTTGAATCCGAAGGATATGAAGTTATAAGCACAGCTGCACATGGTGCTGAGGCTGTTGATAAATATAAAGAGATGAAGGAAAGTATCGATCTTGTAACCATGGATATCACTATGCCTGGAATGGATGGAATTACAGCAATGGAAAAAATTGTTCAGTTCGATAGTTCTGCCAAAGTTGTAATGGTCAGTGCACTTGGCAAACAGGATCTGGTAAAAAAGTCGTTTATGCTTGGAGCAAGTAATTATATTGTTAAACCCCTAAACCGTGATAAGGTTGTAGAAAGACTTAGTTATGTTCTTAACAGTTAGCAGGAAAGATGGAAATGGAGATTTAGATGAACAAAATAAAATGGATTGCAGTATCCGTATTGATACTGATTGCTCTCTCTTCATGTACTACTATGAAGGCTGTTCCTAAAGAAAGAGCCATTGAGAGATTTATAGACCTGTATAATACAGGGGATGCTGCAAGGATAACAGAAATGACGTCAATATCTATGCTTATTGATGGAGAAATTGTTGCCAGAAATAATGATGCTGATTTTTTCTGGAGCAGCCTGGTTAAAGCAGGATTCACTTTAGATGGTTCAGAATCTTTTACTGTAGAACCTGTAGATTCCAATTCCAGTTTGTTATTCGGTGATTCAATGGAAGTATCTGCTTTTTTTGCCAAGTATGTACCTGAAACTGCTGTTATTGTCCGGGTAAAAGGACCAGGAGGTAATTTTATACTTCTTCTGTCCGGCAGAAAGGGGAGATATCCCTTTATCTTTGGTTTTACGGGGCCTTTATCATGAAAAAAGTATTTTTAATTCTATTTATAGTTTTTCTTACTTTTACCTTATACAGTCAAAATGCAGATTTGGTTTATGTTGATGGATGGGTTGATATAAAGTCTGGTGGTGAAATTTTTGAAGCCTTTCCAGGAGACAGTTTAAGAACAGGGGATTCAGTAATAACAGGTTCAGATAGTATTGCAGAGCTTGAGCAGCGGGATTTAAGTTCAATTATTGTGAAACCCGATTCAATTTTTACAATCCGTGAAATTGATACAGGTTCGGGAAGAGAAACTGTTTTATCTACAACCGTAGGTTCTGTGTCCTTTAAATTTGGTAAACTTTTTGGCAAAGAACCTCTAATTTCCACACCAAGTATGGTTGCTGGTATCCGTGGTACAGAACTTACTGTTTATGCAGGAGAGGATGGATCTACTTTAATAGCAGTAGACAGTGGTCTTGTAACAGTTGAATCCCAGGGTGTGTCTGTTGACCTTGTTAAAGATGAGGGTGTAGAGGTCCTCCCTGGCGAAGTACCGGGTGAAAAATTCAGCTTACTGGGAAGAGAAATGGATTTTGCTTCCTGGAATGCTGAGAAGTATGAAAACCTTATTGCTGATCCTGTTGCAGGGCTTGGCCGACTGGGTAAGCAACTTGATAGCTTTATATTTGATATTGATGAAATTGAAAAAAACAGGATTCTAAATCTTGAGAAAAAAAATAATATGATGATTATAATGGAGAAGAAGAAGGAATCTGAAGGACAGGAGAGAGCAGACATTTTTCACAAAGAGAATATTGAACCTCTTATTCTTATTGAAGCACCTATGTATTTAAATATTAGATATCATACTTTGTCTGCTCTTTCTTTTCGCCGATATATTGTAGGAAAACTTTATCTGGAAATGAAGAGCAAATATATTATGGATGTACAAAATTCTGTTTATCAAGAGTTTCTTTTAAATTATAGCAGAATTTTAGACAATTTTGAGATATATATAGTACCGAATATGAATCCTCGGGATCTATAATCAGGGATATATTAATAAGGCTGGTTGCCAACAAGTTGGCCTGGTCGGGACTTCGTCCCTGCTCGGCTATGCTACCTGAGCTGCTCGCCTATGCTACCAAAGGAGTTTTTTATGAAAAGAAATATTATTTTTACTTTAATTATCGGATTATCTATTATTGCAATATCTTCCTGTGGCCTTGCTGGTACATCAATGAGTGACAGAATTAGTTATTTTGAAGATGATTTAAATGGCAGTCGTACAAATATAATTGATAATATTCATCCTGATGCTTCTTCTTATAATACTTTAAATGATACCTTTTGGACATTGGGAATATGGACTAGTAATGATCAACTGTTTTCAATTACAAGTATCTCAGAAGGGTCAAAATCTATAACCGCAGTTTTCAATTCATCAGGTGTAACTTTGACCAATGCAGAAGTTATTTTTGGAATGAAGGATGATGGTGATTTTTTTAGTGGAGAAGACTGGAAAATAATGTCTTGTGTAGTTAATGGTGGAACACAATTTTAGTGAACAAGAAAAAAAAGAAACTTGTAGAGATTAATACTGATTTTGATGCTACTTTTATGGATAGTATCTTAACTGAAAAAGAGATACCTCACGTTATGGTCTCATATTCTACCACTCCTTTTATTAATCTGTTCCAGACTCAGAAAGGGTGGGGCCATATAAGTGCTCCATCCCAATACCTTCAGGAAATAGAAAGCCTGTACGAAGAATTTAAACAATCCAGGGCAGAATAGCTGCCTAAGAAGGTTCTTTTAATGAAGTCGGAAGAGTTTTACCGGCAGGAGATGATAAAAATCCAGATTGCAGGAAGAGGCATTCGGGATAAACGGGTGCTGGATGTTATGGGCAGAATACCACGACATAGATTTATTTCCGGCTATTCTCTAAAGGAAGCCTACTCAGACAAACCCCTTCCAATAGATTATAATCAGACCATAAGTCAACCTTATATTGTCGCTTTAATGTGTGAACTGTGCTGTCTAAAGGGAGATGAAAAAGTTCTTGAAATAGGAACAGGCAGCGGATATCAGACTGCTATTCTCTCTTATCTTGCCGGAGAAGTGTACACAATAGAAAGACTGGGCTCTTTGTCCAGCAGTGCAAAGCTTATTGTGGAACAGCTTGGTGCCGGCAATGTAAGATTTATTTACGGGGATGGATATGAAGGGGTCCCATCAGCTTCTCCTTTTGATGCCATTATTGTCAGTGCTGCTCCGGAATTTGTCCCCGGTGCTCTTAAAGCTCAACTTTCTGAAGGTGGACATCTTATAATTCCTGTAGGTAGGGAAGGGACCAGTCAGAAGCTCATGATTATAGTAAAAAGGGAGAGTTTCTTTGAAGAAAGTACTGAAGGAAGGGTTATTTTTGTACCAATGCGGAAAGGTTATGAATAATATAAATAAAATATCAATCAAAATTGAAAATTTTTAAAAAATGGGTTACATTGATTAAGAGGCTTTTTCTAAAAGTTTTTGGAGGTTTAAGTTGAAGAAAAATATATTTGTAATTATCTTATTGTTTTCTATATTAGTATGGTCCTCAGCAGAAGATCTCCTTCTTGTGTATGCAGAAGGTGATGTTTTTGAGAATGAAAATGGAACATGGTATGAGTTGTTTATTGGGGATATGCTGAGTGACAGTAGTACCTTGAAAATTGGACTTAATTCCATGGTGGAAATTGATGCAAATGGTAACACTCTGTTATTAAACAAGCCTGGAACTTATAAACTTGGCGAACTTATTACTAAAACCAGTAAAGTATCCGCATGGGGTAATAACCCTGTTTTTAAGAAATTCCTATCTGGTGATAATGCCCGGTCCAGTGTTCAGACTGCAGTCATGGGAGTAAGAGGATCAGCAACAGAAACAGATGATGTTGAATGGCTTTCCGAAGACAGCATGATTATAGATGAAGCAATAGCGCTCATAGGAGATGGTGAATTTAATGAGGTTATAGATTTTCTGTCTGAGGAAATGGATTTTGCTTTTGAAGAAGATCTTTCTGACTATAATTACTATATTGGTTATAGTTATTATATGCTTGGATCCTCTGGTAGGGCACTTTCTTATCTTAACAAGGTTGAGAGTAATTACGATACCGAATATTATCCGGATTTTGTAGTATTAAAGGGAAGCTTACTATTAGAATCTCTTGCTTATAACGATGCACTGGATCTTTTTAATGAGTTTTTACGAAATGATGACTTTTCCGGTACAGCACAGGCTGTAAACTATCTTAGTGCCTCTGCCCTGAAAGGCCTTGGAAAGGATAAGGATGCAGAGAAGAAGCTGGAAATAACAGTTAAAATGAATCCTTCCAGTGATATTGGACGATCTGCAGATTTACTGTTAAAAAATCTGTAATACTATAAATTAATTTCATGTCTTAAACTAATCCGGCCTTATGAGGCCGGATTTTTTAATTTATTATATCCTTGAAAAAATATCATTATTAACATAATATGCAACCTAAGGCTGGTCGCAAACAAGTTTGCTGCTCGCCTATGCAACCTAAGGCTGGTCGCAAACAAGTTTGCTGCTCGCCTATGCAACCTAAGGAGAATTCCATGATAACCCAGGTATCCAGGTTTTATGTACGTGTAAAGGAAGATCTTGAAAAAGCATTTACCGACTTTTTTCCCCATATGTCTTCTAATTATATCAAAATGGCTAATTTATTTGATAAGGGTAAATGTTACCCTGTGTTGGCAGTTGAAAAGGTTGTTGTATTTACAATAGATGGAGCTGAAGCCGAATCTGCACGTTTTCTTGTTCCTTCAGAAAATGGAAATTTTATATGGATTCAGTCAGAGATTTTTGACTTTATGGGTTTTGAAAATAATTGTGAATAGATGTGTTGATTAGTAGCTGAGGGTAGGCGCGAGGCCTACCCCTACATTGTTTTTTTAGCTGACATTTGTTATGTATTCTTTTAGTCTGTTGTATATTTCTAAAGGAACCCTTGCTTTTATAATTGAACCTGTATCCTGATAATCTTCTTCTAATACTGATCCCTCTCTATGTATCATAGAAATTAGATCGTACCGGTTAGTAGGAATTAATAAAGATATTATTTGTTTATCTTTGTTAAGTAATTCTTCAACCCTTTCAAAAACCTTTTCAAGTCCCTCTCCTGTTTTTGTAGAGATATACAGTGCATCAGGGTTATCTATTTCAATACCTAAACTGTCTGTAGTATCAGTCTTTAAATCTATTTTATTAAATACCAGTATCATCGGTTTTTCGCCGGCTCCCAGTTCATCCAGAACTTCCATGGTAATTCTATACTGTTCTTCCACTTCAGGATGAGATAGATCCAGAACATGAATAAGGAAGTCGGAAAGAACTGTTTCCTCCAGAGTAGATCTAAATGCATCAACAAGATCATGAGGAAGTTTTCTTATAAAACCAACAGTATCTGTTAAAAGAATTTTATTCCCGACCGGAAGAGTAACTTTTCTGGTTGTGGGATCAAGAGTGGCAAAGAGCTTGTCTTCAACAAATGCATCAGCTCCTGTAAGAGCATTTAGCAGAGATGATTTTCCTGCATTGGTATATCCTACAAGTGCTCCTGTTGGAATCCCGAGAGAAGATCTTTGTTTTCGAAGTGTATTCCTGTGAAGACGAACTTTTAATAGTTCTTTTTTTAACCGGGTAATTTTTTTCATTACTATCCGGCGGTCGACTTCAAGCTGAGTTTCGCCTTCTCCCCTTGTCCCTTTGGAGCCTCCCTTCTGTCTTGAAAGGTGGGTCCAGGCCCTTGTTAACCTTGGAAGACTGTATTCCATTCTTGCAAGCCCTACCTGGAGAACGGCCTCTCTTGTTGTTGCTCTTCCTGCAAAGATATCCAGAATAACTTCATGTCTGTCTATAACTGCTTTACCGGATAGTTCCTCAAAATTTCTCTGTTGACCAGGAGAAAGGTCGTTATCAAAAATTATTATTTCAGCGGATAGTTTTTTTGCAGTTTCTGTAATTTCATCAGCCTTTCCGGTTCCTACAAAAAACTTTGGACTTCTTTTTTTTAGAGGTACTATTAAAGTTTCTACAGTTTCAGCTCCCATAGTATCCACAAGGCTTTTTAATTCTTCCAGATGGGTAGCTGCCTCCCCTTTTTTCATTTCGGAGTATTGCATACATACAAGGACAGCTTTTTGCTTTTGCTCAATTTCGATTGTATTTAAGTTAATTTCCATATTGATTTATATATTACCCGGGACTACAATGTCTGTCTATTATGAATATACCGGACAGACCACCAAATTGTCTTAAATGCATACATTTTGCAGTAACCTGGGAAGTTAATTTTCCGAGAAGCTGTAAAGTGTTCGGCGTAAAGTCAAAAAACCTCCCCTCTATTGCAGTAAGAAGGGCAACAGGCAAAAATTGCCCGGCTTTTAAGAAATCTCCGAAAATAAAGGATTA
>DAOWEB010000051.1 GCA_030638735.1 Spirochaetaceae bacterium
AAAAGCAAGCCAGGCTGGGCAGACGGGCTTAACAATCTGGGAATAACTCTGCAAAAACTTGGACATCATGAAAAAGCACTCAATGCTTTTAAAAATATGTTAAAAGTAAAACCGGGAAGTGTTCAGGGTCATAACAATATAGCTGTTGTTCTAACTAATTTAGAAAAATATGAAGAGGCCGAAGAACATTTAAACAAAGCTCTAAAGATAGATCCTGATTATTTTAGTGCATCTCTCAATCTCACAAAAGTAAATGAAGAATTAGGTAAAACAGAAACAGCAATAGAGACTCTTAGAGCACTTCTTCTTAGAAATAGTAATAATACAGAAGTTCTTCTTCGATTAAGTAAATTACTTATGGAAAAAGGATCATTTACAGAGGCTTCTAAACATATTCGAAACCTTCTTAAAATTAGACCTGACAGTTCATGTGGATATTTAATCCTTGGTTCTTTAAATTTGAGATCAGGAAAAAAGAAACGAGCCCTTACCTGTTTTAATCGCTCAATAGATCTGAATCCAATCAATTACGAAGCACTGTACCAAAGAGCTTTATTACTAAGAGATTTGGGTGAGTTTGAAAACAGTGTTTCTGATCTAAGTAAAATTCTAGATGATAATCCTGATTCTTATGAAAGCAGATTTCTTTTAGCAGAGCTTTATTTGAAACAGAACCTATTCGAGCAGGCCCTTGAATTATTCCTTCAACTTCTTGAAGAATCCAGTAAAAATGAAGAAATACTTACAGCCCTTATAGAAACCTACAGAATGATGGGGAATAAAGATTCTGCAATTAAAACCATTGAAAACCTTATTTCTCTGCAGGGAGATAATGATAAATCAGAAACTATGGATCAAATGGGTTCAACTCTCAAAGTTTATGATGAACTCCTGAATGAATATGCAGAGGAATATGAAAAGCTTTGGAATAGGAATTTAGAAGCATTTATTTCAATTAACTCTGAAACTATGGAGGAAGACGGTGGAATCGAAGAAGAAAGCGTTATTGTAGAAACAATTCCAGAATTCGATGATGAAATTGTACCCATTCTGGATATTGGAGGAATTGAACCGATTATTGAGGTTAACGAAGAGGAGGAACTACTTAACCTTTCCGAAATGGAAGAAGAACTCAACCTGCCGGATGAAGTTGAAATGGAGATGGAACGCGAATTAAAACAAATTAGAGAAACAGCCAGAGAGGAAAGAGAGGCTGTAAACAATAGCAATCAGAATCCTCAAGGGTCATCAGGCATACAATATATTCCTGTACCTTACCCTCAAAGCTTTCCACCCAATCAGGCTATTCCCGTATATGTTCAACCTCCTCCTGTACAACCGCCGCCAGTATATGTTCAGCCTCCTGCTTATCAACCACCACCTCCTCCTCCGATACAGGAACCACAGGAGAGAATAAATCCAGAACCAGTAATTGATGCTCCCCAGGTATCTGAACAGATCGATAAGATCACAGAATCAAATGGCAAGGATGTCGAAGAGATAGAAGAAGAACGTCATGAAGAAAAAGAATCCAACCCATCAAATCTTCTTAGTTATCTTGAAGATCTCACAAAGTTTTTACCGGAAGAAAAAAGAATTAATTTTGAAACCAGTGATATGCATCTTAAACTTGAAACTCTTAGAGCAAAAATAAGTGGCAGGGAAAGTTTCTCAAGCAAAATAGATAAAAAACATACACTTCCACCAAAAAAAACAGAAACAAAAATTACATCAGAAAAAGTTGAAAATACATTCAATTATATTGATAAACTTTCAACTTTTCTTCCAGATAAATCAATTAGCTCTGCCATGAAAGGCAGAATCCAGTATATACTTGAAAACATGAGAAAAAAAAATGAGTAAAGAAACACGATTAAAGCAAATTGCAGGGTATATTAACAAAATGCCGAGCTTACCAATTTCTGTAACTAAAGTCATAGAAATTTGTAACGATCCAAGAACTTCACCGGCTGATTTAAATAGTGTAATACGTATTGATCCGGTTTTAATGGGTAATGTTATGAAGCTTATTAACTCAGCTTACTATGGATTATCAGACCAGGTTACATCCCTTGTCCGTGCCATTATAATGCTGGGAATTAATACAGTAAAAAACCTATCCCTATCTACAGCTATACTTGGGACCATGGGTAATAAGGATCAGTTCCAGGCATTGAATATGGATGGGTTCTGGCGCCACTCCCTATGTGTAGGAGCTGCTGCAAAACTTATTGCAAGGCATCTAAAGGTAAATCAAAAGAACCTGGAAAGTTTCTTTATTGCAGGTTTGTTACATGATATAGGGAAAATTCCCTTAAATAATATGCTTCCAACTGAATATCTCCAGGCTATGAGTATATCTGATACAACTCATCAATCCCTGGTAAAAAGTGAAATTGAAGCTATGGAAATTAACCACTGCGATTCGGGACATTTAATAGTACATTCCTGGAAACTTGGAGATGAAATAAAAGACGCGGTAGTATACCATCATTCACCTGAAAACTATGAAGGAAAAAACAAAGAAATTGTCTATGCTATTGCTGCAGCAAATTATTTTTCAAATTACTTTGAAATTGGATTTTCCGGAGACAGATATCCTGAAAAACCACCTGAATTTATATTTGAAGCATTAAATATTACTATAGACTGGTTTGAGGATATTGAAGATACTGTTAATGAGGAAATTAACAAAGCAAAAATTTTCCTTAATCTGAAAAATTAGGATTTTAATATGACTAAGATTAAATTCTGGGGGGTCAGAGGTTCAACACCATGCCCGGGACCGGACACTGTTGAATATGGAGGCAATACTGCTTGTATTGAGCTTAGATTTGGAGAAGAGAACAGACTTGTAATAATTGATGCTGGTTCAGGAATAAGAGCTCTTGGTGATTATATTATGAAAAATGACCTTCCAAAAGGCCCTTTAAAGATAGATATATTTATTACACACACCCACTGGGATAATATTATGGATTTTGTGTTTTTTGCACCAATTTATATTCTCGGTACAGAGATAGATGTATACGGACCAGTTACATATGAAGATGAAGGGCTGGATGAAATTATAGGCAGTCAGCTTAGATACAGATATTTTCCAATTAAACAAAGCGAACTTTCGGCCAGTATAAATTATCATCCCTTAAAAGAGTTAACCATGGATCTTGGAGGAGGTCTGTTTGTTACTACAAAATATTTAAACCACCCTGTTCTATGCCTTGGTTACCGTTTTGAATATAAGGCAAAATCAATATGTACTACTTATGACAATGAACCCTTTTTAAATCTTTTTCCAACAGATCCGGAAGATCCCGGGTATGATGAAGCAGCTGCTGAAGAAGGTGAAATTGTTGCAAAAGAAGAAAATGAAAAAATTCTACAATTCTACAAGGGAGCTGATATTCTGATTCACGATAGTCAGTATACTGACAAAGAATATAAAGATGGTAAAATGGGATGGGGTCATACTCCATTTGAAACAGCTATAAATTCTGCCCATAAAGCAGGTGTAAAAAATCTATTTTTATTTCACCATGACCCTTTAAGAACAGATGCTCAATTGAAAGAACTCCTGGATTTATATAGAAAAAAAATTGACGGTAAAAGCAATCTTAAACTTGATCTGGCCAGAGAAGGTCTTGAAATAGAGATATGAGTTATTAGTTTTGAGTAAACAGACAAAAAATAAAATAGAACAGTTCTTGAATGATCCTGTTTTCTCTTCTCTTTCTTCACTAAACAAAGAATTTATTACTATAAAATCAATGGAATTCGGATTTTCCTTTCAGGAGATAAAACAGATTATAGATATTGCAACTGATCTGGAAATGTGGCAGGAAGGAGAACTTTCTTCTATATGGAAAGAAGAAGGGATTGATAAATTAAATGGAAAAAACCTTAGACAAAAACTGGTTAAAGAACTAACTCTAAAATGGGAACAGCTTAAACAACAGAGTAATGACTACAGTAATTTCAACCCTCAGCATATTTCTATACCTAAACTGGACTTTGTCAGCAAAACAGATGACAGTATAATTTTAGGGGACTGTCCTGTTGCAAGTGAAAAGACCAGGTGCTGCAATCTGCTTACTCTGGATACAGTAAAAAACTGTGGATTTGACTGCAGCTACTGCTCAATTCAATCATTTTACACAGATGGTAAAATTTACCTCCATAAGAATCTAAGGGATAAACTGAATAAACTGGAACTGAATCCGGATAAAATTTACCATATAGGCACGGGACAGTCTTCAGACTCTCTTATGTGGGGAAACAGAGATGGTATTCTGGATGATATTTTTCATTTTGCTGATAAAAATAAAAATGTTGTGCTGGAACTAAAAACAAAATCCAATGCAATAGGTTATTTCCGTAAAAATAAAATCCCTTCAAATGTAATTGTTACATGGTCTCTTAATACAGATATTATTATTGAAGCAGAAGAACACCTTACTGCAACTTTAGGTGAAAGACTGGAAGCAGCCAGA
>DAOWEB010000160.1 GCA_030638735.1 Spirochaetaceae bacterium
CAGGTTCTTCCAGACAGCAGCCATAGTTATAATAATAATAGCAAGAGTACCATTTGTAAGCCATGGTGGTTCGACACCCAGAATAACTCCCGAAAAATAGCTCAGGTACCCATTTGCAGGATTAAACAAAAACCTGAAGATTGCGCCTGCAATAGCAGGAGAAAGTGCGTAAGGCCAGATTAAAAGCGATCTGTAAATCCTCGCGCCCTTCATCTTCTGATTAAGAAGCAGTGCAATAAATAGAGATATAGCCAGACCAACAACAACAACAGCAATAGAGAAGAAAAAAGATGTTGTAAAACTGGATCTGTAATCTTCACTTAAAGCCAGTTTTGTAAAGTTAAAGAACCCGGCAAATTTTTTGGATATCCCAAAAGGATGTACCTTATAAAAACTTAATCGAAAAGTCTCAAAGGCAGGATAGAAAAGAAAAAGTACCAGAACAAAAAATGTCGGTGTCAGGAGCAGATAAGGAAGATATCTGCTTTTAAAGGTTGACTTCATTGGTTTTCCTTAAAATAGCGGGCTGCAGCAAATTAAAAAAGCTGCAGCCCGAATTAATACTAAATTAAATTGTATCTGTTACTGAATTAACTCGTTCCATTCTTTATAAGTTACAGAAGCTTTTGCTGCTGCATCATCAAGCATCTCTTTTACAGACATATCACCGGCATATACTTTCTGAATACCTGTCTGAATAAGATCTCTTACTTCAGGGAATGTACCCATAAGTGCTCCGGCAGTATTGTTTGTTGGAGGAGAATCCAGAAGCTGATTAAAAGCAACAAGGAAGTTTGGATTTTCTACAAACCAGCCTTCTGCTTCAAGTTTTTCCATAGCTGTTTTTCTTACAGGGAAATAGCCTGTTCCCTTATGCCATGCCATCTGTGGTTCATCACTGGAGATATACTTAACCAGTTTTAAAGCTGCAAGGAGTTCTTCGTCTGAATGACCATTGGAAAGCCAGAGTGATCCACCACCAATTGCAACACCACCTTTGGCGCCAGCTGCTCTTGGAATATACCCTGTGCCCATTTCCCAGCCCTTTTCTTTCAGGAGACCAGTAAGCTGATTAACATCAGATGAAGAAGACATAACCATTGCTACCTCTCCGGATCCAAATGCTGCTCTATGATTTGCCCAGCCTGGACCAACATCAAGAAAAAGACCTTCTTTTTCCATTCCAGTCCACCATTCAAGAATTTCCTGTGCTGCTGCACCATTAAAAATAGCTTCTGTAGGTAATTCACCTTCACGTCCATTATTTTCATTTACTAAAGGAGCATCTGCAAGACAGTTAAACTGCTCAAAATACCAGCTGTGCAGGTTCCATGTAATAGGAGCTTTAAGTTCAGGTAACGCTGCTTTAAGTTTCCTGCTTACTGCAACAACTTCGTCAAAAGTAACTGGTGGTTTTTCAGGATCAAGACCAGCTTTCTCAAAAAGAGATTTGTTATAGTAAAGAAGAGGTGTTGAAGAGTTAAAAGGCATTGAGTAATGCTTTCCGGAAATTGTGTAATAAGATCTTACCGGAGCAAAAAAATCATCCCAATTTATAGGATCCCATTCTTCAATATCTCCAATTGGTGTTATTATCCCACTGTGTACAAGCTGAAGAGTTCCAACATCAAATGAATGGAAAACAGCAGGTGCATTTCCTGCTTTGGCAGCAGCTTTAGTCTTGTTCAGTGTATCACCATATGATCCTGTGTATTGAACTTCTACAGTAATATTTGGATTTGCTTTCATAAAATCATCCACAATACCCTGAATAAGATCAATTCGTGCCCCGCCCATGGCATGCCAGAATTCAATTGTAACCGGTCCTGTAATTTCTACAGCTTCTTCCTCTTTTGCTCCTGCTCCAAAAATCATGGAAACAGAAAGTAAACAAAGAAGTACTAAGAGTAAACTTTTCTTCATTTTATTCTCCTTTAAGAATTTAATATAAAGATAATTAAACCATAGGATTTTTCGGTTGTCAATCAAACTTTGTTCTTTTTCTATCACTATTTCCGATTTGTATGATTGTTAATGATCACTTTTCATCAAATCTAACAACCTTACTGTTCATTTACACTTTGCAAGGAGAGAACTCTCCCCCGGATGATTTTACCTGAAATCTATTTCATGAGGATTTTCAGCGAGGTTTTGTCTGTATTACCTTTATTCCAAATTCTTCAAAATCTTTAATATAGTCTATATCAGGAAACCAGTCAGTAATCAGTGTTGTAATTCTGTTCACATTAGCTGTAACATAATCTGAAACAAGACCTATTTTCCTGTGATCAGCAACAACTATGATTTCTCCTCTTGTCCTGTTAATCATAATTTTTGTTGATTCAGCAGCGTGCTGCCTTGGTGTAGTAAGTCCATAATGACAGCTGATACCGTGAACTCCCAATATGGCTTTGTTTGCATTCACCTGATTTAAAATATCATTTGTAAATCCACCACCAAATGTATTTGACCCGGGGGTATAAAGACCTCCTGCAACAGTAAGTTCTATTCCCTGATGTTCATTGACCTGACTCATACAACCAGCATTTGTTGTTACAACCTTAACATTGTTCTTATTAATATATCTGAAAACATGAAATGTAGTGGATCCACCATTGATGAAAACTGTATCACCGTCATTAATCAAATCAGCAGCAACTTTTGCTATAAGGTCTTTGTTTTCCAGTTCAAGATCCGACCTGCTGTTGTAATTTACCTCTTCATGAATCCGTCTAATCGCTATTGCTCCGCCATGAGTTCTTTCAAGAAGGCTTTTATTCTCAAGCAGTACCAGATCCCGGCGAATAGTGATCTCAGCTACATTCAATAACTTGCTTAAATCCGGAACACGGACATGCCCATCTCTCTGAACTAACTCAATAATCCTTTTTTGTCTTGTTCCCTGTGATTGTATCTGTTTGCTCTGATTATTGTTTTCCATAGAATAATAATATGCTTCTTCTGTTTCAAATGCAACAAGATATATTTGAGGCATTTGCGATGTCTATGATATCGGCTTGTTTTTGGCTTTTTGCGCCAGTCTATAGCCTATATATTAGAGAAGAAGTATTTTTAAAGTAGAAAATGTGATACAGCGCAAAAAGCTCTATTTGGGTTGTTTGTCAGTTTTTTAGTGAAGGGAATGGTTTAAAACCACTCCCTACACGGCATAATTTCTTTTAGATTTTTGCAGCCTTCGGTGTGATGCCCTTATTTCATCAGAATATGATTCTATAAGTCCATTTAATTTTTTTGATAAAAGATCAAAACCAAACTCTCTTTTACCAATTTCAAAATTTATATCAGTTACTCGCTGCTTTTCCCTTGAGTCATTTAAAATGAAATGGATCTTTTCCAAAATCTGATCAGGAATTTTTAAAAAACCCTGGTTGTCATAATTATCTCTTATCTCAATATTTTTAAAACCGGAACCTTTAATATCAGTTTTATAGACAAGATAAGTTGATATTACAACAGGAACACGGCAGGAAACAGCCTCCAGAAAGGCATTTCCAAACCCCTCCCACTTAGGCAGATAGGTTGCAATATTTGCGTTAATAAGAACATCCCTGCTGGTATACATTCGCTGACCATCTTCATTCCACATCCGTACAGAGGAAACTCTGTCTGAAATGAGATGTAAATCAACCTCTTCGCTATCTGCCAGTTTCCGAATATCATCAACATAGGAATAATCAAGCTCATCTCCCTGATAAAGAGAAACTATAAACTTTATATACTCTTTTACCTCAGGATATTTACGACCATACATTCCAACCAGTCGAAGGGAATCCTCAATCCTTTTTCTGGGAACTATTCTTGTAGGTTGAACAAATAGAATATCATCTTCACCAAATCCAAGATCCTCACGAAAATGAGAATTATAATCATCAAAAACTGCAGCATCTTCAAAATTCTCACAATTAGGGATAACAGTAGGCATTACACGTTTTATCGAGCTTAGTATATGAGCAGAATACGAAGAGATAACAACATGCTCTGAACCAATATCTGAAGGAGGCATTATACTATTTAACAGACTCTCTATTCTGCTCTGACTGAATCTACTTCTTTCCCACCAGAAATCATGATGATGAAAGATTGTTGCCATCTTATATTCACTTAACAAATTATAAACTGCTATTCCACCAAGAAGTGTCATAGGCATAGCATTTGTATTCTCAGCGATAATTAAATCTATTTCATTACCCTGTATATAACGATAAATATCTTCTCCCAGCTCTTCCCCCTCCACCATCATCTCCTCCAGGATTTTATCTCTTGTAGACAAGGTCATGTGGCTTGGCTTTTTTGTAATATAAGGAAACATCATCTTTTCATAGTGCTTCTGAAGGGTTGAATCGAAGCGGAGGGATTCAAGAAGATATTGATTATCAGAAACTATGCCCTGTACCGGATTTGTATAGTGGCCGGCAATAGTAAAAACTTCATGCCCTTCTTTACAAAGAACTTCAATCCATTTATCTACTTCAAGAGAAACACCATCTACATCACCAAGTTTCCCGCTAATAAAAGCTATTCTGAACTTAGTTTCCATTCTCAAACCTCACCGAAGGGCGTAATAAATCACACACCTACCTTAAATTTCGGCAAAATTAAACAACAAATAACAATTAGTTGAGAATTTCTTCTATTCTCCGAACACAACTAATTTAAGACCTGGAATATCTTCAAAGTCTTTCTTGTTTTTTGTAAGAAAAAAGAAGTTATTCTGAATCGCCTGACTCGCAAGCCAAATATCCTGTATACGAAAAGAGGAACCTCTTCCGCTCTTTTTCAAAGCAGCTGCCAGTCGTGCAAAAATAAGACCGGTACTGTCATCAATTATAAGCAGAGGTTTTTTACGCAGTCTTTCCAGAGAGGAAGTTCTCTTTTGTTTTATTTCCTCGGAAACAGCCATTTCCACACCGTATCCAAGCTCGGCTAAAGTAACTGGAGATATGTAAACAGAATCATTTCCGGTATAAGATGCAACATCTGCTGGAGATACAATTCCCCTCTCAACATCTATCCAGATACAGGTATCTATTAAATACCCCATGGATCTTTCATCTCATCCTGTAATGAACCTGGTATAGTACTATCGTTTAACCAATCTTTTCCAGCATCATCTGGCAAAGTCTGATAAAGATCACCCATTGCTTCAAGAGCAGTCAATGAAAATGAACCGGGAATTACCCTGGCAATTCTATGATTATGGCGAAACAATACTATCTCTTCATGTTTATACTCAATTCTATCGAACACTGTACTTAAATTCCGGGAAAACTCAGTAACTGTCATTTCAACCATAAAAGCCTCCAGTTAATATAATAAAGTTTAATCATAAAATCAGATTCTGTCAAATAGAGTTCCCAGTAAGTATTTTTTCATATACTATAAGCCCCTATGAACCTTATATCAATTGAAAACCTTTCCAAAACAGTTAATGACAACCCCCTTTTCCAGAATGTAACCATGGGAATAGATGATGGAGAAAAAATAGGATTTATCGGTCCCAATGGAGCTGGGAAATCAACTCTTTTACATATATTAGCCGGATTTATTGAAGCTGATATCGGGAATATTTCTAAAAATAATAATTTACGAATCAGTATGCTGGAGCAAACACCTGTTATTCCCAAAGGAATCACTGTTAAAGATTTTCTATATAAAGGGGAAACTCCGGTAATAAAATTAATTGCCGAATATCATGAATGCCTTGAGGATTATAATCATCCAGAAGTGGACGATCACGATCCAGTAGGGGCAGGTCGCGATCCAGGGCTGCATGGGCGAGCAGGAAGCTTGCTTCCGACCAGCCTGCCCCTACTGGATAAATTGACAGAAAAAATGGACAAAGAGAACGGCTGGGAAATCGAAAATAACTATCTGTCATTTTTGAGTGAACTTAAACTGGATAATCCCGATCAAATTATGGATGATCTTTCCGGGGGTATGAAAAAAAAGGCGGCCCTTGCCAGAGCCCTCGCTTCAAAACCCAATCTGCTTATTCTGGATGAACCAACAAATCATCTGGATATTGAAATAATTGAATGGCTGGAAAAATATCTTGGTAATGCCAATTTCAGTTTTATAATGATAACTCATGACAGATATTTTCTGGATTCAGTATGCACAGGCATTATGGAGCTGGAGAAAGGCCGCATATATAAATACCCTGGTAATTATTCAACATTTCTTGAACGCAGAGAAATTAGACTATCCACAGAACAAAATGAACAGGCAAGAATAAAATCTATTCTTCGCAGAGAGCTGGAATGGTTAAGCAGAGGACCAAAAGCAAGGGCGAGTAAAGACAAAAAAAGGAAAATGAGAATAGAAGATCTTATGGATAAAAAAGTCCAGAAAGAACAGGAAAATTCAGAGTTCTCATCCTCTAACAGAAGATTAGGCAAAAAAATTCTCGAATTAACAAATATTGAAAAATCATACAATAATGCAAGAGTTGTCTCTCCTTTTTCCTATAAATTTAAAAAAGGGGAACGAATTGGGATAATTGGCCCCAATGGATCGGGTAAAACTACTTTTCTTAATATTATCTCAGGGCGAATAAGTTCTGATAGTGGAAAAATTGAAAAAGGTTTAAATACTGAATTTGGATATTATGATCAATTAAGCGGTCATCTAAATGAAGCTGCTGATAAAAACTTTACAGTATTGGAATATATCAAAGAAACAGCAGAACAAATTACCCTTGAAGATGGTAAAGTAGCATCAGCTGCAAAATTCCTGGAAATGTTCAATTTTCCGTCAAAAACACACAGAATTCCTCTTACAAAACTTTCGGGTGGTGAAAAACGAAGACTTTATCTTATAAAAATTCTCATTACCAATCCAAATTTTCTGATACTGGATGAACCTACCAACGATCTGGATCTTGATACTATGAGACGCCTTGAAGATTATGTACTAAGCTTTTCCGGAACAATAATTGTGGTATCCCATGACCGAGCTTTTTTGGATAGAACAACAGATTTTCTTTTTGTATTTGACGGGAAGGGTGGAATAAAAGGTTTTACAGGAAATTACAGTGAATATCGTGAATTTACCCAAATCCGCAGAGACCTTGCATACAAGGTCTCTACATCCGGGAAAAATGGGAAGACCGAACCCAGGTCCAGTAGAGACGTTGCATGCAACGTCTCTGTAATCCCACAAAAACGAAAACTAACCTACAAAGAAAAACAGGAATTCTCAAATCTGGAAGCAGAAATTGATCGTTTGGAAACAGAAAAAATTGAACTTGAAGCCTTGTTCAGTAATACAGGGATTAACCCGTTCGAAATGGAAAAAAATAACAGAAAGTATAAAATAGTAACAGAAAATATTGAAATAAAAATTACAAGATGGGAAGAACTGGCTGAATTATCTGATTAAAAATGTTAATTTTTTTATAATAGTTATGGACAAATTATTATATGTTGGAATAATATTAGTAAATTTTAAAAAAATGATATATGATAATTATTATCATGTATTTTTTACGAGGTTATTATGCAGAGTCTTGGTATAAATATTGGATCTTCCAGCTTAAAAATAGTACTTTTAGAAGACAAGAAGGTTAAATGGAGTGAAGTAGTTCTTCATGAAGGTAATTTTTATGCTGCTGTTGAAGAAATCCTTTCTTCTCACAACCTCCCGGAAAACCTTAAAGCTCTTGTAACAGGGACAGAAGGAAGATTTCTTTTTAATATAAGTAATGTAATTGAACCCTTATGTATAGAAGCAGCTCTTACCCAGCTTAATAAAAATGTTGATGCAGTTGTAACTATGGGTGGTGAAGATCTTATTGTATACACAGTAGACAATGAAAGCAGAATAATAAATAATTTTTCCGGTAGTAAGTGTGCTTCAGGAACAGGTGAGTTCTTCAAACAGCAGCTTGGTAGAATGAATATGACTCTGGAAGATGTTGAATTTGTTCCTGATTCCAGTACGGTCCACCCCCTTTCGGCCAGATGCTCTGTTTTTATGAAAAGTGACTGTACACACAAATTAAATAAAAATGAAGCATCAAAAGAAGATATTGTAGTGTCTCTAAGTGATGTAATGGCCACTAAGGTTATAGATTTCCTTAACAGAGCCAAAATCAACAGTGGAAAAGTACTTTTAACTGGAGGAACTACAAAAAACAGACATATAGTCAGATTTATTAAAGAAAAAGCTCCTGATATTGAATTTATTATCCCTGAAGAAGCTCCATATCTTGAGGCTTTTGGAGCCGCATATCTTGCCAAAGAATCCGGAAGTATTCTTCCACCAGTCAGTGATCTGATGAAGGCAAATAAAATCCGTTTTGAAAGTTATGATGACCTGAAAAAAGTAACCGATATGGTAACTTACTTCGATTCTCACCGGGGGAAGGTAGTAGAAGGTCATGAATACATACTGGGAATTGATGGAGGTTCCACCACTACAAAAGTATGTCTTATAGATATGAAAACTGATGAAATTGTTGCAACACATTACGGAAGAACCCATGGAGACCCTATCCAATCCCTGAAAAATTGTCTTATAGAAGTTAAAAAAAAGATTAAGGAAGATATCGGTGAAGGTGAGATTAATATATCACTTGCTTCTACTACCGGATCATCAAGAGAAATACTTGGAGTATTTATTGAAAGCCCCGGTGTCTATAATGAAATAATAGCCCATGCAGTGGGTACAACTTTTTTTGACCCTGAAGTGGACACAATATTTGAAATTGGCGGTCAGGATGCAAAATATGTCCTGTTAAAAAATAAAGTTCCTATAGATTATGCAATGAACGAAGCATGTTCTGCTGGAACTGGCTCCTTTTTAGAAGAATCTGCTCATGGCGATCTGAATATACAGCATGCATTTGAAATAGCAGAAATTGCCCTCTCCTCGGAAACTGCTTTAAAGTTTGGAGAACACTGCTCCGCATTTATAAACTCTGATATTAGAAAAGCAATACAGCAGGGAGCAAGCAGAGAGAGTATTACCGGGGGTATAGTAACATCAATTGTATCAAACTATCTTAACAGAGTAGTTGGAAACAGAACACTGGGTAAAAAAATATTCCTCCAGGGAGGAGTAGCTAAAAACAAAGCAGTTCCTCTGGCTTTTGCCCTGCTTCTGGATAAGGAAATTCTTGTACCTCCGTCCCCGGAACTCATGGGAGCATTTGGGGTGGGACTTCTGGCTAAGGAAAAGCTTAACGATGGTTTACTCGAAAAATCCAGTTTTAATCTTGATGCCCTTATTGAACAGGAAATTGTGTATGAGAAAGTTTTTACATGTAAATCCTGTGAAAATTATTGTCCTATTCAAATACTGAAAGTGAATAATAATAAATATATGTTTGGGGGAAGGTGCAGTAAATATACCAACACAAAGAATAAACCTGATCCTTCAATAGAAGTTTTTGACTATGTTCAGAAAAGATCAGATTTACTGTTTATTGAATGTGCACCAAAGGAAGAAGAACTTAATCTTAAATATGATTTTACAGTGGGTATCCCGAGAGCATTTTCAGTTCATACAATGTACCCTTTGTATACCTGGTTTTTTCATAGTCTTGGAATTAAAACTGTTCTATCTGATAAAATTGCACATGAAGGTGTAGCAAGAGTCGAAAGCTCCTACTGTTTCCCTGCAGAAATTGCACATGGTGCAGTTCAGGATATCTGGGATAAAGGATGTGATTATATTTTTGTACCCCATTTCAGGGATATGGAAAGTTATGAAAATGATGTACATGCTAACTTCTGCCCCATAACCCAGGCCCTTCCCTACTACATTAAAAAGGCTTTCCCGGATATACCTGAAGACAGATTTCTGGCACTCATTGTTTCCTTTAAATTCGGGAAAGCAAAGGCAATGGAATTCTTTGTAACAATGGGTGAGCAAATGGGTGTTCCGGCAGCTGAGATTGAATATGCCTTTAATATCGCATTTGAAAAACAGAATGAATATTTTCGAAAAGCTGCAGAAATGGGAAAGAAGGCACTCTCAGATGCAAAAAAAGCAGAGAGACCGGTAATTGCTCTTTTAGGAAGACCATACAATGCTTTTACACGAGAAGCAAATATGGGTATTCCAAGAAAATTTACAAGTAGAGGTTATTCTGTAATTCCTTATGATATTCTCCCCTTCGATGGTAACGAGATATTCGAAAACATGTACTGGTACTATGGACAGCAGGATATGAAAGCAGCAACCCTGTTGAAAGATGAACCAAATATATATGTAACATGGATTACTAACTTCTCATGTGCACCAGACTCCTTTATGCTCCATTATGTCAAATGGATTATGGGATTAAAACCATTTTTAATTTTGGAATTTGACAGTCATTCTGCAGATGCCGGAATTGATACAAGGGTGGAAGCATTTCTGGATATTATAGAAGGTTATAAATCCAAGAAGGATGAACTTGAAGAAAAGCGATACGACAATGGTCTTAAATTTATTAATAATGGTACTGATGAAATTCATATTTACGATTCTATAAATGATAAAAAAATCAGAGTTATTAATAATCCAAGGATAAAATTACTTCTCTCCAATATGGGAGACCTCTCTGCACAGATGATGGCTGCATCAATACAGGCCATAGGATATAAAGCAGAAGCTCTTCCTATGGCAGACAGGGAAACACTGCATATTGCCCGTAGTCATGCCTCCGGGAAAGAGTGTGTACCATCTCATCTTGTACTGGGAAGCGCTCTTAAATACTTCTCTTCAGAAAAATACAGAAAAGATGAAATTTATCTTCTTT
Organism: Spirochaetaceae bacterium; assembly: GCA_030638735.1. GTDB lineage: Bacteria > Spirochaetota > Spirochaetia > B11-G9 > B11-G9 > JAJRQE01. The sequence goes on from DAOWEB010000160.1 coordinate 10,769, forward strand.
TTGTTCCGATTACTACGGGACCGTGCAGAACAGGTCAGTACTTTGTTTTTTATGAAAATCTTTTTAGAGATCTTGGGCTTGAAAATGTAGTTGTTTTTACTTTAAGTGCAGATAACTCATATACAGAACTGGGCCCTGGATTTTCGAAAACTCTATGGCGAAGTGCTGTTATTGCAGATTACATGAAAGATATTCAAAATTCACTAAGAGCATGTGCTCTCGATCCGGAAACTGCCTTGAAAGAGTATAAAGTATTGTGGCAGGAACTACTGGGAGAAGCTGAAACAGGATTTAAAAATGCAGGTCCGGTATTAAAAAATATTGCCAGGGGCATTAGCAAAATTCCATTAAAACAAAAAATGTCAGAATCTCCTAAAATACTGATTGTGGGAGAGATATACGTAAGAAGGGATGACTTTGCAGTAGATGATCTTGTTGATCTGTTCAGTAAAAAAGGAATAATAGCCAAGGTATCCGGTATTGGTGAATGGATACATTACCTGGATTTTGTTAGAAAATATGATCTGACAAAACGTCTAAAACTATTACCCTGGTGGAAAAGACCTTTTTCAAAAGAAAGAAGACAACTTTTTATACTTAAAATTGAAAAGGCCTGGAAACATAATGTAGAGAAAATGGTTAAAAATTCTTTGAAAGAAGCAAATCTAATCCCCAAAACACCTCATAATATGGATATTATTATGAATAATACATCCAAACACTTTGTTAATCATGAGCTGAATTCAGAAATTGCAGTATCTACAGGTGTTGCTGCAACAGCTATGGAACACGGGTATTCCGGAATAGTAAATATTGCACCCTTTGCCTGTCTTATAGGACGTGTTATCGAAGGTCTGTATACTCCCTGGGCAAGGGACAGAAACTATCCAATTATATCTGTAGAAATTGATGGTAATCAGTTACCACCGAACCTTATTAGTAAACTGAATATATTTATGGTCAATGTACTAAGGTTTCGGGATAATCCGAATATTACAGATTTAATTGAAGATCTGGATACAGAGCCTCTGAATATACAGAATAAGAAAAAAGAGGAAGTTTCGCAAAAGTAAGCCCTTCGGCGAGCTCAGGGACCGAAGAGGTTTAAACAATAAGAGGGAATACTATCAAAAAGCAAACACCATTCTCCATATTTACTGCTGTTATATTTCCATTATAACTTTGTGCGATGGTTTGGGATATTGATAAACCTAAACCATTGTGCTTCTGTTCTCTGTAAATACGATTTGAATAAAAACGATCAAATATTCTATCCAGGTCCCCCGAAGGGATAGTTGATCCATAGTTAAATATGGTAATTCGTATTTGATTATTATTATCTGATAATTTTATGTCCACAGGGGTTCCTGAAGAAGCAAAGGAATTTGCAGTTTCCAGGATATTTATAAAAACTCTACCCAGCTTATCTTTTGTTCCATAGACAGAAGAATGAGCCGGTGGACCCTGAAGCTTCCATTCTCTATGAGGATATTTTAATTTGAATCCTGGAATAAGATTTGCGAGCAAAATACTTATATCTACATTCTCCTTAATCTCCTCCTCCAAATCTTTATCAATTAAAGAAAGTTCCATAATACTATCCAGAAGGAATTCCATTCTCCTGCTATTTTGATCTATTAATTCAAGAAACCTGTCCCGTTGTTCACCCGTAGAATCAGGAATCATTTCAGATGCAGTCCTGACAACAGAAAGTGGATTTTTAAACTCATGGCTAAAATCCTGAATAAAAGAGGCTGTGTATCTAAAATGTTTATCCATACGGGAAGCAAGATCTGCCAATGAAAAAGACAAATCTCCTATTTCATCCATAAATACAGATGGAGTAAAATATCCTACAAGTTTTCCCTTACCTGTACGAATAGATTCTGCTTCATTTCGCAATCGTTTTATTCTAAAAGATATGGAATAAGCAAGGATTATACTGATAATCAGAGCAAACAAAAAGGACCATAAAAAAATCTTTAACAGTACAAGCCTGATCTCATACATATCCTGAAGTATTCTAAAGGTAGACTGACTGCATAACACTGCTCCTATTACAGTTTCCGAATTAAGAACAGGAATAGCTATGTATAAACTTACAGATCGCTGTCCATCCGAAGAAAGCCGGGTAACGGCACCATAACGTCCATCCAGAGCAGCTATAACTTCAAAACCTGTAAATGGTTCGGTAGAATTATAATAACTTTCTCCTGCTACAGGTAAAGGAGGCTGAAAAAGCTTCCTATACAATCGTACAGGGAAAGTTGCAATTTTATATAATATGGAATTTCCATTTATAGGGGTAATTAATCTGCTGTAATCTGAGTATTCAATATTTTTATTTCTTAATTCATCTTTATAAATGGTACTGGTATCTGCAATAAGCAGACCTTTATTATCTAAAATTCTAAGTCTGGCTTCAGTACGTTCCTGTAAATTAATAAGAATCCTCGTAGCATTATCTGCATCAAGCACTGTAGAACCACTCAAAGCAGCTGATAGTAAACGACCCTGCTGAACCATCGACTTTTCCTGGGCATTAAGAAGCTGCTTTTCATAGGTATCCAGATATAATATTGATGCCATGGGAAGAAAAACGAGAATTATATTAAAAATCATGAGACGAAAAGTGATACTAAGCAGGAATTTCCCTATACCTGTATCCGAGACCATAGACAGTTTCAATTTCTTCAAATTCGGCATCCAGTAACTCAATTTTTTTTCTAAGACGTTTAATGTGAGTATCAATTGTCCTCTCAGATACATAAGTTCCATCAGGGTATATCTGATCAATAAGCGAATCTCTTGTTCGTACAATTCCAGGAGATTCTGCTAAAAATTTTAATATATTAAACTCTGTTACAGTAAGATCTATAATACTTCCCTTCCAGAATGCAAGGAATTTATCGATATCAAGCTTTAATAAACCCTGTTCTATTTTTTGACCATTTTTCTCTCCCAGGCTTCTGGCAGAATATCGTCTAAAAAGGACCTTTATTTTTACAAGGAGTTCCCGGATAGAAAAGGGTTTACACATATAATCATCACCACCTAGTTCAAGTCCAAGGATTCTATCAATTTCCTCATCCCTGGAGGAAAGAAAAAGAATAGGAAGAGTTTCTGACACCGACCTTAACTTCCTGCAAAGTTCAAGACCATCCATTTCCGGCATTGTAACATCAAGTAAAACCAAATCCGGCAGATTAGTTTTTAAATCATGCCAGGCTTCCAGCCCGTTTTTATAAGCTGTTGTTTTATAACCCTCTTTTTCAAGGGCAAAAATAATTGTTTCTATTAAATCGGACTCATCGTCCACTACAGCAATATGCATACAAGTAAACTATCACTTAAATAACTTCATATCAAAGGGGAACTGTAATAAGGTCATAACTTTGTCATATTTCTGTTTTAAGTTCTCCATAACATTAAGATAGATTTTACTTTATAAATAAACGGAGGATTAGATGAATCAAGATTTAAGATTTAAAAACTTTACAGAATCAATTGTATTTAAAGGTGCGGTTACATTTTTTCTCGGACTGCTTATTCTGATTCCAGTGGGTCAGATAAAATCATTGCTGTCAGAAAGAGAAAATAGAATGTTTACAGTAAAAGAAGAGGTTATCGATATGTGGGGAGGTTATCAGTATCTTGCCGGTCCAATGCTGATCATACCTGTTATTGAACACTACACTGAAATTTTTGAAGGGAAAAAAGAATTAATGATAAGAAGACACTATCTGCATATACTTCCCGATGAACTGGTAATATCAGGAGATCTTCAATCTGAAATACGTAAAAAGGGAATTTACAATATCGAACTATATACAGGATCTTTTAAAATAAAAGGATTTTTTAAGGAAGCTGAAATACCAGCTCTTCCTTATCCTGATTCTGAGGTATTATGGAACGAAGCCGAGCTTATAATAGGGTTGGGAGATGTAAAGGGACTTAGCGGGAAAGTAGACCTGCAATGGGATAAAAAAAATTATGACTTTGAAGGTGGATCAGGACAA
>DAOWEB010000158.1 GCA_030638735.1 Spirochaetaceae bacterium
CTGCCAGGTCCATGCAACGAGCATGGAGATAGTGTTTAAAGGAACACTTGCCAGCCAGGATATTTTAACTTTGCCGCCTTCGCTTAATAAAGAAAGAATGGTATTCAGCACTCCATTATTTGAGCTGAAAAAGTTCATCCAGATTATACCTGTAGAAACAAACGACAGAGTAAGGGGAAGAAAAAATACAGCCTTGTAAAGATTGCCCCCTTTCATATTTTTTAGAAATACAGCTATTACAAGGGAACCAATTACCGGAACAGCAAGAGTAAAGACTACCCAAATTAATGTATTAATAAAAGACAGAATAAAATTAGTATCTCTGAAAGCACGGATGTAGTTACTTAACCCGATAAAAACAGGTTCACCTAAACCGCTGTATTTAAAAAAACTCAAGAAAATATTACTGAACATTGGATAAAGCAGCAACCAGGCAACAATAAATAATGCCGGGAACACCAGCAGATAGCTGCTAACTACATCTCTTACTGAACGTTGAATCATTGTTTTCCTCAAATAGTTAAAAAATTAAGGGCCCTGTTTCCAGGGCCCTTAATTTTGATAATTAATTATTAGCCCAGTAAGCGTCAGCAACCTTGTCCAGATTTGCAAGAACTTCATCTATGGAATCGGGATTGATCATAAACCTGGCAAATTCGTCTACTGCCACTTCACAGATTGGTGTCGGAGTAGCTTCCCAGTACCTGTTTATAAGTCGATAGTTTTCATTTGCAATTGAATTCAAAATATCTACCTTTACCTGAGGAAGAAAATCAGCATTGGATTTTGGATTTGCAGGATAGGATTTAAGAGTTTCTGCAAATGCAGCATTTCCTTCAGGACTCATCCAGTAATCTGCCAGTTTAAGAGTATCTTCTTCATTGGCAGCATTTTTACTGATCAGCATTGGAGTAATCTCAAGAACAACATTCTTTCCTGCTGCAGGATTATGAGAAGGAAGAATAAATGCACCGATTTTATCTTCCGGTACACCATTTGCAGTTAAAGTTGCAGCAAAGTACCATGTGCCAAACAGAGCCATACCAACATCACCCTGGTTAAAATCTCTGGCACCACCGGCCCATACATCATATCCAGGCTCTGCGAAATATCCTTTACGAATCAGGTCACCCCATTTTTCGAAAGCTTTTTTAACTCTTGGATCGGAATACTTCACTCTTCCTTCACAAAGGTCTACGTACAGATCAGGGTCTTCACCTACTATCATTTCCTCAAACATTATAAAAGTGGGCCAACGGCCTTCTACTGTGGACATCATTGGTGTAACATCATTTGCTTTAAAGGTATCACAAATTTCAATAAACTCATCCCATGTATCAGGAGCTGTAAGGCCATATTTTGCAAATACTTCCTTGTTATACCAGACAACCCAGTATTCCGAAGTAACAGGGAAGCCATAGGCAGTTCCATCGAAAGTAAAGGCATTTCGCAGATCACTTCCGAATTCACTCTCATGCTTGTCCCAGAGTGAACCAAGATCCTTGAGTACATCCTTATCCGCCAATTCCTTCATTCTGTAGGTAGACCACCATGTAAAAAAATTCGGAGCATCATCTGTAACAAGAGACGATCGAACCTGACTCATATAGATATCAGTTGCAGGAAAAGCAGTATTGGTAAAACCTATACCAATAGCTTCTGTACTCGCAATAGAAAACTCATCAAAAAGCGGGCCCCAGCTTGGTGAACCGGATTTGTCATGCATTAAAATCAATTCCGCCTTCTCATCTGCAGCATCCTGACTTCCAGCTGCAAAAACCATCCCGGTAGCTGAAATTAAAAGCAGTCCGATAATAGCGATGGCAATAAACAATTTTCTTGTAATCATTACTCTCTCCTCTTTAAAATGTTTTAGCTTACAGTATTTTCCTCTGATAATTTTCGTTTGTCAAGTTTTTTATTTAATTTATTTACATATATACATTAATTTTAGTATTGTTATTTAGTTAATTTTACTTAAATATATGTTAGAATTAAAATAATACATCATTAATTTTAATAAAATGTTGTGTCAGAAAGAATCATATGTTAGTGTTACGCATGGAAATTTTAATTTTATCTGGAATGATAAATGATAAAAACTAAATTAAAAGATGTCGCCCTTGATGCAGGTGTTTCGATTGCTACGGCATCATTGGTTCTTTCCGGCAAGGGAACTATATCAAAAGATGTCAGCAGACGGGTTTTAAATTCTGCTTCAAAACTGAAATATTCACGTAATAATTCTCAGCGTATTACTAACAGATCTCACAGACTTGTTGTTTTGACCTATATTACTCCGGAATGGAGCTATGCATGGGATTTAATTACACCCATTATTACAAAGCTTGAAAAAATAGCCATCGATAAAGGATATTCTCTTACCCTACAGCCAGTCACAACTAATACCACTATGGAAGAACTATACCGGATAATTATTCGTCTTAAACCTGCTGGTCTGGCTTCCATACATTTTGTAGATAAGGATTTGTTCTCAAAATTGGAAAAACACAGTATTCCAATCGTAATTATCAACAACAGTCGATATCAAAATCAATTTCATTCTGTTTCTGTTGATAACTTCCAGGGAGCATATGATGGCGCATCCCATCTAATGAGACTTGGCCATAAAAAGATTCTTTTTACCGAGTACATCCGGACAATAGAATCAAATGTTGTTGTAGACAGATTTATTGGGTTCAAAAAAGCGGCAGATGAACATGGAGTCAGCTTTCCTGACAGCAACAGGATCACTGTCCCTCTATATAATACAGAGAAGCTGGTTAAATTATTAACACCCTACTTTAATAAACCAACAAATGAAAGACCAACGGCAATTTTTGCCCATGATGACCGTTTCGCAGCGGTTATAATATCTATACTCACCAAACTCGGACTTTCGGTTCCTGAGGATATCTCCATTATAGCTCCAGGAGACGTATTAAATTATGATCACCCATACACCCCCAGAATAACAACAATGAAAATTGATTCGGAAATGCTGGGAACAGTTGCAGGGGACCACCTGATAAAAATAATCAAAAATGAATCTGATATTTACGGTTTCAAGGTCCTCCAAAGGTTAATTGACAGAGGTTCCTGCAGGTCTGTTACTAAAGGATAAATTCTCATTCTTATACCTACCCGGCGAATCCCTATACATCCTCCTAAATCTTTTAATAAAATAGGAGACATCCTCAAAACCACATTCTCCCGCCGTTTCATAGACAGACATTCCCTTGTCCAGACATACAAGGCTGTGTTCCATTCTCAAATTATTTATATACTCATTAAAAGTTGATCCTGTTCTGGCTTTGAACTTTCTGCAAAAATGGTATCTGCTGAGATGAACTGCAGAGGCGGCATTATCCAGAGAAATTCTGGAATGGAAGTTTTTCTCGGAATAGGAAATGATTTTCTGTAAAAACAGATCTCTTTTGGATAGTAAGTACCAGCAAGCATTCCATTCCAGGATATTATCAAATAACCTTAATAAAGCAGAAGCCTGAACAAACCCCTTTTCTTTGACTAAAAGATCCAGATATTCCTCCGTCCCTTTTGTATAAGTGTTTTTCAATATAAATTGGGGATGATTATTCTCCAGGTAAGATTCTATTTTTTGACCGTCCAGAAAGGGAAGCAGGTTCAGCCCCACATGCCATACACTGATGGAACCTCCATTCCCTGAAATGTTATAGGAGTGGAGAAGATTTGGCTGCATAAAAACCAAAGAGGAATTAGCCAGATCAAATCTCCGCCCCTCCACAACAAGAAAACCTTTTACATTTTCACAAAGGTTTATTTCCAGACTGCTGTGATAATGCTTCCGAATTACAACATCCTCATGAAAAACTCTTTTATGAAATTTTACAGGACTTTGTTCGGAAATCCCTCTTTCCTCAAATTTTACTCTATCAGGCTCTATTGACAACACAGTTATATAATAACCTATAATAGCAATATATTCCTATATTTTAGCAATTTTTTCTTATTATATTTCATCTATCACCAATAGAATTGATTTAATGAGGGGTAATAATATGACAAAGAAATTTTCACCTGATTATACAAGAATAACATCTGCGGCAAAGAATAAAAAAACTGAAGGAATACCCCTATACGAACACGATATAAACAGAACAGTTATCGGAGCAATTATAGAAAAAGATCTGCACGTTATGTATGAAAGCAGGGATCCAAAAACTCTGGATGAGTTATTTAAATTGATCGCAGAATTTCACATTGAACATGGTTACGACACATACTCATTTGAAGGATGTTTTACAGAAATTGTCCAGGGAGGAAAGGGATTAACAGGACAGGCTGGAAGTATTACTAATACCAGAAAAGATTTTGAAACCTATCCATGGGAATTTTTAACTGATAACTACTTCCAAAAATTCGATATATATTTCAATGCAATCCGCAATACCCTTCCTGAAGGAATGAAAATCGTAGGAGGAGTCGGGAATGGGATATTTGAATCAATTCAGGATTTTGTACCTTTCACTGACCTCGCCTATCTTGAAATGGATGATCCGGAACTTTTTACAGACCTATGGACAAAGGTTGGAGATGCACTCAATACCATATGGATACACTTTCTGGATAAATACAGTGATATACTTGCAGTTGGCAGATTCGGAGATGACCTGGGATTTAAGAGTTCGACTCTTTTAAACCCAGATGTAATAAGTAAGCATATTATACCTCAGTACAAAAAAATAATCAGTGAAGTCAAATCCCGGGATATACCATTCCTGCTTCACTCCTGCGGACATATTTTTAATGTTATGGAAGAGATAATAGAAACGACAGGAATAGATGCAAAACACTCCAATGAAGATGCCATTGCACCCTTCAGCAAATGGGTAGAAGATTACGGAGACAGGATCGGGAATTTTGGGGGACTGGATATGGATGTAATCTGTCGTAGTTCAGAGAAAGATTTAAGAAAATATATAAGAACAAATATTGAACCACTGATGGGATCCAGGGGTATTGCCATAGGTTCCGGCAACCAGATAGCTGATTATGTACCACCTGAAAATTTCCAGATAATGGTAGATGAAGTACGAAAAATTCGTGGATTTTAACTATTTCTTCGATAACCCAATAAAAACCAGTCCATCCTGCACCCTTGTCGGATAGGTTACAAGGTAGTCACTTGCCGGTGAATGAGTCGCCTTTCCTGAACGGATATCAAACCTACCCTGATGAGCAGGACATTCAATTCGTTCATCTATAACCAGGCCTTTTGCCAGTAATGCTCCGGCATGTGTACATTTACCGGAACTCGCATAGTAGCCGTCTTCCAGTCGGTATATGGCATAATTGATATCTTCATATTTGAATGGAGCTATATCATTCATAGACAGATTATCAGCTTCCAAAGCAGGAATCCACTTTGTTGAACCTTCAATAACAACATTCGAAGTATCTTTATTATCAGACTTGGTTTTTTCCTTATGATCACCTTTCTTACTGTCATCCTTATAGTCTTCAGGCAATATTGGTGTTATGTGAAAACCGGAGTCCTTCTGCTGTCTTAAAATTGTAGGTATAATCTCTTTATATGCTGTCCAGATATTATTGTACGGAGCTGGAAGCTGATCTTTCAAAAGTACATTCAGTTTTGACAGGGCATAGAATGGCACACCTGGAAACATATGATGTTCAATATGATGTTCCATATTCCAGTAAATAAATGACAGAACAGGATTTAACTTCACATTCCGTGTAATAAGCCTGTGATCATAAACATCTTGTTCCAGGCCGACATGTTGAGTCTGGTTCAACATTGTTGGGATAAATGCCCCGTAAAACCGGGCAAAGAGAGTATAGACCAGAGGCAGAATAGAATGATAATAGAGAGATGCGGTTATAATAAGCACATATCCCAAAAGCCACAACCTGGAACTCCAGATCATTTTTTTCCAGTCTGTTCCAGGAACAAGTTCTTTTGTATAATCATCAATTATTCCAAGCGCATGTTTGATAATGGGAAAAGGCTTTATAATTCCAATCCCAATAAAGGGAAGGAAAAAATTGGAAAGCTTCACAGGACGGGGACCGATAGATTCCGGATCCAATTGAGGGAAATAGGTATGGGTATGGTGCTGTGCATGCCCCCAGCGGTCAAAAATTGGTTCAGCACCATGAGCC
>DAOWEB010000074.1 GCA_030638735.1 Spirochaetaceae bacterium
GTTGTAAGCGATTCAACCAGGGTCCTTGGTGACGGGGACTGTACACCACCCGGAGGACTTGGGGTTATGGAAGGAAAGGCTTTTTTGATGAAGTACCTTGGGGGTGTTGATGCTACAGCCCTTTGTATTGACAGTAGAAACAGCAGGGGTGAGCATGATCCTGATAAAATAATAGAATTTGTAAAGATGGTTCAGCCCAGTTTCGGAGCAATCAATCTTGAGGATATATCACAGCCGAACTGCTATAAAGTGCTTGATACACTGCGGGAAGAATGTGATATTCCTGTATGGCATGATGATGCACAGGGAACTGCATGTGTGACCCTTGCCGGTCTGATAAATGCTGTTAAACTGGCTGATAAAAAACTCGAAACTGTAAAGATTGTATTATTAGGAGCCGGGGCTGCGAATACAACTATAGCGAGGTTTATAATTACTGCAGGGGCTGACCCTGCAAATGTTATTATGTTCGATTCAAAGGGTTCTCTTAATAGAGACCGTAAAGATATTGAAGAAGACAAACGCTTTTACCGAAAGTGGGAACTCTGTCAGAAAACGAATCCAGGTAAAATTGAAACATTCAGTGAAGCTATGACCGGGGCGGATGTTCTTATTGCACTTTCCAGACAAGGTCCGGATACGGTTTCTCCGGTCGATATAAAAAGAATGGCTTCAAAATCTATTGTTTTTGCATGTGCGAATCCGATCCCGGAAATTTATCCTTATGCTGCCAAAGCTGCCGGGGCATTTATTGTTGCAACAGGCAGAGGAGATTTTCCGAATCAGGTTAATAATTCTGTTGGGTTTCCTGGTATTTTGAAGGGTGCCTTGCTTGTCAGGGCAAAAAAGATCTCTGATGGAATGGCAATAGCGGCAGCAAAATCACTTGCTAAATATGCGGAGGAAAGGGGGATAACACCGGACAATATAATTGCGACAATGGAAGAACCGGGAGTTTTCCCCTATGAGGCCGCGGATGTCGCTATGCAGGCGATAAAAGAGGGACTTGCAAGAGTAATAATGACAAGAGATGAGGTTTTTAAAAAGGCAGAGGAAGAGATCAGCTATTCCAGAAACCTTGTAGAATCAATGCAGAAGGGGGGGTATATTAAAAAAGTACCCATCGAAATGATTAATACTGCTTTTGAAGAAGCAATAGAATCAATATAAAAAGGATTACCTGAAATATGGATAATAAAATTAAGCCGATAAAAAAACGTCGATTATCAGAAGAGGTACTTAAGAAGCTTCAATCCATGATTATTGACGGCACCTATAAAACCGGTGATCAGCTTCCGAGTGAAAGAGAGTTGTCAGAATTATTTCAGGTCAGCCGGGCTTCAATCAGGGAAGCTCTTCGTGTTCTGGAGACCCTGGGTTTTCTTGATTCCAGGGTTGGAGTTGGTGGAGGGACCTTTGTAAAAAAGATTTCAATTGATGCTCTTATCAATCCTTTTTCTGAAATTCTGGGAAATGAAAAAGAACTTATTATTGAAATGTTTGAATTTCGTAGAATTCTTGAGACTGAAATAGCCAGACTTGCAGCTTTGCGCAGAACCGAAGAAGATCTGGCAATGATTGAAAGCAGTATAGATTTAATGAGAGAGGATATTAAAAATGGGGGAATCGGGATTGAAGGTGACACTGCTTTTCATGATGCCCTCGCAGCAGCATCCAAAAACAGTGTGTTTGAGAAGATGCTTTTAATGGCTAAAGGTCTTCTTGTCAAAACCAGGCAGACAACTTTAAAACTTAAAGGTCAACCGAAAAAAGGTTTAGAGGACCACATTAAGATATTCCATGCTGTAAAAAAAGAGAATTCGGAATTAGCCCAAAAACTCATGAAGGAGCATATTGAAAAAGCTCAGGCAGATGCTGCCGTAAGGAAGAATTATTAAAAATAGAACCTTAATTACACACTCTGCCGTTTTCTGTGGTTTTTTACCATTTCATTAATTATTGATCCTTTTTCCTTTGCATTTATTATAAATTTATCAAGTGTTTTTTCTTCTTTATGATGTATTTCAAAAGTTAAAGGTTTTTTTTCAGAATAGGATGATTTTGAGATAATTTTTGTAATTTTTTCCCAATCAGCAGTTCCTGAAAAAGGGAGACCGTGAAGGTCCCTTCCATCCCCCATATTGTCGTTAATATGAAGTGCAATTAACCTTTCACTGGCAAATTTATCAGCATAATCAATTGCTTCAGGTTCCAGATTATTTGTATGCCCGGTGTCCCAGCAAAATCCAAGAAAATCATCCTTAAAATAATCAAAATATTTCTCTATTGTTGTTAAAGTCTGCATAAATGTAAGGCTTTCAAGAGCAATTTTAACTCCTGTATTCAGGCAAACCTCTTTAAGTTCATTTAATGATTTTTTTCCCTGTTTATAATGTATCTCATATAAGTCCGGATCAGGAGTATTAAAGGGATGAAGTACAATAACATCCCCTCCAAGCGCTGCTGTCATCTCAATTCTGTTTTTTACAAGCTCAACCCCGGCCTTCCTTTGATATTCGGTTTCTGAAAACCATTTTTTTTCAATTCCCATTGTTGCATGAAGATCATTAAGGATCAGGCCGTATTCATCTAATCTGTTTTTAATCTCTTTAATTTCAGATTTATCATAATAAAAATCAGTATTCCAGTGATGAACCCATTGAATATATTTGAACCCTTTTTCTGCAATTTGCTTCAGTATAGGAAATGGATTGCCCCGGCTGGAAAATATATCTGAATTTATACTTAAGCACATATTTTAACCCCCTATTAATACTCTACTGGAGACTGTCCAGAGCATCTTCAAATATGGTCAGTGCTTTTTCTATCTGAGCTTCATTAACAATTAGAGGCGGAATCCATCTGACAACATTCCCAAAAGTTCCGCAACTTAAAAAGAGAAGGTTTCTGTCGGCAGCCTTTGCAATGACAGCGTTAGTGGTCTCAGGATCGGGCTTATTGTCCCTGACAAACTCTACAGCCGCCATAAGTCCTAATCCCCTTACATCACCAATACACTCGTTCTTCTTTTTTAGAGTTTTCAGTCCTTCCAGTAATTGCTTTCCTCTTACAGCAGCATTGGTAACCAGATTCTCATTGGAAATTACATCAATCGTTGCAACAGCCGCCGCACAGGATACCGGGTTTCCCCCATAAGTACCGCCATGACTTCCCGGAAGCCAATTCTTCTCCAGGTCATGTTTGTAGGCGATACATGAAAGCGGCATACCCGAGGCAAGACCTTTCGCCATAACCATTATATCCGGAGCAACATCTTCATGATCTATTGCAAAATATTTTCCGGTTCTTCCGAATCCGGACTGTATTTCATCGGCAATAAGAAGGATACCGTACTTATCACAGATTTCTCTTAAGGTTTTGATAAATCCCCTGGGTGGAACTACATATCCGCCTTCTCCAAGTACAGGTTCAATTATAATAGCTGCAGTCTCTTCCGGTGTAGTCTGGGATTTAAATAGACGTTCCAATTCCTTTATTGCAAACCTGGAGGTCTCATCATCATTCCATCCATAATAATATGAGTATGGA